>NZ_JBFUIA010000001.1:0-419529 GCF_056402115.1 Mucilaginibacter sp. P4_C11 | reverse complement strand
CATCAATGGATAGCGATACCGAAAACTTTATTATCAAATTGTTGGATAACTTAAAAGAAAAAATGCTAATAGCTATGATTACACACAATATTGGCTTAGCAGAAAGGCTTGGCCCTGTATATAATATTGATCAAAAGAAATATTTTGTTAAGGCCGATGCTGTTATCTGAAGGTTAAATTTGGTTATTTTTTATATTTTAGAGAAATGTTTATTAATTATTAAATGCTATGAAAACTTGGGGAATGTTAGGGATTTTAGGAGTTGGGTTAATTTTGATTGTAGCGGTATTATACCTGGTTCCAAACTTGAGGATGGAATATCCTGGATTGTACAAATACTCATGGAAAGCACTTATAATTTGGGGGATAATATTTGCCGGGTATTACCTGATGTTTTTACTGAAAAATAAGTATAACGTTGTTGATAAATAGGGCGTGGCACTCACAGATGAACAAGTTTAAACGTGCCAATAGCAACCAATTGAAAAGTGTGTAAAAGAAACTCACTTTCAGGGAAAAGCCGAACGCGCAAACTCAGGTAATGCAGATGCTGCTGCTAGCAACTTCTTATCCGCGGGTATTTTAATGTTTACCCGGCTGTTCGCCGCACAGCTTGTTTTTAATAAAATTGGCATGTTTGTTACAAAGCGGCCGGTAATAACCTACCATTAGCTTTGTTCTGGCTTCTTAGGAAAGGGAGATACATGGTAAAATGATCTGTGAAAAAACTGATCATAAACCAAATTTATCCGCTCCTTATTTAAACTTCGACGGTATTTCTTATTTGGCCTTTGATATAGGCAGTGCAAGCGGGATGAAATATTCGTCCTGCAGAATAGTTTTTACGGGACTGATAGTGGATACCCACTTGTTTGCTTAAATATTTACTCCCACTATACTTCTGTCACCGAGGCGAACATCGTGAAAGCGCACCACATCGTCAATTATCATGCATCAGGATTGATGGTTCAAAAAGCAATTTTTTAACTTTCCGCCTTCCCTTCGAAAGACTTTCCTCCTTAATCTTCATATTGCYTTTTTGAAATTGCATATTTGCACCGCTAAGCGGGTAACATATCGCTTACAAGGCAGTCATAGAGAAATAATTAATAATATATTCATCAAAAAATAAACAAATTTGTGATGTGCTTATCTGACTTAATCATCTGCACATCTGAAATTTGAAATTTGCACATCCGAAAAAATGAACTGGAAATTCTGGAAGAAAGATAAAACCACACCGAAAAAGAAAAAAGGGGCCGCCCGCGAATGGGCCGATGCCATTTTGTTTGCAGTGATAGCGGCTACCCTTATCCGTACACTTTTTATTGAAGCTTATGTTATCCCAAGCGGATCGATGGAGGGCTCGCTGCTTGTTGGCGATTACCTGTTTGTAAGTAAGGTTAACTACGGTGCACGTATGCCAATAACGCCATTGGCTGTGCCATTTACCGCGCATACCATACCGTTTACCGAAACCAAATCGTACCTGGATGTGCAATTGCCTTATTACCGGTTGCCAGGTTTAAGCGATATAAAAAAGGGCGATATTGTGGTGTTTAACCTGCCCACGGAAGCCGATTCGCCGCTATACCGGCCGGTTGACCGCCGTGAAAACATTATTAAACGATGCCAGGGTACCCCGGGCGATACGCTGAGTTTGGTTAATGCATTGGTGTATGTTAACAGTAAGCCCAGGCCGGCAGTTGAAGCCGGTAAAATGGCCTATGTTATAAAAACAGATGGCAGCGGGATAAACCCCGATGTAGTTAACGAATTGCACCTGGAAAGTTTTGGCGCTGTTGACAACACCACTTTTACAGCCAATGCTACTGTTGAATCGGTTAGGCAGTTAAAAACCTATTCCAATGTAAAATCGGTAACGCCCAATATCGCTATTAAAGGCTTGGTTGACGACGCAAACCCGGTATACCCGCTATCGCATCCCGATTATCAGCTGGGCACCATGCCGCGCTACAACTGGAACGTAGATAACTTTGGCCCTGTAATTATTCCCAAAAAAGGCTGGACAGTTAAGCTGGATAGCACTACCTTCCCGATATATGGGCGGGCTATAGCTATTTACGAGCACAATACCGTAAAAGTTGTTGGCAAGGATGTTTTTATAAACGGAAAAAAAGCCGATACTTACACCTTTAAAATGAACTACTACTGGATGATGGGCGATAACCGCCACAACTCCACCGATTCACGCTATTGGGGCTTTTTGCCCGAAGATCACGTAGTTGGCAAAGCATTATTTACCTGGATGAGTATTGATAGTACGGCATCGTTTGCAAATAAAATAAGGTGGAGCAGGTTGTTCAGGGGTATAAAATAGCTGTTACTTAAAGAAAATATATAGTGAATATTATAATTGCGTTTTTGTTATTTGTAGTTCTGCCTTTTATTGGTTTATATAAATTATTTGAAAAAGCCGGCAGGCCGGGTTGGGAGGGTGTAATACCCGTTTATAATATTTACATCATGATAAAACTGAGTGGCAGGCCGTTATGGTGGATGGCACTCATGTTACTGCCGGGGTTAAACATATTAGTGTTTGTTGGCCTGATGGTCGACTTTTTAAAGTCATATGGCAAGTTTTCATTAAGTGAACATATTGGTGGTGTTGCATTGCCGTTTATATTTTTGCCAAAGTGGGGTTTCGATAAGGATACTAAATATGTTGGCCCATCGGCCAATCTGGAGTTTAGGGAAAAATATAAGAAGGCGCTTAAAAAAACCGCGGTACGCGAGTGGGCCGATGCCATTATTTTCGCGGTGATAGCCGCTACGCTAATTCGCACCCTGTTCATTGAGGCGTACGTGATCCCAAGTGCATCTATGGAAAGCTCGTTGCTTATTGGCGATTACCTGTTTGTAAGCAAGGTAAACTACGGTGCCCGGTTGCCCATGACACCTGTAGCCTTCCCGTTTGCGCACCACACCATGCCGCTTATTAATACCAAGGCTTACTGGGACGGCATCGAGTTGCCTTATTACCGCCTGCCCGGTTTAACCGACATTAAAAAGGGCGATGTGGTGGTGTTTAATTACCCCATGGATGCCGATGCGCCTTTGAGCCGCCCTGTTGATAAACGCGAGAACTTTATAAAACGCTGTCAGGGTACCCCCGGCGATACGCTGAGCGTGGTAAATGCCCAGGTTTTTATTAATGGTAAAGCCAAAACAACTCCTTTAAATGGCGAAATTACTTACCGCGTACAATACGACGGGACGCCAATTAACCCCGACCTGATAAGCGACCTGCACCTGGCCGATATTGCCACTACTGATAGGGCTAATGAGTTTGTAACAAACACTACGGTAGCATCGGCCAATGCTTTAAAAGGGTACGCGAATATTAAATCAGTTACCCCCGATTTGGCTAAGCCCGGAGCTTCTGACGGATATACTGTTTTCCCATTAAAATATCCTAACTATAAAATTACCGCAAGTTTCCCCCGGTTTACCTGGAACCAGGATAATTACGGACCAATCATCGTACCTAAAAAAGGCTGGACAGTAAAGTTGGATAGCTTAATATTCCCGGTATACGGCCGCGCTATCGAAATTTACGAAGGCAACAAAGTTGAAGTAGTTGGCAAGGATATCCTGATTAATGGTAAAAAAGCCGACAGCTATACCTTTAAAATGAACTACTACTTTATGATGGGCGACAACCGCCATAACTCTGAAGATTCACGTTTCTGGGGTTTTGTTCCCGAAGATCATATTGTGGGCAAGGCGCTTTTTATCTGGATGAGTATTGACGACCAGGCCGGCTTCCTGCATAAGATCAGGTGGAGCAGACTGTTTAACGTTATCAGGTAATTTGAAAGGTATGATGTTATAGCTCACAGTAAGCCTAAACAATGCTCTGAAAAGAGCTATTGTTGAATGTATAGATAATGAGTTAAAGAGAATTTACAAGCAGCATACAGGTCATGTGGGATAAACACGGTGGTTGCACTTTGCGCCTATCACCTTTTCCCTAAAAAGCCTTTGCTAAATATCGTCGTCGATCGCAACAACAATAACCAACTATAGTTGGTCACTTGACACAAACTCAGGTTATTTAAGAAAGTTAAATGCTACTACCCAAGATGCTTGGTTTTTGGATATTTTTAGCTTTTTTGAGGGGTTTAACTCTTTTTAATTATAACTTAAGGGTTTCGATCAAATACTGTCATGATATTGCTTCCGGCTCCGTATAGGTTTTATATCTTTAGCCCAACCAATTACATTATGCCCCTCAAAATAGTTATTATTTTTACGCTCTGCGCCCTGCTTTCAACTACCATCAACGCGCAACGGGCAGGTAAAACAATTCAAATCAATATCGATACGCTGTTAAATGCCCGCCCGGTTAGCACCGGTTTCGATGGCTTGATAAAAAGCTGGACAAAAGGTATTGATGGTAACGGCGATGGCGATGGCTATCTCACCATGTCGGCCGCCATTTATTGCGACAATAAAGATCCTCATGCCCTGCCGGATAATCCGCTGATCCCTGCTACCAACATGCATCCGGCAATTAAATTGCACTATAATAATCGCGACAGTGTGGGCTACCAGGCCCGTTTTGTTTCGGGTGAGGGGAGATTTGCTTTTAATGTTCCGGCGAAGAGATACCAGGGAATGTATTTAAGTCTTACAAGTTCCGAAGGTCCGTCGCAGCTAACAATACAACTGATTTATAAAGATGGTACCGACATAAAGGATTTTACTTTGCCCGATTACTATAATGATATAACTACAGGCGATGAAAACTTAAGTTATCTGGTGCATAACCTGGCCAAATGGGGTAAAAAGAATATAATGACAGAAAGCGATCATCATAATATTGATGTGCTTAATGTCCATCCAAATCCTAAACGGGTGCTCAGGCGTATCATCGTTAAAAAGAGTAAGCCGGGTTTCCTGGTTTTTTGGGCAGCTACAGGTACGGTTAATTAACGTGTATCTTTAATTACCGGGCATTACAAAACAACCGATTATTACCTTAATTTTGCAGCGAATTTTAAAGGTGCGATTTTTTGATGCGTTTAATTGCTTTAAGTTTTTTGTTGATGTGCTGCGTTATTTTTGCCGCCTTTGGCCAGCAGGATACTACGGCGGGACGTAAGGTGCCGTCTTCCAGGCATATCAGCATTAGCGGTAATTCCGTGCTGGATTCCGTTGCTAACGCTATGCAAGCCCGAAAACTTTTTGTGGCCGATTCAATAGCAATGCGCTTTATCCGTGTGCCCGATTCAAGTACCACCAATGAATTTACAGATAGCTTACTTGCCCACACCCAATATAAAGGATATGGTTTTTTAGATATTCACCTAAAAACAAAAGGGAAGGTAAAAGATGGCCTTGGCCGTCCGCAGCGCGATCCCTGGGTTATTGCAATTATTATTGCCCTGTTACTGTACACGGCAATATTAAATATCACCCTCAACAGTGACGTGAGTTTTGTATGGCATTCATTTTATAGCAAGCGCGTTTTATCGCAGGCCGGCAAAGAAGATGGGGTGGTAAGCCTATGGGCTTTTTTAGGATTGTTTTTGCTTTTCTGTTTAACTTTTAGCCTGTTTTTATTCCAGTTGGCAGCTTATAAAGGTGTTTATTACGTGGTGAGCGGCAGCAGGCTTTTTGTTTTGCTTACTATTGGTGTTATTGCTTTGTTTGCGCTAAAATTTGTTGTACTTAAGCTGTTGGGCTTCGTGTTTGATATTAATAAACTGGTTAGCGAATATCTGAATATATTACACCTTACTTATTTTAATATAGCATTCGTTTTTTTACCGGTAGTGATATGTTTTAGCTTATTGGGTTCGCAGTACGTCCCGGTATTGCTTACCCTAACACTCATCATTGTTATCATAATTTTTATATGGCAATATCTCAGGAGCAGCGTAAACATAATTTCTACTTTTAGATTTCACAAATTTTATTTATTTACGTATCTTTGTGCCCTCGAAATTTGCCCTATTTTAATTTTGATAAAGGCATTAAACATTAGGATTTAGGTAGTTAAAAGTATTGACTTGGAAGACAGAAAGAAAAAGGTTAAAAGTATATTAGTTACTTTATCAAAACCCGAAAACGACAAAAATCCGTACGCCGAGCTGGCTAAAAAGCTGAACCTGAAAATTGATTTCAGATCATTTATTCATGTTGAGGGCGTACCGGCAAAGGATTTCAGGAAGGAAAAAATTAACCTGGGCGATTTTACCGCGGTTATTTTTACCAGCCGCAATTCTGCCGACCATTTCTTCCGAATTTGTGAAGAGATGCGCTTTGAAGTGCCTGTAGAAATGAAATACTTCTGTTTGTCTGAAACAATTGCCCTTTACCTGCAAAAGTATATACAGTACCGCAAGCGCAAAATCTTTTTTGGCAAACAAACAGCTGCCGATTTAGCCGAAGTGTTAAAGAAGCATTCTGCCGAAAAATTTCTGTACCCATGCTCAGATGTAGCTGCCGAAGAGACCCAACGCTTCTTGTTGGAGAATGGTTATAACTTTACCCCTGCAGTGTTATTCCGTACCGTTTGCAGCGATCTATCAGACCTGGCCGAGGTGTTTTATGATGTTATCGCCTTCTTCAGTCCTTCAAGCATCCAATCCCTCTATAAAAACTTTCCCGATTTTAAACAGAATAATACACGCATAGCAGCCTTTGGTGCAACAACCCATAAAGCAGTGCTTGAAGCGGGTTTAATACTGGATATTCCTGCACCAACACCAGCTGCTCCATCCATGACAATGGCTATTGAACAGTATTGTAAATTGGTAAATAAATAAAAAAAAGGAAATTTATTTACCAATTCGAAACTTTTTTGTGGTTAATAGCGTATTAGTGACATCTAATTTACACTTAAGTAGTTAGTTAGTTCATTGTTTTTTGCACTGTAATTTATTAATAAAACAATGCTTGTAGCATTTAAAGGGGCCTTTTATTGCTTAATTTAAATGTTTTTTGGCGCGGTAACGCAAATTTGATATATTCGGGGGTCTTATAATGTTATATTTTTATAACTGATTTTTGATTTTAAAATGAAGCAGATATACTTTTTAATAGTTGTTTTAGCTGGTGGTGTGTTAAGTGGTTGCGGTGGCGGCGGCGATAGGGGCGAGCTAACCGGGGTGCCGCAGCGTTCTTTTAAGGCCGAAGTGCCTTACGGAATGGTTTATATACCAGGCGGTTCATTTATGATGGGGCAAACCGATCAGGATGTAACATTTGCACAAACAGCCCAACCAAAACAGGTAACAGAAGCACCATTTTTTATGGACCAAACAGAAATCACCAACAGTGAATACAAGAAATTTGTGTTTTGGGTGCGTGACTCTATCGCTATCACCAATTATGTAAACGACAATAAATATTATTTGCAGCCAAAAGGCGGCCGTGGGGCCAACGCAAGCGGTAAAAAATATATCAATTGGGCTTATGTAAAAAAGAACCCGGTTTGGAGTAACAAAAAAGGCGCCGCAAGCAACAAATCGAAACTTCAGGGGATGTTTTACCAGAACGAAGACCGCGTTTTTGATCGCGACGAACTGGATGTACGCCTGCTTAAATACAACTACGCGCTTATGGTGCTGCGCGATGCTGCAAACCACCGTAACGATCCAAAATCTAGGCGTTCGGATTTCATTCTGCGCGATACCGTTACGGTATATCCCGATACATTGGTGTGGTTAAGTGATTTTTCATACGCGGCAAATGAGCCCATGGTTGAGGCTTATTTTTCGCACCCTGCCTTCCGCAATTACCCTGTAGTAGGTGTTACCTGGAGACAGGCAAGGGCGTTTACCGTTTGGCGTACACGCTACAACGAAGCTTATAAAAATTCAAGACATTTACCTCCACGTGCCGATTACCGCTTACCTACCGAAGGGGAATTTGAATACGCTGCCCGTGGCGGCAGGTTAGGTACCGATTACCCATGGGGCGGTCCTTATATTAAAAATGCAAAAGGTTGTTTATTGGCAAACTTTAAACCAGGCCGCGGTAATTACACAGATGATGGCGGTGCGTACACTGTAAACGTACGTTCCTATTTCCCTAATGATTACGGCTTGTATAACATGGCCGGCAATGTGGCAGAGTGGACATCATCAGCTTTTGACGAGTCTGCTTCAACATTTGTTCATGACCTTGCTCCAACCTTTGCCGTTGAGGCAAAATCTTCTGATCCCGAAGTGCTTAAACGTAAAGTTGTACGGGGGGGATCATGGAAAGATATCGGTTATTTCCTTCAAAATTCTACCCGTACCTACGAGTACCAGGACACAGCTAAATCATACATCGGTTTCCGCTGCGTAACAAGTTACCTGGGCCGGGACATCAAAGACAAACGATAAACAAAACAAAAACGTAAAATCTAAAAACAAAGTTATTTCTGATTATTATGGCTGGAACAGGAAAGAAAAAACCATTTGGAATAGGAAACATTATTTCAATCGGGGCAACGGTAGTTATTATCGGTTTGTTATTTAAAATTCAACACTGGAAATATGCTTCTGAGTTTATCACCGCAGGTTTAACAACCGAGGCTATACTTTTCTTTATTTTAGGGTTACAACGCGAAGACAAAGAGGTTGATTGGGTGCGGGTATATCCTGAGTTAAATGAGGATTTTCAGGGCGAACTGCCAAAGTCATCATCGCACCCGGTTGCTATTGGTGCAACAAACACTACCGCAGCTTTAGATAAAATGCTTGATGATGCCAAAATTGGACCGGACCTGGTACGCAGCCTGGGCGATGGTTTAAGAACCTTTGGCGATAAAGTTGCAGCTATATCAAGAGTAACTGATGCCGGCGAAGCTACCATTGCTTTTACTGCTAAAGTAAAAACAGCAACCGCAAGTTACGATAACCTGAGTGCAGCATTTGAAAAAGCTTCGGCCAACTTAGCCGAAATGGCCGATACCAATGTAGATTCAAAAGCTTACCACGAGCAGGTAAACAAACTGGCTAAAAATTTGGGATCATTAAACGCGGTTTACGAATTGGAGTTACAGGATTCAAACGCGCACTTAAAATCGATGAGCAAGTTTTACCAAAATATGGCCTTAACCATGAATAACTTTAACGAATCGTTAGATGACTCGAAACAGTTTAAGGAAGAGGTTGGTCGTTTAGCAAAAAACCTGGGATCATTGAACGCTATATATGGCAATATGCTTACAGCCATGAATCAGCCACGTGTTAGTTAATTTATTAAACAGAATTTTTTAAAAGCTAAGATTTATATAGATGGCCGGAGGTAAGGAAACCCCAAGACAGCGAATGATAGGTATCTTATACCTGGTGCTTTTAGGCTTAATTGCCCTGAACGTACCAGAGAACCTGTTGGATGCTTTTAAAAATATTGCAAGAAGTTTGGATGCATCTACAAAGAATGTAAATACCAGCCTACAAAACACATATAGTTCATTTGAGGAAAAGGTAAAAGCCCAGCCCGATAAGAAAAAGTACTACGATGCTGCTAAACAGGCAACAGCGATGACGGATGATTTGAGTAAGTACATTGATGACCTGAAAGCTGAGCTTAAGGAAAAAGGTGGGGGTATCAATCCTGAAATTGACGATATTAACGCTCGCGACAATTTAGATATATCATCAGAAGTGATGATCAACGGCAAAAAGGCCGATGTTCTCAAGGAAAAAATAGAGGCTACACGTGCCAAACTGCTGCAATTATTAGGCAAGGATGCCGAAGGCGTAAATTTTTCTTTAAATGCTGATGCACCAAAAGCAAACGCCGGAATGCAACAAAAAAGCTGGCAACAAGCTTATTTTGGCGAAGGCGTCCCCTTGGGAGCAACCATAACCACGCTTGCCAAAATACAGGCAGATACAAAAAATGCCGAAAATGAAGTTGTTAAGAAATTATACAGCAACGTTGATAAAGCCGAAGTAACGCTAAATGCGTTCCGCGCAGTGGCGGTTGCACCAAGCAGCTATGTTTTAGCAGGTCAGCAATTTAAGGCAGACATTTATTTGACGGCTTATGATTCACATACCAATCCAACTATTACGGTAGGAGGATCGGCTGTGCCGACTAAAGATGGTATTGGAACTTATACAACTACGGCAAGTGGCGAGGGTAAGCATACTATGAGTGGCGTATTGGTTGTTAAAGCAGTTGATGGTGGACCGGATAAAAGGTACACATTTTCGCAAGACTATATGGTTGCAAGACCATCGGCTGTGGTATCGCCTGATAAAATGAATGTATTGTACATTGGCGTACCAAACCCGGTATCAGTGTCTGCTCCAGGTGTGCCTACTTCAAGTTTAAATGTAAGCATGAATGGTGGTTCCATCAGCGGCTCTGCGGGGCACTACACCGTTAAAGTGAGTAACCTTGGCGCAGCTAAAATTACGGTTAGCGGGGAGAAAGGAATGGTTTTAGGAACATCTGAATTTCGCGTAAAACGGATTCCCGATCCTAAAGCCCAGTTTGCCGGCAAAACAGGCGGAGTAACGAGTGCTGCTAACATCAGGGCTCAAAATAGGCTGTTTGCCAGGTTAGAGAATTTTGACTTTGATGCTAAATTTAATGTAACACACTTTACGATACTGATAATCAGGCCGCGTTTAGATGCAGTTATTTATTCGGCCAACAGTGGCGAATTTACAGCTGCTATGAGCACCGCCATAAATACAGTAACGCCGGGGAGTACTGTTGTATTCAGAGATATTGTAGCAGTTGGCCCGGATGGATTGTCGAGGCCGATTGATCCGATTGTATTATCCGCAAATTAAACGCGTATGAAAAAGAGAATTTTAATTGTTTTACTTTGTTTTGCCTGCGTTGGTGCTTATGCACAAAGTAAGCTTAAGAAGAAATCTACGAGGAAACCAACCAGTACCTCTGCTGCCGCAAGAAGGAGAACTACTACTCCGCCGCCACCTTCAAATACGGTGGCCAGTCAGCCAGCTCCTGATACAGTTAATAAAAAACCGATGAAGCCTTTTGAAAGGCCGCTTGATGGCTACTATAAAAAGAACAACATTTTAAATGCCAAAGTAACCCCGTACCCCAACTTGCGCGAAAGCGATGTGGCATTTGCCAAAAGGGTGTGGCGCGAGATTGACGTGCGCGATAAAATGAATACCTACCTTGCTTCGCCAAAACGCCGTTTAATTGACGTTTTGCTGGATGCTATTACTGCAGGCGAATTAACCGCGTATGATGCTACCCAAGGCAAAAAAGATGATGTGAATGGCGATGGTTTCTCCACACCGTTGCCGCCAGGCGCAGCACGCGCAAGGCTTGCCGGTGGCGATAGCAGCGTTGTTAGTATACCAGACAAGGATGGCAACATTGTTTCATCAAAGAAAGTAGCTAATGAGTTTATTCCGGATAGTGTTGTTAAATTCAGGATTAAAGAGGATTGGGTATTTGACAGGCAACGCTCAATATTTGAGCCCCGCATTATAGGTATTGCTCCACTAATAAAACCAAAATCTGCTCCCGGCGTATCTGCCGACCTTGTTGGATATCAACCGGCATTTTGGATATATTTTCCCGAAGCACGCCAGGTATTGGCTACCAAAGAAGTGGTTAGCCGCGCCAGCGATGCAACAGGCTTGAGTTTCGACGATGTTTTCATGAAGCGGATTTTTGCCAGTTATGTTGTTAAACAAAGTAACGATAAGGACGAAAGCGTTAAGGATTACGCACAAGGGATAGATAAGCTATACGAATCGGAAAGGATCAAGAAGAGTTTGATGGATTGGGAACTTAACCTTTGGCAGTATTAATTGTTAAGTTAAAATTCAAAAGTAAAAAGTCAAAACTGGTATGGTTTTGACTTTTTGCGTTTTATATAAAATCATTGTCCAAAACTACCGTCACTGCGAGGTACGAAGCAATCCCGAACTATTTGAGACTTAGCATGTAGGGGGATTGCTTCGCGCCTTGCAATGGCGGATATTTGATAGCACCAATCAATAACTTAATTTTGACTTTGATCAAAGTATCCCAAAATCGCCTTAGCCTGTTTTAAATTAACAACTTCCAATAGTAGTTCCTCATTGGCTTCGCGGATCTTTTTTACCGATTTAAAGTATTTTAACAGTTTTTCGGCAGTGGTTTTGCCTATGCCTTCTATCAGTTCCAGTTCGGTAGCCAGCGTGCCTTTGTCGCGTATTTTACGGTGGAAGGTTATACCAAAGCGGTGTGCCTCATCCCGCAGGTGCTGGATCACCTTAAGCGTCTCTGACTTTTTATCCAGGTACATGGGGTACTGGTCATTCGGGTAATATAATTCTTCCAGGCGTTTGGCTATGCCTATCACGGTTACTTGTTTGTCTATCCCCAATAGTTTTAAACTATGCATCGCGCTTGATAGTTGCCCCTTGCCACCGTCTATAATGATCAGTTGCGGCAGTTCGGTGCCTTCGTCAAGCATGCGGCGGTAGCGTCGGTGTACGGCCTCTTCCATTGTCGCAAAATCATTCGGACCTTCTACCGTTTTTACGTGAAAATGGCGGTAATCCTTTTTAAATGGCTTACCGTCCCTGAAAACCACAATTGCCGAAACAGGATATTTGCCCTGGAAGTTGGAGTTATCAAAGCATTCAATATGGCGGGGCAGTTGGTTCATCCGTAAATCCTTCATCATCTGCGTTAGTAAACGCTCGGTGCGGATTTCCGGATTCAGCTTTTCGTACTGGTCAATTTTTTCCTTTTTGAAGTACTGCACGTTCTTTTGCGACAAATCCAGCAGCTTACGTTTTTCGCCCAGTTTTGGTACTGTGAATTTAATGCCGGGATGGTCTTCCACATCAATATCAAACGGCACAATCACTTCTTTTGATGTGCTGTTATACCTGCTCCTGAATTCAATAATGGCTAAAGTAAGTAACTCCTCGTCGCTTTCGTCGAGGCGTTTCTTAAGCTCGATGGTTTGTGTTTGGATAATTGTGCCATTCATCACCTTTAAGTAGTTTACAAAGGCCAGCTTCTCTTCTGATGCTATATTAAACACATCCACATCGGTGATGGACGAGTTGACGATGGTTGATTTGCTTTGGTAATTCTCCAGCAAATCAAACTTACGTTTCAGGCGATGGGCAAGCTCGTAGTTGTATTCGGCTACAGCTGTTTCCATCTCGCCTTTAAGGCGGCGTAGTATAGCGCCTATTTTACCATTCAGGATATCGGTGATGTCGGCTATGCTGTTGTCGTAATCGTCTTCCGTTTGATAGTTTTGGCAGGGCCCTTTGCAGTTGCCCAACTGGTACTCCAGGCAAACCTTGAATTTACCCTTATCAATATTTTCGCGGGTTAGCGCCAGGTTGCAGGTGCGCAGGGGGTAAGTTTCCTTTATGAGTCCCAAAATGTTGTGCATCATGCTTATGGATGCATACGGACCTAAGTATTTTGACCCGTCTTTAACAATACGCCTTGTCCAGAAGATGCGGGGGAAGTTTTCGTTTTTGATAATTACCCACGGATAAGTTTTATCATCTTTAAGCAGTACATTATACCTGGGCTGGTGCTTTTTGATCATGCTGTTTTCAAGCAACCAGGCATCCACCTCGGTATCAACAATGGTAAAAGTTATATTGCGGATTTTTGATACCAAAACCCGTGTTTTGGCATTAATGTTAATGTCTTTATTGAAATAAGACCCAACGCGGTTACGCAGGTCTTTAGCTTTACCGATGTATATCAGTTCCTTCTCCTCGTCCCAATATTGGTAAACTCCCGGTTTATGGGGGATGTTTTTTAATGCTTCCCGGTAATCGAATTTCTCCATTTGGTTCATTGGTTCACTGGTTCATTAGTTCATTGGTCTGCTTTGAGACCTGAACAACTGCAAATGATTTAACTTGTTTCCTGTCTATTGATCTGTTTTCTGAGCAGTAGTTTTATCAATAAACTTTGAATATGCTTTATAATCCTTCCGATTTTGTCGCAACTTTTTTGCTAACTTATCTACATCCAAGTCTTCAAGATTACAATGACCGATATTGAGCTACTTAATCAATCGGCAAATCTATTGAACTTTTCACCAATGAACTAATGAACCAGTGAACGAATGAATAATTTTAAAAATCTAATTTTTTATCCACCTCATTTGTCCCCTGTTGCTGTTGGGTATACTGCCCACAATCTAATACAATGCTTACACCTGTTTTGGGTGCGTCAAAATCAACAGTTTTTTTGATGCCGAGAGCAGCGTTGGCATATACCTTTTTCATGTATATCGCAAATATTGGTAACGCGCTATTTGCTCCCTCGCCCAGTCGGGTTGATTGAAAGGCGATGTCCCGGTCTTCGCAACCAGTCCACAGGCCGGTTACCAGCTGTGGGGTTATGCCAATAAACCAGCCATCGGAGTTGCCGTTGGTGGTACCGGTTTTGCCGCCGATAGGGTTACGCAGCCCGTATTTATAAGCCAGCCTTGACCCTGTTCCATCCTCAATAACGCCTTTTAACATATAGGTCATTACATAGGCCGTTTGCGGGTTCATGGCCTGCACCACTTTTGGGGTATGGCTATATAGTACGTTGCCGTTTTTATCTTCAATACGTAATATATAAGTGGGCTCGGTCCATAAACCGTGGTTGGCAAATACCGAGTATGCTGCCGTCATTTCAAATACCGATGCATCAAATGTACCCAGGCATATAGATGGGTAGGCGGGTACGGCGCTGGTTATCCCCATTTTTTTAATCAGTTCTACAACAGGCTCGGGCTTCACTTCACTCATTACGTGGGCGGTTACCCAGTTTTGCGAGTGGGCGAGGGCCTGACGCAGGGTTATAAAACCCGGCAAGGTTTCTGACGGAGACGAGCGGGGGCACCACGGATCGCCATAACCGCGGATGGTATCGGGTACGTTGTTTATTTTTAAACATGGCGAGTAACCGTTATCAATGGCCACCGCGTAAGTAAAGGGTTTGGCTGTTGAACCTACCTGTCGGGTGCCATTTTTAACCTGGTCGTACTTAAAATGTTCAAAGTTGGTGCCGCCTACCCAGGCTTTAACATAGCCGGTTGTAGGATCCATGCTCATGAGGGCATTGCGCAAAAGCATTTTACAGTATATAATAGAGTCGGTTGGCCGCATTACGGTATCAATATTGCCATGCCAGGTAAACAGGTTCAGGGTATCTTTGGTATCAAAATTGGTTTTGATATCCTCATCGCTCATGCCCTGCATTTTAAGCTGTTTGTACCTGTCGCTTTTTAGCATCCCCTGGTTTATCAGGAATTTAAAATTGTGGATGCTTTTGGCCAGGTTTTGCCCGCGCCAGTGGTCATTAAATTGTGCTTGCAGGTTCTTCATGTACTCCTGCTGTGCCTCTTCGGCATATTGCTGCATGGTGGCATCAATAGTGGTGTAAATTTTTAGTCCATCCAGATCAAGATCATAAGGTGTACCATCGGGGCGATTGATGCTTTGCTCTTTAAAAATCTTTTGAATCTCTTTTTTTAACACCGATCTGAAGTAAGGCGCCGGGCCATCAAAATGGTTATTCTGGTGAAAATCTAATCCAAGTGGTTTTTGTTTAAACTCGGCAACCTGGCCATCGCTTAAAAAGCCTTGCTCCTGCATACGGTTAAGTACAAGGTTGCGGCGATTTATAGCATTTTTTGGATGCCGGATAGGAGAGTAAATGCCAGGGCCATTAACCATCCCGATTAATAAGGCAGCCTGATCCGGCGTCAATTTATCTGGAGTGGTATTAAAATAGGTGCGCGCGGCCGATTTTATACCGTATGTATTGTAAGCACCAAAATCAACGGTGTTTAAGTACATGGTTAGTATTTCTTCTTTAGTATAATGGCGCTCTAATTTAACGGCTGTTATCCATTCCTGCAGTTTTTGGGTTATCCGTACAAATGGGTTGTTTGATTTTTCGGTAAATAAATTTTTTGCAAGTTGTTGGGTTATAGTACTGCCGCCCTGTTTTTGGCCGATAAGCAGGTGCAGGAATATAGTAAAGCTGCGCCCGAAATCAATCCCCGAATGGTCGTAAAAGCGTTTGTCTTCGGTAGCAACTAAAGCATTAATAACGTTAGGTGACAGCTCTTTATAGGTAACGTTTGACCGGTTCTGAACATAATACGTACCTAAAACCTGCTTGTCAGATGATATTACTTCTGATGCGAGGTAGCTTTTCGGGTTTTCCAAACGGTAAAACGGAGGAAGCTGCCCAAATACATCAAAAACAGTAAGCGTTATCATCAACCCCACAAAAGCAAAAAGGGCTATTACGGCGCGCCATATATACCAGTTGTAGTGTCGTATTTCCTGCGGACTAAGGGCTGGTTTTTTATTGTAGATTTTCATTTTTTTCAATAATATCTTTGATAGTAATCAATATAGCTATCTAATGTTTTTTTGTCGGCTAATTTATCCAGATTTTCCCTGGTAATGATAAAAAAACTGTATTTATCCTTTGGCACCTTCATAATATCGGGCATTACCGGGATAATAGAGCGGGCATACTTTTTAACATCCTCGAGGCTATAAAAGCGGCCCACGTATATAAGCTGATTATCGTCGCCCAGGGGCTTCAAATCGTGTTTGATGGTACTACCCGAAAACCTGCTGCGATTGAATTGCCCTATACCAAAACGCGACGATGCCAGGTTAGTTGTACCGGTGCCTACATTTACAACAAAATAATAATTGCTGCTATCGCGCAAGCTAAATATATAGTTTACAGGCGTAGCGGCTATTACAGGTGTAGCGCTTGCCGGTGTTTGTGTTTGTTGTGCCTGTTTGGCTGCGGCAAATTGATCAAGTAATTTCCTAACTGAGTCAACGCTTGGCGCGGCGTTGGCATTATTTGGTTGCGAAGGTAGCTGAACCACTGTTTTTACAGAATCCTTGTGGGGCACGATTACGGCGCTAACCGATGTTTTTACAGAATCTTTACGGGATGTAACTACAGTGCTAACCGCCGGTTTCACCGGAGGGCTGGATTTAGGCTTTTCGACAGGCGGAGCTGGTTTTGCCACGGTTACCGCGGGAGGCGGCACAGGTTTTCGCACCTCGGGTATTAACGCAACCGCTGCGGATGGATGATACTCCGGGCGGTATTCTGTTTGTTTTTGATATGCCACCGGTGGTGTAAAAGGTATATCATTAACATCGTTGCCGGTTAATACCACTGTACGGGTTTCCATCTCCACCCGGTTCGAGTCGATGTAAGTTAAATGCTGGGCAGCTAAAGGAGTTACCAGTTTATCATCCGGGTATTTGGCTACTATCTGCTGCAAATCGGTCATGAATGGTGCAAGCTTTTCCTGGTGGCCGGCAGCTATGGCGCGTAAATAAAATAGCTGGGCTGCAAAGCGGTTGTCGGGATATTTGGCCAGCAAATCATTTGCGCGGGTAATTACTTCGGTGTATTTTCTTTGTGCGTACAAATCATAAACGCCGTTATATAAAATCGTGAATTCTGCATTGGCATCGTCAAGGTGCTTGCTGTACTCAGGGTCGAGGATGATCTTGGCAAAAACACTTTGTCCGAATTCTTTCAGGATCATGTTCTTGTAAGCTTCGGATTTGCTTGCATCTATATCGGCATAAAGGCGGTACAGGTTATAATATAAGGCCGCTTTATCGGTGCTTTTGGGGAAGCGCGTTAGTATAGCTTCATATGTTACAATCGCTTCTTTTTTATCACCTAACAAATCGCGGTAAAAATTGGCCATATCCATGTAGGCGTTATAAACCCGCAGGTTTGAACGGTTAAGTAAATCGGGGGTCAGGGGCAGGTTTTTAATCAAATCCTGCCGGTAGCTGCCTGCATCGCCATTGGTCTGTGTAGTTGCATCCTGTGTGGTGGGGGCAAAAGGATCATCGGCCGCCGGTGCGTTGGTGCCATTGGCTACCAAGTTGGCGGTCGATCGTTTACTGCGGCGCCAGTTATCTTCCAGTTTGCGGTTGCCCCATTGTCTTTTAAAGTCGTTTACGCCAAGGCTTATTGCGGTGGAGTTATAAAAATAAAATGTGCTGCTGCCGCTTTTATTGGCCTGTTGGTTATTGAGATTATTGCCGCTTCGGCTATTTTCAAACTGTCCATTGTTACTTGCCGCTGTAACAGTTGCCGCTTTATCCTGTAATATTTTCCGGTTAACCATGGCATCAATGCGGGCGGCCCGTGTTTGCTCGTCAAGTGAGGCAAGCATTTGCAGGGTATCTTCGCGGCTGATGGTTTGCAGCAGGCCCGTTAGTATTTGCAGGTTATTGGCCTTTTTGCGAATGATCTGGTACCCCGGATAGGTTGGCGCCAGGTAGGTAAGCGTACTATCGTAATATAATTTGGCGCCTGCATAATCGGCTTTGTTCTTAAAATCGATATCGGCAATACGCAGGTACGAGAGGCCTTTCTGATTTTGGTTTTTAACGCTGTTGCGTACCGATAGTTTATAGTTTTTTATAGCGCCGTCAATATCGCCGGTGGCGTAAAGTTGTTGTGCTACCTGGTAATAAATCTGATCGGTAAACTCTTTGTTGTTTTGATTTTTAAGGAGCTTGCGCAGGCGTTCAACCTTATTTTGTTTGATGCCGTTTTCCTGGTCTTGCAGGCGGATGCGGTTCAGGTTGGCGTTAAAGGCCATCTCAAACGACGAATTGCTTTTGGCGATGCCGGCGTAATTAACTATGGCAGCATCGGGTTTTTGATTAAGCTCCTGCAACTGGGCCAAAATGAATGTCCAACGGAGCTTCAGTTCGCCATCGTGGCAAAGTTTCAGGGCTGTTTTGGCACTTTCCTCGGCGGCGGGGTAATCTTCGGTATTAATATTGTATTGCAGCTGTGTGGCATAAATGCCTGCCGGAATACTTTTTTTAGGGTTGATGTTTTTGATGGCGGTATCTATCGCCACTTTAGCTTCTGATGGATTATTGAGATACAATAGTGCCCGGCTCTTCCATATCAATGCTTCCTGCTTAAGATTAGCCTGCTTGCCGTACGATGCAATTACATAATTAAAATATTCTATCGCATCAAAATAACTGCCTTCCAGGAAACGGGCTTTGCCCATAACCAGGTAGGCATCGCCCAAATAATGGCTTTGCTCTTTAATGTTGATGATTTTATTGGCTTTGCTAAAAGCCAGTTCCAGGTCTTTATCGGGTGTGCTGCTTTGGCTTACCGTATCGGGGTAAACATTTAGCAGCTCGTTATAGGAGTCAACAAAACCGGCGGCATAGCTTTCCTGCTTAAGGCGCAGCAATTCATTTGCATTAAACAGAATATTGTAATGCGCCGTAAGGTTTTGCATCTGGCGGTTAAAACCGCTTTCCTTTTCGAGCGAGCAGCCTGCTATGATGAATAATAGCCCGGGCAACAATAATTTACGTGTTTTAGATAGGGAAAATATGCTCACTCGCCTCAAAATATGATCTGGTTATAAAAGCATTGCTAAAATACTAAAGATTATACAATAGGTTTAATAAATTTGCGCATGGCCCAAAATGAAAAAGATGACGATAAGGATAACGCTGGTAAAGAAGTAAACAGCTATGCTAAATTTAGCGGCGTGGCTTTCCAAATGATAGCCGTTATTGGGGTGTTTGCCTTTGCCGGTTATAAAATAGACCAGGCCGGTAACCATCAAACCAAATGGGCCACGGCCGCTTTATCGCTTGTTGGTGTGTTTATTTCGTTGTACATTGTTATCAAATCTGTAAAAAGTTGAAACTACTTCCTACCGCATTATCTTTTCTTGTATTTATTGTTATTATATCGTTACCTCCACTGCTTTCGGGCTACGGCGGCTTTGCCGGTTTACTTATAGAAAAGTTTTGGCTGCTGTTTTTTTTCGTCGGTGGCCTTACCTTTTTTACCGTAATGGCCATTGTATTTGTAGGTCAAATTAACAAAGAAATGTATGCACAAGCCTTTTTAGCGGCTACAACGGTTAAGATATTGGCCTGCTTGTTTTTTGTGCTCTTTTTTTTGAAGAAAAACGCTGTGAACAGGTACGTTTTTGCCGGCGATTTTTTTTACGTATATTTTCTAAATATGGCCTTTGAAATTTATGGTTTGTTACGTAACTTGCGCAACCAAAAAATAAGGTAGAAAACTTCATTTAGATGTATAACAGCTCGATTTTGAACTCAAAAATATTTAAAACATTCCTGATTTCCGCGCTTTTTTTGTTGTTAGGTGTAATGCCTACACTTTCATTCTCGCAAGAAAATGTCAAAAAAGAAGAGTCAAAACCTTTTGATCCGAAAGAGGTAGTATTTGAACATATCGGCGATTCACACTTCTGGCCAGTAACAATTCCGTTGATGCACGAGCACTTTATTTCGCTGCCGGTGATATTGTATACTGATAAAGGATTGGAAATTTTCTTGTCTGGTTCTTTATTAAAAGAAGAAGGTAAAGAAGAAGGCCCGGTTTATAAAGGCACGCACTACAGCTACAAGCTCGAAGGCAATAAAATTGTTGCGGTAAACGAAGCTGGTGAGGTGGATAAAGCTGCCAAGGTTTACGATTTTTCAATTACCCGTAACGTAGCCAGTATGTGGATGGGGATGATTATTTTGTTAATCGTTTTCTTCGCTGTTACTTCGGGTTATAAGAAAAATGTTGGTAAAGCGCCTAAAGGCATCCAGGCATTGTTGGAGCCGGTTATTCTTTTTGTACGCGATGATGTGGCTATTCCTAACATAGGTATTAAACACGGAAGGTACATGCCTTTATTGCTTACTATATTCTTCTTTATTTTAATCAATAACCTGTTGGGCTTAGTCCCGTTTTTTCCGGGAGGCTTTAACTTAACGGGTAATATTGCGGTAACCATGGTTTTATCAGTAATTGTGCTGATAGTTATTAACTTTAGCGGTAACAAATACTACTGGAAACACATTTTTACTCCTGATATCCCTTTTTGGTTATATCCTATCATGGTTCCGGTTGAGCTTATTGGTATCATTTCAAAGCCTTTTGCGTTAATGATACGTTTGTTTGCAAACATTACAGCAGGCCACATTATTGTTTTGAGTTTAATATCATTGATCTTTATCTTTAAAACCGCATGGATGTCGACAGTTTCTGTTCCGTTTGTGGTTTTTATGGATATGATAGAATTGCTTGTGGCATTTTTACAGGCGTTCATTTTTACGATGCTTACATCCCTGTTTATAGGTATGGCTGTTGAAGAGCATCACCATTAATCTGAATTAATTATAATTATATATACACGTTTTAAATTATCAAACAATGAGTGGAATGATTGGAACAATTGCTCAAGCTGCTGCAACAGGTGTTGTTAGTCTTCAAAAACTTGGTGCAATTGGCGCAGGTTTAGCTGTAATTGGYGCAGGTATCGGTATCGGACAAATCGGTGGTAAAGCCGTTGAAGGTATTGCCCGTCAGCCAGAAGCTGCCTCAAAAATTCAAACTAACATGATCATCGCTGCAGCCCTTGTTGAAGGTGTTGCTTTGTTTGCCGTGGTAGTAGCTTTGCTCTAATTAGTTTTAGGCAAAAAAGAAAAAAACAACCCGGGGCGATTGGCTCCGGGCTTGTTTTAATCCCGTTAAAAGAATAATATACAAGTAATAGCTATACAGAATTATGGATTTAGTTACTCCCGCATTAGGCTTAGTTTTCTGGACAACGATATCATTTGCGGTACTGTTGTTTATATTAGGAAAATTTGCCTGGAAACCAATCTTGGGCGCATTAAGTGATCGTGAACGTTTTATTGAAGACTCTCTTCAGAAAGCCGAAGCTGCCAAAGAAGAAATGTCCCGTTTAACTAACGAGAATGAATCGTTATTAAAACAAGCCCGTGCCGAGCGCGATCAGATCCTTTCTGATGCCCGCAAGGTTAAAGACCAGATGATTGTTGATGCTAAAGAAATAGCACACAAAGAAGGGGCACGTATGATTGAACTTGCCCGTGTTGAAATTAACAATCAGAAAGCTATCGCGATGGCTGATGTTAAAAACCAGGTAGCTACCTTATCGCTGCAAATTGCCGAGAAAGTATTGCGTAAGCAATTTGAAGATCAGCAAAAACAAGACGAGCTTGTAAGCCAGTTATTAAAAGAAGTGAAATTGTAATTTCGGATTTCGGAATTGGGATTTCGGATTTTGAAATCGCAATTTTAGAATTGTTATTTAATAGGGAATTTTGAATTGGAGGCCCGGGTGATAAATCCGAAATCGAAAATCCGAAACCCCAAATAAAAAGAATATGTCAGAATTAACGGTAGGAACCAGGTACGCTAAATCCCTTATTGATCTTGCACAGGAACAAAACAGTGTTGACGTGATTAAGGCTGATATGGATCTTTTTATCCATACCTTAAAGGCAAGCCCGGAGCTTAAAGCTGTTTTGAGCAACCCCATCATCGCCCACAGCAAAAAAACCAAGATACTTGATGCCGTATTTTTAGGTAAAGTAAATAAGGTTACCATTGCGTTTTTTAAACTGATGGTTGATAAAGGCCGTGGCGAGGTTTTATATACAACTGCCCACGAGTATATAAACCAGTTTAACATTAAAAAGCACATAACAAAAGCTAAAGTTACATCGGCTACCGAGTTATCGGCAGCTAATAAAGCCGTGCTTACCGCTGAAGTGCAAAAGGCAGTTGGCGGAACCGTTGAACTGGAAGCTAAGGTTGATGCATCATTAATTGGCGGTTTTGTACTAACCGTTGGCGACAGGCAGGTTGATACCAGCATTGCTGCAAGCTTGAAAAAATTGAAAAAAGAATTTGCCGAGAAGGTAATTCAATAATAATAAAAACAAAACTCTAAATAAATTTAAACAATGGTAGAGGTAAGACCAGACGAAGTATCGGCAATTTTGCGTCAGCAATTGGCAGGCTTCAAGTCAGAATCTGAATTAGAAGAAGTGGGTACTGTACTCCAGGTGGGTGACGGTATTGCACGCGTTTATGGATTAACAAAAGTACAATCAGGTGAGCTTGTTGAATTTGGAACAGGTTTACAAGGTATTGTACTTAACCTTGAAGAAGATAACGTGGGTGTGGTATTGTTAGGTAAATCTGACGATATTAAAGAAGGTGATACCGTTAAACGTACCAATCGTATTGCATCAATTAACGTAGGCGAAGGCATGCTTGGCCGCGTTGTGGATACTTTAGGTACCCCGATTGATGGTAAAGGACCAATCACCGGTACTACTTACGAAATGCCTTTGGAGCGTAAAGCGCCAGGTGTTATCTACCGTCAGCCGGTTACCGAGCCGTTACAAACTGGTATCAAAGCTATCGACGCGATGATCCCTATCGGCCGTGGCCAGCGTGAGTTGGTTATTGGTGACCGCCAAACTGGTAAAACTGCGGTTTGTATCGATACCATTATTAACCAAAAAGAATTTTATGATGCCGGTAAACCGGTTATCTGTATATATGTAGCCTGTGGTCAAAAAGCGTCAACAGTGGCAAACATTGTGCGCACGCTGGAAGAAAACGGTGCTATGCCGTTCTCTATAGTAGTTGCGGCAAATGCTTCTGACTCTGCTACCATGCAGTTCTTTGCTCCTTTCGCCGGTGCTGCCATTGGTGAGTACTTCCGCGATACAGGTCGCCCTGCATTGATCATCTATGATGATTTATCAAAACAAGCTGTTGCATACCGCGAGGTATCGTTGTTATTACGTCGTCCACCGGGCCGTGAGGCTTACCCTGGTGACGTATTTTACCTGCATAGCCGTTTATTAGAGCGTGCCGCTAAAATCAACTCCAATGATTCTATCGCGCAGCAAATGAACGACCTGCCGGAGTCAATCCGTGGTATCGTAAAAGGTGGTGGTTCGCTAACCGCGTTGCCTATTATCGAAACACAAGCTGGTGACGTATCTGCATACATCCCAACCAACGTAATTTCGATTACTGATGGTCAGATCTTCTTAGAGTCTAACTTATTCAACGCGGGTGTTCGTCCGGCTATTAACGTAGGTATCTCGGTATCTCGTGTGGGTGGTAACGCGCAAATCAAATCGATGAAGAAAGTTGCCGGTACTTTGAAACTTGATCAAGCCCAATACCGCGAGTTAGAGGCTTTCTCTAAATTCGGATCGGATCTTGATGCATCTACCAAAAGCGTGCTTGACAAAGGTGTGCGTAACGTAGAAGTATTGAAGCAAGGCCAGTATTCACCAGTATCTGTTGAAAAACAAGTAGCTATCATTTACTTAGGTACTAAAAACCTGATGCGTAGTGTACCTGTAAAAGATATCAGGAAGTTTGAAGCAGAATACACCAGCCAGTTAGAAGAGCGTCACCCAGAAGTATTAGCTGCCCTTAAAGCAGGTAAATTCGACGATCAGCTAACGGGAGTACTGGAAACAGTAGCTAAAGAACTGGCAGGAAAGTATTAATTTAGTAGCAAGTAGTTAGTATCAAGTATCAAGTATTTTTTGCTTCAGATATTCAGAACTAACTACTTGCATTCAAAAAAATATAGCATTGGTAGGGTAGCTTATACAAGTCTTGATACTTGATACTAACTACTTGATACTCAAAAAAGATGGCTAATTTAAAAGAAGTAAGAAACAGGATAAAGTCTGTATCGTCAACACAGCAAATTACCAAGGCCATGAAAATGGTTTCGGCGGCTAAGCTGAAACGCGCTACAAACGCTATTGTTCAATTGCGCCCATACGCCAATAAGCTGAAAGACCTTTTGGCAAACTTATCTGAAAGTTTGGAGGATGGCGCATCACCATACTTACAGGAGCGTGAGCCGGTACGTGTATTGGTGGTTGTGGTATCATCAAACCGCGGTTTGGCAGGTGCTTTTAACGCCAACGTTATTAAAACGGCCAATAACCTGATTGCCGAGAAATACAGCAAGCAATTGGCAGCCGGTAACGTTTCAATAGTAGCGATTGGTAAAAAAAGCCAGGAGTTTTATGAAAGGCGCAAGTACAACGTAATTGGTAACAATAACGACTTGTACCTTGACCTCAACTTCGAAAATGCTTCCAGAATTACTGAAAGTATTATGGAGGCATTTGTGAATGGCAAGTACGATAGGGTGGAGTTGGTGTACAACCATTTCCGTAATGCTGCTGTGCAGTTTTTAATTGCCGAGCAGTTATTACCTGTTCCGAAACCTGAGAAAAAAGAAGCTGTAAAAACCGCGAATGTTGATTACATTTTGGAGCCAAGCCAACGCGAAATTGTGGAGCAGCTGATTCCTAAAAATATCAAAATTCAGTTGTACCGTGCAGTGTTAGATTCAAACGCATCTGAGCACGGCGCACGTATGACAGCTATGGATAAAGCAACCGAAAACGCCGGTGAACTGCTGAAAGCCTTGAAACTTTCATACAACCAGGCCCGCCAGGCAGCTATTACTACCGAGCTTACCGAAATTGTAAGCGGCGCGGCAGCACTGGCCGGATAAGCAAGCCCATCATAAACTTATTTTATATGAGCCTCCTTGCAAAAGGGGGCTTTTTTTGTGTTTTAGGCCAGGCTTTTGATTGATATATGCCTCATTATTGTTAATCTATAAGGCAATAGTGATTGAACTGATGCGAAACATATTAAAGGAATATATTAAAATTAACCGCACCTAACAAGTGATTATTTGCGGTTTTGATAAAAAAACATCGAGGTAAAACGATTTACGCGAAGAATATGGGCGTAAAACATGAATAGTTATATCGGTTACAATTTGTGTTTTGCTTAACTAAAGCTTAAATGACCGGAGAAAGTTTGGAGGTAGCTGACTATTTAGGCCCTTATTTATCCAGTTTTTGACCAAAAATTCGCGGTTTTAAGGCTTTTTAAGATAAAAAAGATCATATTTGCCCTAAAATGAGGTAATACTTGATCTTTAATCGTCAATTAAGATGAATTTTTTATGAATTTTTCATTTTTTAAAAAGTTTTGCATTTTTTGATATAAAAAAGCACTGTTTTTTCTTTATTTTTAATAAAAAGTCGGCAACGTTAAAAATTTTATTTTATTGTTTGCGCATTGATGCGAAAATCATAATTTAGAAAATTAACTTAACTGATTTTTATACGATGAAAAAACTTTTATTCACAAGTTTTTGCGTCCTGTTGTTATGCTTAACGCAGGCGCAAGCACAAAACCGTACTGTTACCGGTACGGTTACCGCCAAAGATGATGGCCTGCCCATCCCGGGGGTAACAGTAATTGTAAAGGGTACAACCTCAGGTACCCAAACTAATGCCGCCGGTAAATTCTCATTAAGCGCTCCGGCAAATGCTACCCTTGTTTTCAGGTTTGTTGGTTACACACCGGTTGAAAAGCCGGCCAGTGCAGATCCAATGGCTGTAGTGCTTACGTCGGTAAGTAACCAACTGGGCGAGGTTGTGGTAACGGGCGCATTCAATACCAAGCAAACTTCACGCGCTATCTCCTACGCGGCGCAGGTTGTTAAGTCTGATGCGTTAAACACTATCCGTCAGCCAAACGTTAACAATGCGTTAGCGGGCAAGGTTGCAGGTTTGCAGGTACGTAGTCAGTCGGTAGGTGCTTTGGGCCGTAACACACAGGTAAGGCTTCGCGGTGCTACCGGTTTTGGCAACAGTTCAGGTGCCCTGTATGTTGTTGACGGTACTATTTTGCCAAACTCCGATGACCTTAACCCCGACGATGTTGAAAACATCACCGTATTGCAAGGCCCCGCTGCATCAGCGCAGTTTGGTTCTGCCGGTGCAAATGGTGCTATCGTTATTACTACTAAAAGAGGTGGTAAAGTTAAAGGTGTTGGCATTGAGTTAAATGCCGGCGTAAACTTTGATAAAGTTTACATATTGCCTAACTACCAAAATACTTATGCCGGCGGTGCGTCTGCAGATTTAATGCAATATCATTACAAAGCAGGCGATCCTGAAGGATGGAAAGCTTTGGATGGCAAATATTACCCGGATTATACAGATGATAGCAGCTGGGGTCCTAAAATGGTAGGCCAGGAGTATATTCCATGGTATGCATGGGCTCCGGGAACCAAATACTCGTTTAAAACAGCAAAGCTTGTTGCTCAGCCAAACAACGCTCGCGATTTCTTTGAAACAGGTACTACCCTTAACAACGGCATTGCCTTCACAAAATCGGCTGATGATTATAACATCAGGATGTCGTACAACAACCAGCATGTAAATGGTATAGTTCCGTATACCGCCCTGATGAAAAACGTATTCAACTTAAATGTTAACTACGATTTAGGTACACACTTTACTGTTGGAGCCAATGTTAACTTTGTTAGCCAAAAAGTACATGGTAACATAAGCGATGGTTATGCCAATGCTTCTACAGGTAACTTTAACCAATGGATGCACCGTGACCTTGATATGGGCATCATAAAGGAATTGAAGGATTTAACAAGCCCTGATGGTACGTTGGTAAGCTGGAACCACCAGAACCCAACTTCATATACAACTGATAATCCGGGTTATTTTTATGCTGGTAACTACTGGTATAACATGTACAAAATAGCCGAGCTTAATACCAAGGATAATCAGCGCGACCGTTTTTATGGTAACGTATATTTGCAGTACAAGCTTAACAAGGATTTTAATATTAAGGCAACTTACCGTAAAAATTCAAGAAGCGAATGGCAAGAAGAATTCATTCCTGCTATCCTTCAAAAAAGCGGATCGCAAACAGGTGTAAAAAATTACTACCGTACTTACAATGTTTACGAGAACCGTGAAAACTACGAGTTACTGGCAAACTACAACAAGCAGATTGCCGATTTTAAAATTGATGTAAATGCTGGTAGCGATATTTATAACAGGAGTTACAAAGATAATGGTGGTAACACTGTTGATGGTTTAAGTATCCCTGATCTTTATAATATAACCAACTCGGTTAGTGCGCCATCGGTATTTAACACCCGTACAAATGAGCAATACAGGGCGTTATTTGCAAAGGCTACATTAGGCTACAAAAACTTTTTGTTTATAGATGGAACTGTACGTAACGATTGGTACTCCTCATTATTCCCTAAAGATAACAGCGTATTAGCTAAATCATTTGGTGGATCATTTGTTTTCAGCGAGCTATTGCCACAATTTAATAACTGGTTAAGCTTTGGTAAGGTAAGGGTATCCTATGGTGAAACCCCACAGGCGCTTGCAACTGCTAACGATAACTACGGCGGATACAGAAATAACACCGTTTACGGTGTTAACCAATACAAATTTGGTACAAACATATTAATGAATACTCCAGACCAAAGCGTTGACCCTGCCTTACACGGTGCTGTATTTAAGCAAACAGAGGTTGGTTTGGATTTAAGGTTCCTTAACGATAGGTTAGGTTTATCTGCCACTTATTACGCAGGTACCGATGTTGATTTCCCTGCTTCGGTTACCGTTAACCCTGCCAGCGGTTTTTCGAGCATATTAACCAACTTTGGTAAAATTCAAAGAAAAGGTATTGAGCTTACCTTAAGCGGTACTCCTGTACGCATCAATAACTTTAACTGGGATGTAACCATTAATGGTGCGCGCCAGCTTCAGAACAAAGTGATAGAGGTTAGCAAGAAATATGGTGTAACCCGCTATACTAACCCTAACGACCAGGTTTGGGGAACAGATATGCCTTACATGGTGTTTCAGGAAGGTAAAGAATGGGGCCAGATATATGGCAACGGTATAAAACGTAATGCAGCCGGCGTTCCAATTATTGCTGCTAACGGTATGTATGCTAATGATCCGAACGTATATTTTGGCAGCGTGCTTCCAAAATGGACCGGTGGTATCCAAAACTCATTCACTGTATTTAAAAGCTTCGTGCTTAATGCCAATATCGATTACCAGATTGGTGGTAAATTTGTTTCATTATCAAACAGGTGGGGACAGTTTAGCGGGTTAACTGCTGCAACGGCTGCGCTTAATGATAAAGGAGTTCCTGTTCGCGATCCGGTTGAAGACGGTGGTGGTGTTAAAGTTAGCGGTGTTGACGCGGATGGTAAATCTGTTTCTAACTACATCGATGCTAAAACCTATTTCCAGGGCTTAACCAACAACAAAACTTACGATTCATATATCTACGATTTAACATTTGTTAAACTTCGCGAGGTTTCAATCGGTTACAAAATACCGGTAGCTAAATTAGGTTTAGGAAAAGTTATCCAGTCGGCAAGGTTTGATATAACCGGGCGCAATTTGTTGTTAATCTATGCTAAATCAAAAGATTACGATCCGTCTGAAATTAGCTCACAACAAGGTGAAACAGGTCAGTTACCAGGCACAAGGGGCATAGGTTTTAACCTTAAGGTAACTTTCTAAGCAAACACAAATTAGATTCAAAGAAAATGAAAAAGAGATATATTTATACACTAACAGCCGCGTTTGTTTGGTTAGGTACGGGCTGTAATAAGTTGAAAGACTTTGGTGACGTTAACCAAAACCCTACCGCAACAACTCAGCCTATTGTAGCTGGTTTGTTAACCAATGCCCAGGTAAGTGTTACCGGCCTGTCATCAACAGGTACCCCTGCGATAGCAGGAGGCCAGTACGCGCAATTTTTTACCGAAACCCAGTATTCTGGTACATCGTTATATACTTTGCCACAGAATGATTTTACACCTTATTACTCTGGCCCGTTATATGACTTGCAGAATATCATTAACCTTAACCAAAGCAAGGCATCATCTGCAGTGTCCAAAATTTTGCAGCAATATATATTCTGGGTTGTAACAGATTCATGGGGCGAAGTTCCATACAGCGACGCTTTAAAAGGTTTAACTTCTATCCAGCCGAAATATGATACGCAGGAGACTATTTATAAGGGTATTATAGCCACGTTAACATCTGCCCAGGCCGAGCTTGATGGCTCGTCATTAGCAGGTGATGTAATTTATGGTGGTGATGTTGCTTCTTGGAAACGTGCAGCAAACTCTATTAAACTGTTAGCTGCTGTTCAGCTGTCAAAAGTTGTTCCTGCTGCAAGCGGTTACGCTGCAACTGCCGTTAAAGAAGCTATTGCTGCCGGGGTTATTGAATCAAACAGCCAGAACATGAAGGTAACTTTCCCTGGTGGTGGTATTAAAAGCCCTTGGTATACCTTGTATGATGGCCGTAAGGATTTTGCAGAATCTGCTACAATGACCGACATACTTAAGGGGCTTAATGACACCAGGCTTAGCGTATACGGTGGTAAAAGCGAAGCAATTGGCAATACAGAATCATCTGATATCGGTGTTACATACGGTTTGGCCCGTAACAACGTGCTGGCATTTATTGAAGCTAACCCCAACTGGGCGCGTGTAATGCGCGGCGATTTCCGTACAACTACCGGTTCGGTAACTATTGTTACTGCGGGTGAGGTTTACCTTGCCAGAGCAGAGGCGGCATCATTAGGATGGACCGGCGAAGTTGTTGCAACTGATTACGTGGCTGGCATCACTGCTTCAAACGGGCAATGGGGTTTAGCGGCACCAACCGCTGCTTATATTGCAGCTGCACCTCCAACCATTGCTAACATTACTATCCAAAGGTGGATTGCAAGTTATCCTGATGGGCACCAGGCATGGGCTATATGGAGAAAGTCGGCCACTACTACTAATCCCAAAGGCTACCCTGCACTAAATCCGGCACCAGATGCTGTTAATGCTTCTAAAAAGATTGTAAGTCGCTTTGTATATCCTACCAGCGAGTATAGCTCCAATGAAAAGAACGTTAACGCGGCGGTTGCCAGGCTTACAGGCGGCGATATCCAGGACGCTCACGTATGGTGGGATGTAGACTAATCAATTGTAACTATTAATAAAAAAGACATGAAAAGGAATAAATTTTTAAATCATATTCTTCTTGCCTGCTCTGTTTTGGTATTGTTTTCTGCCTGCCGTAAGGTGCCGGCGGGCGACTTATCAAATGAGAACTCAACGGCAGGAAAATCATACATCGGATTTCCAAACGGACTTGAACAAAATCTGTTTTTTGACCCCTTTACTACAGTAAAAACTATTGATGTTTTTGCTATGAAAAAAGATGCGGCAAATAATACCGAGTTGCAAAAGGCGCAAACTATTGTTTTAACCCCGTTGCCGGCAGCTATTGACAAATACAACGACGATAACGGAACAGAATACCAAATGCTGCCTACCTCATTGTATACCATAAATGCTGCCGGGGTTACTGCGGCGGCCGATGGTAAATTGTCATTCAATTTTGCCCCCGGCGACTTTCAAAAGTACTTTACAATAAAACTTGATGGTAGTAAATGGGATTTGAGCATTAAATATGCGCTTGCATACAAGATAACAAGCGCCGGCAGTTTGAGTATTCATGCGGCAAGTAAAGATACACTGTACGCTTTTTTTGCAATAAAAAACAAGTATGATGGCGCATACCACTCAACCGGTAACTTCGATCACCCTAATGATGCTAATGACAGGGCAATTGATCGTGATAAAACGTTGACTACTGCTGGTCCTACTGCGGTTAGTACCGAAATTGCCGATATAGGTGGTTCTATGATCCTTACCATTGATGAAGCAACCAATAAAGTAACGGTTAGCGGAAACGTAAGTGCAACTCAGGCTTTGGAACCAGTTCCGGGCTTAACAAACACGTACGATCCTGCAGCTAAAACTTATCACTTAAACTACCGGTATCTTGGTGGCGGCGGTTATCGCATAATTCAGGAAGATATCGCTCATAAATAAAATCTTGTTCTATAGTTAATTGAAAGGGCTGCCCATTTGGGTAGTCCTTTTTTATTTAAGGAGGTTTTGAACTTTTTTGTCTTTTAATCTACAAGGTACAAGGCCGCCGTTATGGAAGGTGTTTTTCAGCTTACCTGTTTTATTATACCTTTACGCTATCAAACAAAAAATAGAAGCTGATGCAGGATACCGCCATCATTAATGTACAGGACACCAGTAAGCAAAATAAGCTTATCATCTATTTTTTATTGCTGTGGACGGCGCTGAACATCCTACAGGCTGCCACGTTAGAGGTGCATGCCGATGAAGCTTACTACTGGCTTTATTCGCGTTTTATGGACTGGGGTTATTATGACCATCCCCCCATGGTGGCCGTATTTATCCGCGCCGGATATGGTCTTATACATAACCAATTCGGGCTTCGGCTACTTACGGTTCTCAGCAGCAGCCTGTCGCTTTGGTTTATCTGGCTAACGCTTAAAAAATACCGGGTTGATGCGCTTACGTTTATCCTGGTGGTATCCGGAATTTTTGTGTTTCATATTTATGGTTTCATCACCACGCCCGATGCGCCGCTGCTTATTTTTACTGTACTGTTCCTGTTTTTTTTACAGCAGTACCTTGAACAGGACAGCTGGAAGCTGGTGCTGATATTGGGTGTAATAGCCGCATGTTTGCTGTATAGCAAATATCACGGCATATTGCTGTTGGGTTGCACTGTTATATCAAGCCCTAAATTGTTTAAGCGGGCATCGTTTTATGGTATTGTGCTACTGGCGCTGGTATTGTTTATACCTCATATTTTGTGGCAGATTAATAACCAGTTTCCATCCATAAGCTACCATTTGGCCGAGCGGGCAGATAAGCCTTATGATTTGTCCTTTTCCTATAATTATCCCTTGGGTCAACTGCTTATGGCCGGCCCTTTAATTGGCTGGCTGTTATTTTATAAAGGCTTTACCCTGCGTGTTAAGGATGCTTTTACACGGGTGTTGCTGGTAAACAGTATTGGCATACTGCTGTTTTTTTTCCTGACATCATTTAAAGGCGAGGTGCAGCTGCATTGGACGCTAATTGCCTATGTCCCGCTATGTATGCTGGCGCTTATCCATTTTACACAACAGGGGGGCAAGCTTGCCTGGTTTAATCGTTTGGCCATTATAAACATCATTTTGATTGTTTTTGTAAGGTTGCTGATTATAACCGGCCTACCCGTACTAAAACAAATGCATGCGCTGAGGATTTTTTACGATTTTGAAGATTGGGCAAAACTGGTACATGACAAGGCGGGCGACAACTATGTAATTTTTAACGAAGGCTTCCAAAACCCATCGAAATATAATTTTTATAACAATACCCTAAAAGGATTTGATTACGACCCGCGCTATTACCGCCGTACACAGTACGAGTTTTGGCCGATAGAAGACAGCCTGCAGCACAAACGCGCGTATTATGTATTAGAGCACCCACAGGCGGGGTTAAGTACGGATACCATCAATACACCTGCCGGTACATGGTACGGCGGCTGGATAGACGATGTGCGCACCTATCAAAAAATTGAGTTTGACGCATCCGAAAAAGAGGAGATAGTATCACCCGGGCAACAGAAGATTTTTGATTTAACATTTAAAAACCCTTACCGCGTCCCCATTAGTTTTAGCAACAAAGGTCAGTTGCACAAGCTTGTTTTTGAAGCCAGTTTTATTGTTGATACTGATGTGTTAAGCAGTCAAAAGGCCGATGATAGCTTTTATAACATCAGCCTTAAGCCCGGCCAGGCTGCCCACTTTAAGTTTAACGTAATAGCGCCAGCTAAACCTGGCAAATATCAATTGGTGTTTTCGTTACGTACCGATCCGTTTAACGGCGGGCGCAACAGCAAGGCAATTGCATATACGGTAAAATAGCCGCGGATTATTTAGATTTTGAGTACAACGGCTTTGCATCCTGGTAGCTTTTTGGCACGTAAGGGGTATAACTAAGCGCCCTGAACAAAGCCTTTGTTTTTTGTAAACCAGCCGTGCCATTCACCGCGAAATACCAGAAATTTTCCACATCGCCATCGTTCATGCTCATTTGGGTAACACCTTGCGATTTATGTTCGGCAATTTCCCAGTTGGCTATCACTTTGTAGTTTACCCTGTTTTTGTAGCTGAAGGAAGCTGTGCGGTCTACCTTAAAGTTCGCCGTGTCTGTTAACGATTTGGTTTGTGCATAACTACCGTAGCCGGTAAAATGGGTTGCTGTATCGGCCTTGTTGCTCGTAGACGCACCTAAAATAACCGGTCGGTTATTTGCCGGCAATGCTGTTATGGCATTTAAGGCAACCAGCGCGGCGGCTTTATGGGCGCCGTGGGTACCGGCCTCTGGCAACAGGGTAAATATAAAATCGTAATGGTTATTTATTAAAATCTGGTGCAGTCGGCTGTTGACGGTATTAACATTCCAGCTGGTATCAAGCGGTTCCTTTTCGTTTAAGGTATAGTGGGCATCTTTTTGATCGAGAAAATAATAGTTGTTTGCGCCCAGAATATGGCCCGCGTTTACCAGTTCGCGCTTTCGGATGCGTGGCAGGTTGGCGCGGCCGGTTTTCTCGTCGGTTAGTTCAATGCCGTAATAGCTTTCGGCCAGGGTAGCGTACTTGTAGCCGGCTTCGCCGTTTGTTATTACAAACAAATCAACAATGCCATGTTGCTCTTTGGCAATTTTGTACAGTGTTACCGAAAAAGTGCTTTCATCATCGGGATGGGCCATAACTACCAGTACACGCGGCCCTGTGGCTGTAGCCTGGGCGTTGCCCAGTTTTAATCCCGCAAAATAAAATACAACAGTTAATAATAGTACACCCAGCTTTTTCATAGCATATTTTACATTAAACCCGGAGGCGTGAGGGTGGATTCGAACCACCGTAAAGGGTTTTGCAGACCCCCGCCTGAACCACTCGGCCACTCCGCCTTTTCATAACGCCTATCAATTAATATCACCCGAAGCAAACCAGCTTTAAGCTTTTAGCATTCTGCTTTCGGCTTTAAAAACGGCCATGCCGGGTATCAACCCCAAACATGGCCGTTTATCATTTTTAATTTACATCAAACCATAATTTGGTTGTCAATACGTCTGCACCCTGGCTGGCAACCGCCGCCTTGTAGTTGGCACCGTTTAACGATTGCTCTGTTCCGGGATAAATAAACCTTACCGGCAGTTTGCCGCTTAACGTACCCGCTACAGCAGGCTGCAGCTGCGGGTAATCAAGCCTGCGCCACTCGGTAAAACCTTCCAGTCCCTGGCCAAATAGGGCTATCCATTTTTGCTCGCCAATTGACTTTTTGTAATTGGTGGCATCGTATTGCACGGCTGGCAGGGCAGTGTAAGTGGCAATATCCGCATCGGCAATGCTGTATTGCTTTAATGATGCAGTTACCGCCTGTTTGTATAACCCGGCAGCATCCCCGGCAATAAAACCGCGTGCTACGGCTTCAGCCTGGTCAAATAAGGTTTCAGCATAGCTGATGATTACGGCAGGGGCATGCGGCGCTAAAAAGTAAGTACCCGGTTTTGATGTTTTGGTAAAACCCAGGTTGCTGGCATCGCCAACCAGCAGGCCGTTGGGTATGCCCACGTAAGTTTGCGGTGTGGCATCCTTAGTTTTGCTGGCGTACACGAGGAGGCGCGGATCATTCAGCGCAACAAGTTTATCAACAATAGTTTTGCTGATGCGGTAATCGTCCCTGGTGTCAAACAAATTGCTGATAGGGTTTTGGTTTGGCGAATCTACATAGGTAAATTGCGCGGTTTCGGTATTAGCGCTGATGTAACTGCCACCCTCGGTTTGTATATCAGCCAAAACCTGTTTGGCTTTTGCAGGCTCTCTATCGGCAATGCGCAAGGCAATGCGCAGGCGCAACGAGTTGGCAAACTTTTTCCACAATGCAATATTGTTGCCATAGATAACATCGCCGGCAATGGCTTTGCCCGATGGATCAAGCGCAGTTTGGGCTGCTTTTAAATCATCAAGCAGGGCAAAATAAACATCCTTTTGGCTGTCATAAGCGGGCGTAAGATACTGATCTATGTTGGCCGCCTGCTTATAAGGGATATTGCCATAGGCCTCGGTAAGCAAGGTAAATACCCACGAGCGTAGTACCAGCGCCACACCTTTGTAATTGGTATTGGTCTGCGCATCGCCCAGTTTAATGATCTGGTTAAGGTTAACTATACTTTTAGAGTAACCTACCGTCCATAGCTCCTGGAAAGCGCTGTTGCTGTATATATACCTGTCGGGATCGGTGTATTGAATTTTGGCCCAGTATTGTACAAACAGTAATCCTGCTTCCATGTTGTTGGCGGTGCCCCAATACGTATCGGCAGTAACCTTGCTTGCTGCAGTAAGGAGGTAATCGGGCTGTGCCGTTTGCGAGTTATTAGGGTTCTGGTTAATATCTACCAGGTCTTTTTTGCACGATGCTGCCGATAATAACAGCGCGCCTGATAATATGATAGTTGTATATTTAAGTTTCATGGTTATTAAAATTTAAGGTTGATGTTGAAGCCAATGTTGCGTACGGTTGGCAGGGTAAGGTCTTCCAGACCCTGGCCGTTGCCGTTGTTAAAGGCGGTTTCAGGATCGATGTTTGGCGCGTTTTTATGGATTATCCACAGGTTGCGGCCAACAACAGATAAGGTTGCCGATTGCAGGCCGACGCTTTTTACCCAGTTTGAAGGGAAAGTGTAACCCAGTTTAACCTCGCGCAGTTTAATGTAAGATGCATCGTAAACAAAAGCTTCATCAACATTGGTAAACCCTTTGTAGTATGATTGGGCAGGTAATATGGTTGTATTGGCGGTGCCATCGGCTTTAACGCCTTTAAAGATCTTGCCATCATTGTAAACCGTTACGCCTGCGGGAGCGCTGCCGCTAACTTGTACTGCGGTTGCCGATGTATTGTTGCCGGGGTAATAATAGCTGATACCGCCGTTTGCAGTACCCCGGCCCGGCAGGGTAGAGGCCAGCACGCCGGTATAGGTACCCGTACGGTTGGTGTTTGAATAAATAGAACCGCCAAACCGTGCATCAATCAAAAAACCAAGATTTATGCGTTTGTAGGTAAAGCTATTATTGATGCTGCCCAGCCAGTTAGGTGTAAATTTGCCCAGGTATTGTTTGGTTGGATTGATAACCGGTGTGCCGTTGGCGCCTATAACAATTTGCCCGGATGCATCGCGGGTGTAGGCGTTGCCATATAGGGTACCATAGGGCTGCCCAAGGGCGGCTAACACCTGCACGGTACGGTCGCTTCCTAATATGATGCTTTGCAGGCGGCCTTCATCATCCAGCTTAACTACTTTACTGCGGTTAAGTGAATAGTTGGTGGTTATATCCCAGGTAAAATCTTTTGATTTTATTGGTGTTAAACTCAGTTGCACCTCAATACCTTTATTGTTGATGCTGCCGCCATTGATTAGTTTTTGGCTGTAACCGGTTGATGGGCTTACATCAACGGTAACAATCTGGTTTATACTGTTGGTATTGTATGCGCTTACATCTAAATGAATCCTGTCCTGGAAAAGGCCCAGCTCAAAACCGGCTTCGGCCGATGTGGTGGTTTCCGGTTTCAGCTTGCTGTTCAAATCAACAGTGCCCAGGCTTTGCTGTGGGCTTGAACCAAAAGGAGCGGTAAAATTATAGTAATTGATAAGTTGATAAGGGGTTGTAGCTTTACCCACTTTTGACCATCCGCCACGTAGTTTGGCATAGGTTAAAATGTCACTTTTAATATCAAGTGCCTCTGAAAGTATCAAACTGCCATTGACCGAAGGATAAAAGTAGGATAGGTTGGCCGCCGGAAGGGTTGACGACCAATCGTTGCGGCCGGTAAGGTTAATAAAGGCGTAGTTTTTAAAACCTATTTGTGCCGATGCAAAATAGCTGTAAGTTTTAAGCTTGCCATAATAGTTGGATGATACCAGCGGATCGCGCGAGTTACTTAAGGTGTACAAACCGGCTACTGCCAGTTTAGGTGCTATCTGGTCGTTTTGCTCATTTAATATGGTGCTGATGTTACCACCGCCCAAAACATCTAACGAGAAATCGTTATTGAGTTTTTTGGTGTACTGCAGCCTGGCTTCGGTATTGGTTTCGTTTACGGTGTAGGCATCTTCCTCGTATGATCCAAATGGGGTGCCGTTGGTCCCGTAAGCTACTTTAATTTTGCGCCTGTCGTTATAATAATCAGTCCCGGTACGGAAATTGGCCGATAAGCCTTCGATGATATTATAATTTAGTTCAACGCTTCCTATAATGCGGTTTTTGTGTTGCCCTACGGTGTTTTCATAGGCCAGCCAGTAAGGGTTGCTATAATAGCTGTTGTTCCAGTTAAAGGTGTTGCCATTAGCATCTTTATAGTTTTTAAGCTGGCTGATATCAACCTGGCGGCCAAACCACGTAAACTGTAGCATGGTGCTGGTTGCACGTTTGCCGCCGGCGCCGGGCAGGTTATCGGCATCGTCTTTAATATAATTGGCAATAGTTGTAACCGTTAACTTAGGGCTAAGCTTGAAGGTAGAGTTAAGCAAAAACGAGTTACGGCCTTGCGAGGTGTTAGGTACAATACCGGTTTGGTGCAGGTTATTGTACGATAAGCGGTAGTCAGCCTTATCGCTGCTGCCTGCCAGTGCTACACCGTTATTTAAGGTTACGCCTGTATTAAAAAAGTTTTTTACATTATCCGGATGGGCCACAAACGGAACAGCCTGGCCGTTGGAGTAAAACTGCGGAATAAGCGATCCGTCAAGCGCGGGGCCCCAGCTTTCGTCAACGCCATCGTTAACGCCGCCGCCTTTACCATCTACATAGCTAAACTTGCCGTTTGATCCTTGGCCGTATTCGTTCTGGTAATCGGGCAGGATGTTTACGGTCGAGAAGCTGGTGTTGGAGTTGATAGTAACGCCAAGCCCTTTTGTGCCCTTACCTGTTTTGGTTTTAATAAGGATAACACCCGCCGCGGCCCTGTAACCGTAAAGCGCCGCCGCGTTTGGCCCTTTAAGCACACTTACCGATTCAATATCCTCGGAGTTAAGATCGGCTATGGCGTTGGCAAAATCTCTTGAACCGTTGGTGCCCAAAAACTGGCTGTTATCAACAATAACACCATCAACCACAAACAAGGGCTGGTTGTTATTGCCTATCGAAGTTTCGCCGCGTATAATGATGCGAGACGACCCCATATCGCCCTGGCTGTTGGTAACCTGCACACCGGCAATTTTACCGGCCAGCGCGTTCACCAGGTTGGTTTCCTTGGCTTCGGAGATATCTTTTGATTTCAATCCCTGAACCGAATAGCCCAATGTCTTTTTATCTTTAGAGATATTGAGCGCCGTGATCACCACCTCGTTAAGGGAGTTTGGTGCATCCTGCAGTACAATTTGCAGGTTGGTTTCGGCTTGCTTTACCGTAATTTCCTGCGTTGCAAAACCGAGATAGGAAACTTTAAGCACATCGTTAACATTGGCGTTCAGGCTGAATTTGCCATCGGCGCCGGTTTGTGCACCATTAGTGGTGCCTTTTACAGCTACACTTACACCTGGTAAGGGCAAGCCATCGGATTTAGCGGTTACCGTGCCGCTTATTTTAACAGATTGCGCCGCAACTGTTTGGATGAGAAAAAATGGCAACAGGAGTGCCAGTAGAAATTTGTAATTTTTTAACATGATGGTTAATGATTAATAGTTTTTATTGCCGGTATAGCAAAGCCGGTCATCAGCATTTTGGGCATAGCAATGCCTGCTGTTGAATTTATAGTACCGGTAAATTGATTGTTGATTGTGTTGGTTATAAGCAGAGGCGGCCAGCTGCAGCAGGGGACCCGTGGCTAATAACCGTTGCCTTTATTTAACAGCAACAACGCATACCCTGCATATAAAGGTAAACAGAAGCGGAGGAGAATGAGACGAATTTACTGGCAGGGGATACGCTTGGAAAAGGTGTTCTTGTTGTTTTCATAACAATTTGATATATAGATAGTAGTATTAAGTAGATAGTGCCGTTTTGACTCAAAATATAAGAATTTGACTAAAGAGGTTTTTGAAACCCGAAACTTTGAGCTTTATGCCTTCTGCTTTAAGCTTTTAATTAGTTTACAGATGCAGTTTTATTGTTAACCAGCGCATCAACCACTTTTAGCATCGATGCAAATTCCTGGGTATCATAAAGGCGGGTGAGGTATACAATTTTGCCGTCTTTGTCAATAACCACGTTGCGGGTTACACCGCTTTTTTTGTTGGCAAAGCGCCCGAAAATATCGGCACCAGGATCAAGCGCCAGCGGATAGCTGATGTTCATTTCCTGCTGAAAATGTTGCACTTTTTCAAGCGGTTCGTCCCTATCAACGCCGATAAGTACCAGGCCTTTGTTCTTATAAGCCTGCCATAAATCTCTTTCAAGATGAGGCATTTCCTGGCGGCATACGCTGCACCAGCTTGCGGTAAATTGCAGGATAACTATCTTACCCCGAAGCTGTTTTAGTGAAGTTTGGGTGCCATCGGCCAGTACCAGTTTAAAATCATCGGGCGCTTGCTCGCCGGTTTTAACAATATAACCCCGGTCAATTGATGCAGGCAGGGGAGCAGGCGTTGTGGTTTGCGCAACGGCCAAATAGCTGGTTATTAACAAGGAGCAGGTGATGAGTAGCTGTTTAATTTTCATAACGTAAATTTTTAACTGCGTTTTTATAATGCAGGGTTAAAAGCACTGGAATTTAAATAAACAAGAAATTTGGGCGATAACGATATGATGGCACAGCTATATAGCTGTAAGTAACGTAACATACATTATCTTTTCCGCCACTTAAATGGCGAACAGGAATTAGCACCTTTATAACAATTGGGCTTACAGGTTGCTAAGACATCACAGGGCCTTTCCCTCCGTCTTTCTTGATAATTAAATTAAAGAACTGTTTAGTGATGCAAATATATAATATATTCTACTAAATACATAGACATTATATAATTTAATTGTCATGAAATGACAGGCGGGTATTGAACGCTGGTCATGACTCACCATGACTAAGCTACCGGCCTACTCCGGTTCATGCTGCTGCAAAAGGGGTAACCCCAATTTTGTTTAATTGGTCCTATATGCGATATCCGGGTGAAAAATTAAACATATAAAACAAGTACCTGATTTACGGAGGAAAGTAAGGCCATGTAAAACTGCGAGTTACAGGTTTTTTGAAAAAAAATGTGAGAGATTGAAAAGAAATTCTATCTTTGCATTCCGTTTCGAAAAGCACTCGTAGCTCAATTGGATAGAGCGTCTGACTACGGATCAGAAGGTTAGGGGTTCGACTCCCTTCGAGTGCACATATAATTTGCCTTTAAATGGGTTTAATCCATACAGGTACAAAGTTAATCCTAAGCCTTTCTGTGTTGTACCGAAAGGCTTTTAATTTATAACGAGCATGCTAAACCTGGTATTGTTTGGTCCTCCCGGAGCCGGGAAAGGGACTCAGTCACAAAAGCTTATTGAACAATATGGATTGATCCATTTATCAACCGGCGATCTTTTACGTGGCGAAATTGCACAAGGAACAGAACTTGGGTTAGAGGCAAAGAAGTTGATGGATGATGGCAAGTTGGTTCCTGACGCGGTTGTAATTGGTATGATCAGCAATAAGCTGGATAGCAATAAAGACGGTAAGGGTTTCATTTTTGATGGTTTCCCCCGCACGGTTGCACAGGCAGAAGCTTTGGATAGCCTGTTAACCAGCAAGCATTCGGCAATAACCGGAATGATAGCGCTTGAGGTTGATGATAATGAATTATTGCGCCGCCTATTGCTACGTGGTAAAGATTCGGGCAGGCCTGATGATGCCAACCCGGAAGTGATTAGCAAACGCATCCACGAATACAATGATAAAACGGCGCCAGTGGCCGGTTTTTATAAAAACCAGGGTAAATTTAAAAGCATTAATGGTATAGGCTCGGTTGATGAGATTTTTGGCCAGATACATGCCATTATCGAAGCCTGGTTAAAAGATTAATATTAAATATAAGTCCGGAAGACGGTAAGTCAGTAAAGTCCGAAAGTTAGGAACGTCAAAATTCTTAAACTTTCGGACTTTACTGACTTTCGGACTTTCGGTCTCAAAAAGAGAAAAATTATGTCGCAAGGTTCCAATTTTGTTGATTATGTGAAAATCTGTTGCCGCAGTGGCCACGGAGGGGCGGGCTCTGCGCATTTACACCGTGATATATTGACCTCAAAAGGTGGCCCCGATGGTGGCGATGGCGGTCGTGGCGGCCACGTTATTGTTAAAGGCAATGCCCAGCTATGGACTATGCTGCACCTTAAATACCGCAAGCACGTTATTGCCGGCGATGGTGATTCGGGCGGCAGTTCATTACGTAGCGGCAAAACCGGAAGAGACGAGATTTTAGAGGTACCCCTGGGAACAACCGTTAAAAATGCCGAAACCGGCGAAGTGATCTTCGAAATAACCCAGGATGGCGAAACCCGTATTTTAACTCCCGGCGGCCGTGGCGGCCTGGGTAACTGGCATTTTAAAACCCCAACCCAGCAAACTCCCCGCTTTGCCCAACCCGGCGAAGATGGCAAGGAAGACTGGAATATACTGGAGCTAAAGATCCTGGCCGATGTTGGTTTGGTGGGTTTCCCTAATGCCGGTAAATCAACCCTGCTTTCGGTAGTATCTGCCGCCAAGCCCGAGATTGCCGATTACGCTTTTACAACCCTGGTTCCCAACCTGGGTATTGTATCGTACCGCGATAACCGCTCATTTGTAATGGCCGATATCCCGGGCATCATTGAAGGTGCATCGCAAGGCAAAGGATTAGGTTTTAGGTTTCTGAGGCATATCGAGCGTAACTCGGTACTGTTGTTTATGGTACCTGCCGACACTACCCGAACCATCAGCCAGGAGTATGAAATATTGCTCAATGAACTGCAGGAATACAATGCCGAATTGATGCATAAACCACGTGTGCTGGCAGTAACTAAAATGGATTTATTGGATGAGGAACTTCAGGCCGAAATGAAGAAGGAGCTGCCGGAGGGCGTGCCATCAATTTTTATATCATCGGTAGCTCAAAAAAACCTGGCCGGATTGAAGGATTTGCTTTGGGCCGAGATCAATAAAGCAAGTGTTTAAATTGCTTTAAATAGTTGGACTAAAACTGTATAAAGCTTATATTTTTTTGTATTTTTTTGATATAAATTGAAACTTATTTAGCAGAATACAGCACATATTTGTCACTCAGCATATCCATATGAAAGCCCTTATAACCCGGGAAACATTTACGGATAATGTTTGATTTTGGCCCCATATAACTTGCCGGCAACATGATGAAAATTGGCCCGGCATGACCGTAGTGTACGTAGTCGTCAAACTCTATTTTTACGTCGGGACCAATGGGATCTAATATCACATAGCGGTTATGGTTTATCTCCAAACCCAGGTCGGGGCTGATGAAGACAAAAATAGCATTGGTGTTTTTACGGTCGAGTTCCATGATCTGGTCTAACGATGGCTGATCAATAAACAACTGCGCTATACCCGAAGTTCCCCTGGCATTTTTGGTTGCATTTTGATAATAACTGGGGGCAAAATATCTGATGCTTAAAGCAGTAATAAACAGGCAAAGCAAACCAAATCCAATTTTAACGGGCAGCTTACTTAAACTTACCAGGTAAACAATGCCCGGTGTTATCAGCAAACCGATTATACGCAAATGTCTTCCCTCGTAGGAGATGTTGGCCTGTTTTAAAAAACTGTACCCAAAAAACAATATGGAAAGCAAATAAAAAACGCTAAGTAGCAGCGCATAGCTTTTATCAGGAACAACACGAACGATGCGTATTACTAATAATACGCTCAATACTGCCGCTATTGACAGGACAAACAACGACCACCCCGGATTGAGTATAGGGGCATTACTATGCGTTATAAGGCCGTTTAACATATCATCCAACGAAAGGCCCGTTAATAAGGGCGACGCCAAAGGAAAGCTTAATGCCTCCCAGCTAAATTTAAAGCCAAATGAAGTGCCTGCCGGGTTTGCTCCTTTAGACATGTATTGAAAATAAACTACAGCCAATGATAGTGCAGCGGGGATAGCAATCCAGGTACCATTTTTAAACCAGTCGATTAATGTTGTTTTCTTTTGAGACAGGCTGAGCCACAGGTATAAACATCCTGCCCCGTACATCCATAGAAAGGATGATTTGCAGAAGAAGCCAATCCATCCGGATAGCAGTAAAAATAAGGCAAGCTTCAAGTCAGCTTTATCAAAGCTGACACAGCCGTATAAAAACCAGCCCAGGAAACCGAAAAGTAAAACCTCGCCACCATTATAAAATATGTAGGGTATAATAAAGGCTTGCTGAATAACAATAATTAATACACTTATAGCAGCCAAATGCTTTGCAAAGCCGGCCTTTTTAAAGAAAGTATACCAGCCGGCTATGCCCAATAATCCACAAACAAGGGTAGTAAGCGCTGCTGCACGCCCGTCGTTAACGCTAAACAACGATTTAAAAAAGTAAGGGACCAAATATTGCCCCGGCGACCACCAGGATAAAAATTCACTATAGTTTTTACTAATGTCGGCAGGATCTGGCTTGTTTGTAATGTTAAAGGCCCCACCGGCCTGCATCTTGTGCATCACCTGGAAACCCCAGCTTGGATCTGGAAACATTGCCGAGGGGGCTATAAATATCATTACACCCAAAATGACAGTGAGCAGGCTTAAAGCTATTAATATAATTTTGTGGGTATGTGATTGCTGTACGGTCATAATAAAGGTAGTGTTATGTTAATCGTGTAACAACGGATAGTCTTTAGTCGAAAGTCTTAAGTTCTAAGTCAAAAAAGAATAAATTTAACTTTTGACTTAAGACTTAGTACTAGTAACTTAAGAGTAGTGGGTTACTTATAGGCCGATCTCGCGGTCACGGATTTTTACTGCAGGGTTACCCTGGTAAATGCTGTATGGTTCCAGGTTTTTTGTGGCTATTGAGCCGGCGGTAAGTACAGCATGGCTGCCAGCTGTTATACCCAGGTTTATTATTGCAGCTGCGCCTATCCAAACGCCGTCTTCTAAAATTACACTTTTGGTTATCAAATCAAATGATGTTGTTTTATAGTTGTGGCTGCCGGTAAGCAACACGGCGCCCTGCGATAAACATACGTTGGCACCAATACTAATCATTACCAGGCTATCTATCCAAACGTTTTCGCCAACCCAGGTGTTATCTCCAATTTGCAAAAACCAGGGATACTTGATATTTACGCAAGGTTTTATAGTTACTTTTTCCCCTATCCTGGCGCCAAACATCCGCAATAAAAAAACTTTGAAATTGCTTGAGGGTATAAAACTGCTTTTAAAAAAAACAGCATTAACATAAAACCATATCAGCCTTTTTAAAGCGTTGCCACCCGGGTGAAAAGGGTAGTTATTATAAGTAGACAGGTCGGTTTTATGCATATTTGTCTGGTCGGTTATCATTTTGTTTGACCCAAAAATACAGGCTTATCATAATAATAGTGTACAAAATGATATTAAATATGGTGTGGTGATCAACTACACGGCTTGCATTTTTATTCCAGAACAGGGCCAGCAGTACAAAACGCAGAATGTTTAAAAGCTGGATGACTACAATTCCCGAAGTTAAAAAGATCAATTTTTGTTTTGTTTTTTTAGGATAGGCAATTACAAATGCCGCAAAAAAGCTCATCAGCCCAAGGCCAAGGCATGAGTACACCAGGATAATAGCCCCTTTGCCCGCAACCAGCAATTCGGTGCCGTTATGAATAGCCGAAAAGCCGAGCCAGTTAAGTACCTGGGTGCTCATGCTCAATAATAACCAACGGAGGCCCTGTATATAATTTAGGTTATTGGCCAAAAACTGGTTATAATGGCCGCCTGGATTGGTTATCCCAAAAAATAAAATGTTGAAATAATAGAAAAGCAGGAACAGAAACAGGAACCTGAATACAAATTTGCCTGGCGAGAGTTGACCCCGGTTTGCCGGTGTGTTTGGTTGTTTGTTTTTGAGGATCTCGTCAATTTTAACATCCACGATCAGCCTGAACCAGAAAGCCTGCAAAAAATGGAATATGACGCCTATACGCCCTTCTAATATGCCCAATTGGAATATCATCCGGTAAGTAAAGTAAAGCAATGGCCTTACGTAGCGGGGCAATTGCCACCACAACTGCTTAAGCCAGGCTGTGCGCTCGTCGGGCGAGCCAAACAATGATGGTTTAAGGGTTTGTTGCCGCATTTTTTGCATGCGCTCCACCTCCTCCTGTGCCAGCAAATCGCTGTAACGGTTGTGCTTGGCTATCCAGAAACTGATGTTGTTTTCTTTAAGGTTTTCTTCAAGAATATGGCCATCTTTCCAAATTTCAGTTTTACCCTGCACAATGAACCTGTGATCCATATTTTCATTCAAATCGGAGTAACCTACACCAAAGCGGATCATTTTAAGCAGGTAAAAAGGATAGTACCCGCCATGTTTTATCCAGCTGCCTTTAAAAAAATTCTTTCGGTTAAAGTAAATACCGTCAACATCCTGGTATTCCTGGTTTTTGAATTTTGCCAGCTTCTCTTTCAACTCCGGAGTAACCACCTGGTCGGCATCTAAACAAATAACCCAAGGAGTTTTGATATCGAAGTTTTTTAGGGCGAAGTCCCACTGTTTAGGGTGATTTTCGAAAGCATGCTGCAAAATGGTAGCGCCGGCTTGCTGTGCTATCACGATAGTATGATCATCGCTGCCTGAGTCTAAAATAAAAACAGGCGCATCTAACCCGTCGATAGATTGCAGCAATCGCGGTAGGTGCTGTTCTTCGTTATAGGTAATAATGATAAATGAATATGGTGGGATCAATGCTTTGCGATGATTTTTGTATACAAACCTAAATATTTTTCAACCAGGCTGCCAGCACTAAAATCAGCGTGGATAATACCAGGTGCTTGTTGTCTGATGCGTTCCAATTCAAGAGGAAGGGCCACAACCTGGTTAATAATTTCTGCAACAGACACAGCGCTTGTTTCGCATAACCAGCCAAGCTTATTTTCACTAACATAATCGGCAAGGCCAACTTCATGGCTAATGAGTACCGGCGTCCCAACGCTCAGGCTTTCAATTACTGCGTTGCCAAAGTTTTCATCATATGACGGTAGTATAAAAAGATCATGTYTTTGCAGCGCCTCAAACTTATCTTCATTAATAAAGCCGGCCCATGTTATCTTATCGCTAACGCCATTATCGGCAGCTAATTGTTTCAAGCTGTCAACATAAGCTTCGCTGCCACTGCCTGCAATGGTAAGATGGAAGGGGGCTTTGATTAAAATTAATGCGTTGAGCAATAAATCGAGTCCCTTTTTTTCTTCTATCCTTGAAAAAAAAATCAGCTTAATTGGAGTTGCTACCGAGTTTTGTGCAGCGGGCCGGTAAACAGGCAGCTTTACAAAATTAGGTATAGTGGTTGAGCTTTTAGGCACGATGATGCTATTCACGGCCTCGTTTTCGCGTTGCGAAGTGGTATGGATATGGCAGCGCTTTAATATCGGTTTGCTCAATAAGTTATGGATGAGCAATTTGATTGCCCTGTTTTTATTTTGAAAAGAATAGGGACTTAAAGTTCCCCTGGCAGATACCACTACCGGAACGCTACGTATTACCGCGATAAGGCAGGAGAGAACTGAAACCAGGTTCCACCAGGCATGGATATGCACGGCATCGTAAGTTTTGACATTTTTCCAAACGGTTTTTAATAGCGCGGGCGATAGGTGGCTATGGTCTTTTGTAATGCGTTTAAAATAGGTAACGTTTACACCGTCAACCATTACCGGTTGATTGGGTTTTACATCAAGTTCGGCTACACCGTTGGCGGTTGTGGCAAATACGCACACTTCACACCCTGCATTTGCCAGTTGCTCGCTTAACATGGCTACCGACATGGTTGGCCCGCCGTAAACATAAGCCGGTTTGTATGACGCCGAAATTTGTAGAATTCTCAAACCTCTTTTAATATATTAGATACTGTAAGTATTTTATGGATCACCAGCATACTTACGTAGCTCCAGAACACGGTATTGATCAGGAACTCAAAACTAAGGCCACGCCACATGATCTGGAACAGGCCGCTAAATACCAGAGCGGTACCCAATATGTATCCGCCAAAAAGTTTCTCAGCCTTTACCGAGATAATTTGTGCTATTGCACCGTACACCAGCATAATTACAAATACACCCAAACCTCCAAAACTAAGGTAAGCATCTACAATAAAAGCCGGTTTGGCCGATACAACCGAAGCCCTGTTAATCACCCCTGCATCGTAAACCCGTTCCATAATCAAATCCTCGGTGCTGGGCTTATCGGGCCAGAAAATTCTGGGGATAATAGCCATACCCGACTGCTCGAGCAATTTTGTGCCGTAAAAATCAACGTTTTTTGGGGTTGATTGGGTGAATTTGATAAACATATCAATTTCGCTAAGCCGGTACACCAAAAAGCCCCAGTTTGAATCATCATCGTCGCCCGAATCGCTGCTTAATGCTGCATCAAGCGCCAATTGAGTTGCCTCATCGGCCGTGGCATCGCCCGACCATGCGTTTTGCCTGAAAATACGGTTATACGTTGGCAAAAACATAAATAACAGCAGCAGGGCAGGGATAAAGATGGCTGCTACCAACTTTTTATAATTGGGATATAGAAAAACCCCCAAAACCAGTACACTGATGATAATGGGTTCCTTAAAGCCCGAAGTTAAGGCAGTGTAAAAGTTAAAAAAATAAAAGGCCAGGCAAATAAGCGTATTGCCAATTTTTTTAAGCGGGATAGCAAAAGCAAGCGCCAGTGTGCCGGCAATAAAACTTAACGAACTAAATTGGTTTGCAAATTGTGATAATCCCGGAAACCGGATAAAAAATATGGAAGCCGGGAAACTGACAACAGCAAACATCAATAGCAAATTTGCCAGTTTATCTTTTGGCATATAGTATTTTGACTTGGTACCATAATCCATAAAAATTAAAATACCCGATACAAAAGCCGCGTGCCCCAGACAATAGTAGCGTTGGCATTGCGCAGTGTATTGTAAACGATCCTGATCTACCAGTGTGGTGCTTACTTTTTCAAAATTTTGATAGCCCAATACATCCAAAAAGTAAAATATGGAGGTACAGGCCATGTACCCGGCGAAAATTATCTGTACCAGAAAAATCGGACGCATCAATTGTTCGGCTATGCTTAAGTCATCCGGTATTGGCTTAACCCAGCCTGTTAAAGTCAGCAAAAATATCAGGAACGATCCAAACCAGGCTATTATATATGACAGCTGGGGATCGCTGCTTAATAAAGCAGCCAGCGCCCAGGGTACATATAACACAATAATGCGCTCTAATGGTGCCTGCTTAGTTTGCATCGATATTATTTACTACGCCTAATATAGCATTGGCCTGTTTGCTAAAACTCCAGTTGGCTATGTTGATTTTTGCGTTGTGGCCTAAAATTGTTAACCTGTTTTTATCACCTGTAAGGGCATCCAGTTTTTTTGTTAGGGATGATATATTACCCGTTTCAAATATTTCGCCGGTAACGCCCGGGTTTACCAGGTCGACGGCGCAACCGCATTTATCAGATACCAATACGGGTTTACCAGCCGCCATTGCCTCATTTACGGCGAGCCCCCAGGTTTCGCCCGGTCCCTGCGAAGGCAGGCAAAACAAGTTACAGGCCTGGTATAAAGCAGGCATTGCCAACTGGTTTTGAAAGTTTATAAAATGAATATGGCTGTTTTTAGCTGCTGCTATTTTTAAAGCGTCCTCCAAAATACCGTTACCAACAAATAATAAATGCACGTTTGGCATGTTCAAAGTTAAAAAAGCATTCAGTAATAAAAGCGGTGATTTTTTGTCTTCGAATTTACCGGCAAACAATACTAAAACATCAGCCGGCTTAATCCCCAAATCCAACCTGATTTTGGAAGCTTCCACACCTCTTTCGGCGGCAAACCTATCGTTATCTATAGCGTGCGGCGCAAAACTAAGCTGCCGGGCTTTCAACCCGTATTTTTTAAAGTAAGCGCAATTATTGCTGCCTACATAAAAAGCATGATCAACATGGCTATAAACCCATCTCAAAAACAACGATCGCAATAATTGTTTTGCACCGGTTTTGCTGTCCAACAAGGTAGAGTCGCCACGAAAGTAAACCGGTATTTTATTTTTAAAATGCCTTATGGCCTTTAAATGGCTATCATATGCCCAGCCGTAAACCAAAACAGCATCTGCCTGCCAGGATGTTATTTGATTGATAAGGCCTGGATTGATTATCCCCTTAAAATGATGTGAGCCCGGATTTGGAGCTGTGTTTTTAACCCACTCATAGGTGTAACCCTCCAGCAGCGGGATATCCCAGGTAACGGTTTTGCCAAAGCCCGGATCAAATTTTTTCTGCGCCCCATCGCCCCAGGTATAAAACACTTTAACGTCTATTCGTTCGGCCAATAATTGGAACACCGGGGCATAGTATTGGATGGGATGGGTAGTAATGATAGCTAAACGCATCTAAATAATTTCGCCCATTATTTTAAATCCTTTGGATGCTTTTACACACGATTTTATAAATGCTTCGTCGCGGCAATAAATAGTATTATAGCTGCCGAATGAATCCATCAACTGTAGTTCCCGTTTAAAAGGATCATATTGGCATGGTTTAAAACCTACTGACAAAAGTGTTTGGTGAATATCATCTTCATTAAAACCGTAGCGCAAACCACTGCCATTCAGTTCAATAATGATGGCTTTAAGTATGGGCAGCTTTAAGGTGTCGGTCATCCCTTTTAACACTTCGGTTTCAAAGCCCTCCACATCAATTTTTATAAGGGAGGGTTTATCATTAAGGATCAGTGAATCAATACTGATGACATTTACCGTTTCCGCATCGGTTTCTGCGCTTTCGCCGGGGCTAATAATGTGGTTGGTGGTATCTTCGTTTTTGGAGAAGCTTAATATGCCCGCTGTGGCGCCTGCGGCAGCGTTTATTAAAGTAACTTTATTTTCCAGTTTATTCAGGCCGATGTTTTTGGCGGTTATAGCTGCAGTATTTGCAGAGGCCTCAATAGCAATGGTTTTGGCATTACAAACGCCCGAAGCCAATAAGGTATACGAGCCTGCATTGGCGCCAATATCAAAAAAAACATCGCCGGGCTGTAAAAAATGCAGCAAAAAAGCCATGTCATCAAACTCGTGCAGGCCGGTATAAATATTGCCGGTAATACCTGTTAAACCTTTGCGTGCATAAAAATTTATACCGGCAATAAATGGTTTTACCATAAACTTAGCGGGCTGCATACTGCTTTGAAACTGCCAGGTTAAAAAACGGATAAACGCTTTAAGCGGATGCCTTTTACCTAAAGGGTGGTTCAATATAAAGCCGAATGTTCTTTTAATTTTTCCCATTGATAACGCTGTCAAAAAGTTTGCACTGGTGTATGGTCATTTGCCTGGCCGAATATTTATTTACAGCTTCGGGATTATATTTGGGCGGTTCAACACCGCCATTGATTAAAGATAACAGGAATAAGCTGATGTTGGCATCGGAAACTGAATCGTAGTCATAAACCGATTTAACGCCATACTTTCTCATGATACTTATAGCCGAACTTGCCTTGTTAAAAATAGCCAGTAAAGGCTTTGGGGTAAGCAAATACGGATAAATTTTTGAGGCCGTGTATTTAGGGTCGTCGGAACCTGGTATAAACAACCCATCTGCCTGTTGCAGGGTTATCAGTGTATGATAGTAGCTTATTCTATCGGTAATTTCAATTACATTGCCTGCAACGCCCATTTGCCGGGCAAGCGGTAAAATGCTTGGTTTGCCCTGTCCGTTGGGCGCATAACTTGTGCCTATAAAATAAAACCGTAATGATTTTAAAGCCTGGTTGCCTTTATCCAATGCTGCTTTGAGGCCTTTTAGCAATGGGGTAACCGCCCGGTGCATGTCGGCACCGCCGCGGCCTATGTACACGATATTGATGTATTTTGAATCGAGAAGATTGGGAAAAGTATTCCTGTTCTGTTCGGCTATCTGCATATCCGGTTCAAATGCACCGAAGGTTATGGTTGCGGATGGAATGCCCTTAATTGCCGGGTAGCGATTTTTCAGATCGCTGATATAATTATCAGATACGCTGATGAGGCCACCCACATGGTTCATAGCACGGGGCTCCAGGTATTTGTTCAGGCGATAGGAGAACCAGTACTTGGGTGGCCTTTGTGCTTTGGGTTTATCCTCATAATAATCAGAAAACCAGGGGTCCTGCATATCAATTACGTAGGGGATACCATAGCGTTTTTTAAAATAAGCGCCCAAAATGCAAACAGGGAACTGGGTGGTCGAAAAATAGATCAGATCGTAGGCTTGTGTTTTTAAAAGCTCCTTTATTTTTTGCCTGTAAAACCACAACGACCGCAAAGCAATACTGCCCAGCCCCAGTTTGGATGTTACACTTTTTTTTAACGCTTTAACTTTATGAACCTTTAGGTGTTCAGGGATACTTTGTAAAAGCAATTCGTCCACGGGCAGGTCTGTGTATTGTTCGTCTACGGTTATTACTTCGGCATCCCAGCCGTTAGCTGCAAAGTAGGGCAGGCTCATACGGATGCGCTGCATATCGGCCCCGTTTACGGGTGGGAAATAGGGAGATATGATAAGCAGTTTTTTCACGGATTATTTTATAGCCCTTTTCCACCAGCGATTGTTACTAATTTTTTCGCGCGCTGCCGACCAGTCGCAGACCTCATCAATAATATCGTAAAAACCCTGCTGCTTTTCAGGGAGGTTATTGGCTGCTATATTTTTAATCAGTTGCGGTAGCCCATCATAAAAAGCTTTGGTACGATAGGGGGGATGTAATGACCATAACCCTTTGCCGCTCCCTAAAAAATCAATCCTTTTTAACTTATGGCTGTCCATGTAGGCCGATACCAGGTGTTCGGGCAAATCGGCATTAGCATTGCCTTCAAGTATTGCTTTCAACTGACCCCGTAGTGGTGGTTTGGTTAATATAAGCTTACCGGTTTTAAACCGGCTTTTATCAATCATAAAAATCCTGGTGCTCATACCTGCCAGTTGCCAGGTATAAGGGGCAATTTTATTAATTACCTGTTGCCCGGTCAAAGTATCTATACTATTGGGCGGGCCCGGCAAAGGCGCAGTAACAAAACAAGCTGTATCAGTTTCAAAAAAATGTGTTGCTTCGGCAATCCATTCTCCACTTCCGCCACCTAAAAACATATCAGAATCTAAATGGAAAACAAGGTTATTGGCCGCAGTATATATTCCAAAAAAATAGGCGTAAAAAGGGCCACCTCTAAAGTCTTTATCAGGCATGTCCTTTTTGCCGAAGAAATAGCCTGCAACTTTTTGTTTGGTTATTTCGGAATAATCAACCGGGACAATTTTAACGTTGTAGCTGCATTCAATTTCTGCCGATAGGAATTGGTTTAGTAACTCTTTATTTTCTTCCCAGCCTTCGGCAAAGCGGCCTTTGCTTGGCCGGGTATCCACTGTTAATATAATCTCATCTACCTGCGTACTTAAAATAGCTAACTGGTGTTTAAGGATATACCTGGCATGCGGATAATCGCCGGGTGCCAGGTTAATTTGCAGGCTTACCTTATTTTTCAAGAGCGTTGTTTACTAATTGAAGTAATTTTTTCGACTCATTTTCCCAATTGTAAAACGCAGCGGCCTCAACGGCTTGTTGTTGGGCCAATTTTAATTCACCGGGATTGCTAAGCCACTTATCCAGCTCATCTATCTGTTCCGGCGATGGCTGTTGCGATAATTTGAAGCCCGGTTTAAATTTATCAAATGCTTCATGCTGACCCACTGTTTCGCTGGCTATAACAGGCAGACCGGATTGGATATACTGGAAAAATTTATTGGTAATGGTATGGTTACGGCTTGGGGGCGTATCCAGCTCCAGGGCCAGGCCAATATCAAAGCCGGCTATTTTTGCGGCCAATTGATTTTCGCCAACAAGAGAATGAAAATATAACTGGTGCTGCGCGGGCAATAGGGAGGTGAGTATTGCGCGATAGCCTGCAGTTATGTTGCCCAGCAGGTGTAATTCGAGGGGTGATTTTAACGCGCTCAATACGTTCATAAACTGGTCAAGCCCCCGGCCCGGGCCAATAGTTTGCGAAAACCAGAATAACTTTAGGGGCTTGTCAAATCTTTTTATTTTATTTTGAACGGAGCCAGGCGATGGGAAAACATTATAGATAACCTTTGGTTGCGGGCACAAATACACCTGCGATAATTGGTTAGCCAGGGCATTTGAGGTTGTAATGCAATAGGTACCTTTATTTAAAGCGATAGCCTCTATCCGCCGAAGCAAGTTGATGGGCCTTTCGGCGCGTGCTTGGGGCAGCAGGTCCTCCGAGTACCAGTCCTCAAAGTCAAAAGCCACCTTGCAGCCTTCATTTAATAGCCGCGTGCCTATGTAAGTAGCCAATTCCTGGTGGCAGATGTATAAGTCTGCTTTTACTGCTTTAGCTTTATTATAATAGCGCGCAGCACCATAACCAAGGGCCAGGCTGTTTTCTATTTTAAAGCTATGCACAAGCAGGCGGCCAATTTTACTTAAAAACTTATCTGTAAATGAATTAAGGTTTGATGCGGAAAGGTTTGATATGGCCTGCAACTTAATACCAGGAAAAGCGCCTATGGCTAACAGATCTTGCCGGTAAAGGTCTGCAGAAATAATGTTTGTTAAAATAATAACATCATAACCTGCCGTAGCCAAAGTAACCGCCTCTTTTAAAACCCTGGGATTTCGACAAAGGTGCGATTGTGTGATAATGCAGACTTTTTTTGGCAATACTTTACGTCTTTTAGCTAAACAGCCGGGTTTTTATGAGTTGTAATGATTGTGTTATGGAATGGGTGTTAAGCGCTCGTTGCTGTCCATTTATCCGCAATTCTTTACGCTTGTTTTTTGATGCAATGAGTTCCCTGCATTTGTAAACCAGTTCATCGGCATTGGTGTAGGTTTCCATATCGGTGCCCAAATCATATAATTGGGCTAAGCCCGCAGTATATTCAGTGAGGTAGCAGGCACCAAGCATTGGCGCTTCCAGGTCGCGGAGCCGGCTATAGGTTACCATGTGTCTACTAAATGAGGGCACCCGGTTGATGCCGAGTGTTATACAGCTTTGGCGGCTAAGCCCGATGTATTCATCAAAGTCCGGCTTTTCAAATATATTACCGGGGGGGATATGCGCTTCGGTTAGTTTTTCATTACGTTTACGATGATACGCTACAAATCCGCCGATACCCGCGTTGCGTAGCAGGTTGAACTGGTTTTTAATTTTAGACGATGCGTTTGACGACGGTTGCTTTATTGCAGGTTCATTTGTATCGTTATTCCAGCCATTTCCCCTGATTTGTATAGGGATGCCCCCGGCAATTGCGTCTGCCAAAAGCTGTGCGCGTAAATCATCTTTTGACCCGATGAAGGAGATGACATCAATTTCCTGCCTGTTAAAATCGCGGTATTGTGGATCAACCCACATGGGCATGGGCAAATTAATATGCGGAACCCCGGCGGTTTGATAAAGGCGCAAGGCTTCAAATTCAGGCACCCATACCAGGTCGAAAACCTTAAACTGGCGTGGTAGTTTGGTAAACGAACGCACATTATCGCAATAAAAATTAACGCATGGTACTCCCATCGCCTTAATTTGTTTTATTGCCCCGGTATCTATTTGTTTGGGATATAAATAGCACAAAAAAACATCTATTTGCCCGCGGTTTGCTTTAATATGGTTTATAGTTTTTTCCCATGCCTGCTGTTTCCATTGTTGCAGGGCAGGGTCATTTTCATAGGGTACAAGGCCGGCAGCCCAGTCAAGGCCCGGTATTTCGGTCCATTGCATTCCGGCTTCCTCTATACCGTTTTTGATATAGTATGTCCAAAAACGATATGCGGGTATGGCATGTGCCTGGCCGCCATTATCCTGTAAAAATGAAAGGAGGATTCTCAATTAATGGATGTTAAATGCCTGTTTAAAGCGTTTTGTGGCTTTCCAGCCAATTAAGCCGGCAATTAGTTTGGTTATGCCCCCGGCCATGAATTTTAGTGTAGAACCGCCAAGTTCATTTACCCGTTTTTGGGCTTCGTTTGCCAGTCGCGAATGTTTGGGATAAGCAATGTATACATAATGCTGCCAGGTATTGGCGCAGGCCAGCTTGGCTTCGGCACTTGTTTTTACGGCCAGCAGGTTTTTGGTGGCTTTATCAATAGCCGTGAATGCCGACTGCATGGCCTCCTGCTGTTTACGATCAGATAAACTACCGCTATTGCCCGACCGGTAGTATAATATGGAATTTGGATCAAACACTACCGATTTGCATTTCAGTATAATCCTGGTAAAAAAATCAAGGTCGTCAATCAGGGTAAGCTGTTCGTCCCAAAGGCCGGCGTTGTCAATGATCTGCCCCGGTAATAAAAAAATGCCGGATTGTGTCATGGAATGGCCGTTTTTCCATGACGAGCAGATCCAGTCATGAGCAGGCAGTGTTTGCCAGCAATCTTCGGGGCTCAACTTAAAAGTATCCAGGCTGTTGTTGTAAAACCTGCCCCATTTGGCCGAAATTATACAATCGGGGTTTTCAACGGCAAGCTTAACCTGGCTTTCAATCATTTCCGGGTTGATGATATCGTCGCCATCTAAAAATTTGATATACTGGCCTGTTGATTTAGAGTAAGCCAAATTACGGGCAGCGGCAGCACCACGGTTTTGCTGATAATAAACACTGATATTTTGATGCGGCAGGTTTTTTAATAAACTGGGGGTGCTATCTGTAGAGCCATCATCGACCACAATTATTTCGATGTTGCTGTAGGTTTGATTGATAACCGCATTAATAGTATCACTAATATAGTTTTCACCATTATAAACAGGAATGCATACAGAAACAAATGGAGCAGAAACAGACATGTTGTTTATATCGTTTTCCATGCTTTCTTAAAGTACCCTTCTTTTGATAAATCTACGTAATGATGTAGTGCCCCAATATGGCGATCAATCCTGCTGGCATCCGGGTTAACAATATATTCATCCGCAGGTAAAACCACTGCATCAACATTGGCTAATAACATAGCAGTTAAAGCTTGTTCAAGATAATATGAACTGCTTTCTTTTTCTTCAAGTGCTTTTGTCCAGCTTTCTAAATCGTCCCAATTTATCATACTGCTATTGAGGCCAATGGCGCCAACATTTAGTAGCGTTGGAATCCTGTTTTTACAAAGCTGTTCCATCAATTGCCTGCTGTAACCGTACGATTCCTGGCAATCCTGCATGTATACAGGTTTTTGGGGTTTTTTTAACCAATTAATTAAGTCCAGCGGATCATCCCAAAACAGCATATCCGAATCTAAGACGAGTTTCCAGTTATTACCGGAAATGGTATGTACATCTGTCAGCTTTTTAATATGCGGGTAAACCTGGCGTTTGTGGTGTAAAACCGGGTATTGGTGTTTTGGCAATATTTTGTCGAGGTTTTCATCTACCATTTGCCTGTTCACTATACCGGCGCCGGGCAATTGGGTATTTATTTGTTTAATTAACTGTTCGTCAAAGCTGCCGTCATCAACCAAAATAAATTTAAAAGGAGTTTGGCTAACTTTTATTAACGATTGGATGCAAAACAGTGTTTGGTACAGGTACTTTTTTCCGGTTAAAAAGTATATCTCCAGGCCATCAACCGCCGATTGAACAGGAGGTAAATGAGCGGATGCCTGCTGCATCAGTTTTTGCCCCTGCAACATTCTGCGGTAATTAAAATATCCGCCAAAACGGCTAAAATGATTTAGCCGGGCTTTTGGGTAACGATATAAAACGTTAATTACAGACTGTAGCACCTATAAATATTGATTTAAAATAGATAAATGACGGCTTTTCATTGTTTGGCCAAACCATCAAAAGTACCGCAGGCACCCTGCCACCTGATGTAGTTTACATTATTTATCCAGGCTTTATAAGTAAACCACGCCTTTACTTTGCGCGGAAAAACTGTCCAGACTGAAATTTGCGGCCAGGGATTTATACCGTGGCTTTGCAGCAGCCGAACCCAGGAGTTGCTGCTATTATTGATTAACCGGGCTATGTAGCCGGCTTCCATCCTTTGCGCCGGGATGATATGATGCAATACCAGGCCTGGTAAATACCCCACGTGCCAGCCGGCTTTCAGTATTTCTAAAATAATATCGTTATCGCCACCCGAGCTTAAGGAATCGCCTTTTCTATCGGTAATGACATTTTTTTGCGTGGAGATTTTTTTGATATAAGTGTTCAGCGCCGTTTTCCTGATGGCTATTCCTGCACCAATGGGTGCGCAAACGGGGTATTTATAATCCCATGACGCAGTTAACACCTCGTCGCCAAGATCGCGTAACGCCAGGCTTGAATAAAACTCCGATAGCCAGGCCGGCGGGTCGCTTTCAAACAAAGGAAGTGATTTACCCCCTATGGCACCAAGCTTAGGTTGTTCCTGGAATGCTTTTAATGTGTTTTGCAGGTAGTTTTCATCCAGTATATTGTCATCGTCCACCAATATCAATACCTGCCCGCGGGCTTCATTAAAACCTTTTAGCCGGGCGTAGGTTAGCCCTTGCACTGTTTCCCTGACAATTTTATGATTAGGGTGCCATCCAAGTTCTGCATTAATGGGTTGGCTCGAGTTATTATCAACTATTATTAGTTCCCATGCCTGTATTGGCAGGCTTTGCTTTTGTAAACCGGTTAACGTTTTAGCAAGCCTGTTTGCATCAGGGTTGTAAGTGGGGATAATAACACTTAGCATATCAGCCATTCCTGTAGCTCACTATTTTTGCGGGCACCCCCATTGCTATAGCATACGGCGGCAGGCTTTTGGTAACCACCGAACCGGCACCAACAACACAGCCATCGCCAATGGTAACACCGCCTAAAACTTTAACCCCGGCACCTATCCAAACGTCGTTACCAATTTTAACCGGCAGTAAAATATCGCCCTGCGACCGGATTAGCGTAGCCTTATCGGGGATGGTATGGTTGGAACTAACAATACATGTATGCATAGCAATCAATGTGTTTTCGCCTATCTCCACATCTCCGTGACCGTAAATACATACGTATTCGCCTAAAAAAGTGTTTTTGTTTATGTTGACTCTCCCACCGTAGGCCTTGATAATTACGCCTCTTGATAACTCACACTGTGAGCCAATCGTGATCTCTCCCTTTTGCCCGTTCAAAAAGCCCCGCGACAAAAAGGTATTTGGTTTTATGATAACAGGCTTGCGAATAGTTATGCCCCTCAACCTGAAAAAAATGGCGTACAGGTTACTTATTAATTTTGACATACAAAATCATTCAATAATGTTTTCAAAAAAGGAAGGCCCTGTTTAGTGTCGTGCTCATCTTCAAAATTGAGCCAGGCTACATGATGTTTCAGCTCGCATACCGACGACAGCCTGTGAAAACAAGGCTTAAAAAGCATCCCTTCAGGATATAGCTCCAAAATATGTGTACCCTTATTACACAGGTAAATATTACTTAAACCTGCACCATGAGGTGCAATAATATGTGTGGCGGATTGCATTTTTTGAATGGTTTCAGCAACGCTCAGGCCCGAAAGGTCAATAATTTCAATTGAGGGGAAGTGTTCCATAAGCTGGTGTTCCCATGCAATATTTCGTGATTTAGTCTCTTTCCTGGTGATCCAGAGTACTTTACCGGGTGTCGTTTGATTTGTTGGTGTGATGTTGAACAGCGCTTTTAGGGCTCCAATGCCCCATGGGTTTATTTGCTGATCATTAACCAGCCTGCTGGTAAATAACAGCTGCTCACATTCAAAATGAGCGCTATTATCAGCCCAGATTATTTTTGACGTATCGATATCTGCCCTTTGCAGCCACTTTAATTTCCAATCGGTTGCCGGTCCGTTAAACAGGATATGATCAACATGCTTTATTATTGGCATGGCAAAATGGATTTTGACTATGGATTCAAATAAAAAATGATAAAAGCCGCCGTCGGCACCGTTTGTGAGGCAGGAAAGGGTGGTGCCTTCAAGGTAAGTTTTTTTCGGAAAATGAACAACGTTAGTAAAAACTGAATCTGTTAAATCAATTGTCCATTCCTTTGCAGATTCATCAATAAAACATCGCCGTTGGCTATCGTATACCAAACCGATAGCACACCACACTGTACCTTTTGATACACTGTACAGGTACCGTTCAGGCTCTTTAAACACACCATTGGTTTTAAACCTTGGCTGTTCTCCAACAGTTTGCCGCGGGGCGGTTTCGTTATAAGTTATAAGCGGTAAATGGTAAGCCACCGGCTTGCCCGACTCATGCAGTAAAATGCCGGTAAGCGATTCGGGACGGTCAATAGCTTCGCCTATTTGGGGACGGTATATGTCTATAAAACTTTTAATTTGGTATGGGTTACCGGTGAAGTACCTTATCCACATTTTTTTTAAAAGTTTTATAATCATTTTATAAACCTGCGGTTTTTAATTGCATTATCAAAGCTAACTTTTACCGACGAGATATCTTTTTATACGCGGTTGAACAACGAGCTCGGCAGTTGTTGACAGGGTGCCGATAATTATTATTGATGCCGATATGCCCAGCACAAATAAAGGAACGCCCGAAAGATATTTTGTAAGACATTTATTTAAAAAATAAAATACAGGGAAATGGAAAACATACAGGGCGTATGAGATACTTCCCAATTTACTTAACCGCTTAAAAAAGTCAATTTTAAAATTGATGGGTAGTGTAATAACCGCAATGGCGAAATAGCATGTTCCGTAAATCCAATCGGGCTTCGAAAACAGGTGATGTTTAAAGTAAAGCAATAAAAACAAGTGGAATGCGGGGATAGCGTACGCAGCAAGCTTTATCCAATTTATATATTTTACGCTCCTGTTGCTTAGCTCCATAATTATAATAAAGCAGACCGGTAAATAAAGTAAATCCCCAAAAGTAACTTTAAAAATATAGTCGAGTTTTAAATGTACCATTTGATGGAAAAGCTCGCGGGTATCAAAACAATGAATAGACAGGATTATAGCAAAATAGCTTATAAATGAACGCCACTTTCTGCTGACTGTTGCTATAATTATGGTTTTAGTTTGGGCTATATAAAGGCCAAGCATCCAGAAGATTGCGCCAATCAACAGCGATTTTAAAATTGTGGCGCCCGGATTTTTTAACACATACGCAACCGATAAAATACTAATTGCTAAACATAAATAAGTGTTGTATTTGCCTGCCCGCCATAAAACTAAAAAAAACAGATAAAACACAACCTCATAGCTAAGCGACCATAAGGGGCTATTTGACGAAATAGTTGTTACAAGAATTTCCTGTGTAAAAAACAGGTGCCCTATTAATTGTTGTACAGAAAACGCCTCATTTGTGATAATCAAAAATGAAATGATAATTGCCATCAGGTATATCGGGTACAAACGGACGACCCTTTTTTTAAGATAAGAAATAACGTTTATTTTATTAAAAGGGGTATGGATATGATTTAACCCGATGACGTAGCCCGAAAGCATAAAAAATATAAGAACAGCCTCGTGTCCAAAATCAAGGTAACGTAAAGGATTGTTGGGCGACATTTTAGACGATTGAAAGTACCCCCAGGGGATCAAATGAGCATATACTACAGCCAGCGCACAAAAACCTCTCAGTCCTTCCAGCTTGTTATCATAAACCGGAGGTGTTTTTTTCTCAATCATTAGCGCTGTTTTTAAATGCAAACTTTAGTTGTTCCATCCTTAACTTAATTCTTAACCGTGCCGGCAAAATAGTGTCCAGTACTCTCCAAACCGGGTTTTTGCTATCTGGTACTTTTAAACCACATAGCTCGCTTAGTTTGAAGGCAGATTTTGCTGCATCATATTGCCGCGAAAGGATAAGCTTACTTGCTGTAAGCTGTGCCTGCCGGCCTATCATATCCCTAATGATTTTATCAGCATACTGCTTTTGATAAGCCTGCAAAAGGCTTAACCTGGTTAGCCAGCCGGCTGTTTGATCCTGGCTTGCCGAGTTTGAGTACCGGATAGAAATAGAAAGTACTTCCTCAATAACATAAAACCTGGCACCGGCGCCGGCCAACCTCACGTGAAGGTCGGCATCTTCCCAGATACGCAAACTGGTATCAAAGCCGCCTGCTGCTGTAAATTTCTCTTTTCGGTACAGGCCGTTAATACCGCCAATAGGGTGGCCGATGGTGTACGAAACCGGGTTTTGTTTTATCTGTTCATTGGAGTATTTCCAACTGAGTAAAATAGTCTTTTGATCGGTACTATACCAGTCAACGTTACAAAGCACAACGTCGTAATTGCCGGTTTGGGCTATGGCTGCCGTTTTTACAAGGTAGTCGGGCTCTAAAAGATCGTCAATATCATGAAAGTGAAACCATTGGCCTTTTGCCGCTGATGCAAGCGTATTGCGTGCAAAGCCCGGCCCCTTGTTAGTTTCGCCTCTTATTACGGTGCAGCCCCTTTTCTGCAGCACAGAAACTGTATTATCGGTGCTTGCATCGTCATAAAACAAAACCTCGTCAAAAGCTTTATTCAATTTACCGATGCTGGCTAAAAAGCCGTCGATAAACCTTTCTGAATTATAACAGGGAACAAGAAGCGAGTATTTAAGAGCAGTTGTCAAAGCCTATTTTTTAAAGGCATAAATCATACCGGCCGATTTACTTGCCGGGTCAAAAGAGAATATGGTATATCCTGACTCTTTCAGATATGTCAATATGGGTTCGGGACCTTTAGCATGCCACTCAATAATAATGGCATTGAAGCTGCTCAACAAATCCGAAGCTGCAAATGATTCAAAAATTTCATATTCGGCACCCTCGCAATCTACCTTTAAAACTATAGTATCGGTTGTTTCTTTTATCAATTTTATAATTGGCAAAAGCGTTTCGGCTGCATTCCTGATTTCTATTTCATCGTTCAAAATCTCCTGGTTTGGGCGCATAGAATGGCTGGGAATACCATTGATGCCCATATTGCCTTTGATTATTTTATCATAGGGTACGGTTATCTGTCTTGCTGTATCACCTAAGCCGAAATTGGCCGGGTTAATCTTATTCTTTATGCCCGGATTTAAAGACATATTGAACAATGCTTGTTCAAATGTTAATTTAAATGGCTCAAACGAGTAAATAGATAAACAATCGGCGTTGCCCGCAAAATACAGAGAAGTGATGGCTACATTCATCCCTATATCAATCAATGCAAACTTGCCCGGAGTTTCAATGTTGTAAACTCCATGAATAAAAACCTCATTTAAAATAAAAAACTCTTCATAGGTTTGAATATTATAAGCTAACGAGCCTATTTTAACAATTAACCTTTCATTGTCGTCAAATTCAAATTGTGCGTTTTGTTTTTCCTTTAAATCATATAAATAGCTGATGCTTTTTAAAATATAATCATGTTTTAGCGGATCTATTAAGAGTGAAAAATCTGTTAATAACAGCCTTTGGCCATTATCCACCAATTTGTAGTTATTGTTATCCAGCCCCAGCTTAAGTAAATGGTGTTTTTTATTTTCAATCGTGACTTTGATGCTAAAAACGGAAAGTAATTTTTTGACAAGATTTTTCAAAATCGGTTATTAATCAGGTGTTATTGTAATACGGTATAAAAGCGTTTTTTATGTGGTTTATGAAGAGGTTATGGACATTGGCTTTCACCGTTTTTATTTAAGGCTAATCTTGTCTAAAATGAGTATAATCTTAAGATATACCCGGTGAAACAATATCCTTCTGTCCCAATCATTAACCGGGCCGTGGCCATCGGGGCTGCAAATGAGCCAATGGTCTTGTTCCCGTGCCGCATCCAATTTCGGGCTTGATGTTTTTGCATCCGCATGTACGTTGGCCACCGACAATGGTTGTTTAATTAAACACCGTGTATTGCCTTTTACCAGGCGCAGCCAAAGTTCATAATCTAACGAACATTGTAAGGCCTCATTAACCGGCTGATGAATGCGGGCAGCCCAGAAACAGGATGGCTGCGGCAGCACCGGGATACGTATAAAATAATCTAATAAAGGATTAACTTTTATTAATTCAAATTGTGCTGTTTTAACGCGGAGGTTATATGCATAGCCATATATAAAATCGACCCCGGTGGTAATAAACTTGCGGGTTACTAAGTAAAACACATCTTTTAGATAATAATCATCGCTATTTACCCAGGCCATATAATTGCCCGATGCCAGGCTAAAGCCTAAGTTAATAGCATGGCTTTGGCCATTATCTTTTTCACTTTGCCGGTAACTGATCCATGGCGAGTATTTTTCAATGATATCTTTGGAATTATCTGTGCTGCCGCCATCTATTATAATATACTCGAGGTTAGGGTAGTTTTGTAACAACACCGACCGGATGGTTTGCTCTAAAAATTGGCCCTGGTTAAAGGAGGGGGTAACAATAGTTAATTTAGGCCATGTTGTGTTATCGTCATAAATAGCCGGGCTGCTTTCTTCTGTCCACGGCCAGCCGGTTTTACCCCCGGGGCAGGGGGGCAGAAATTTTAATAAACCATCTTTTGCCGATGCCACTACAGGTAAAGGATAACCTACTCCCTTTTTTTGGAATAAAGAACGGTATGCTGCAAGATCGGGAAGCGGGAGGTTCAATTTGGTGTTTGACTGTTTTTTAATACCAGTGGTTTCCAGGTTTCCCATTCATATTTTTCAAAGGCATGGCAGCCAAAAGGCAGTTGGCCGTTAAGTTTTTTTAATGATTGGGCCGGCGACTCTTCTACCGAGAACCTTAGGGCCACTTCATCGGCAGGCAATTTAAAAAGCGGGTAAAATACATTTCCCCAATATTTAAAAAAACCATCCTCATTATGGGTGCCCCAGGCTTTAACTTTTCCTTTTAGTATTTTAAGCAACCAGTAACATGTTTTGGTTTTCCTTAAAGAAAAGCCACCGTTGCCTACGTTGCTTATTTGATGCTTTGTTTTAAAAACCCGGTTAACAAAGGAAATGAACTTGGAATATCCCCTTAAAAATTGAATGCCGGTAGCTTGGTTTTCGTGAGGTATGTGCGGCGCGCCAATGAAATCGTAATTTTGATTGCACCAGTACGTTAGCTCATCTTTAAAAACATAGGCATCTAACTGGTAAATAAGGATGAATTTATAATTAAGGAACCGTTTATAAAAACCGGGCGATAACATCAGTTGATTATACCCGGCAATGCTATCGAAATAAAATTCGTCAAAAGTTGCCATTTTAAACGGGATATTACCACAGAGATCACTGTAAACGGCAGCATCAAAATTTTCAGCGCCTAAAAATATGATGGGATAGTCTTTTAAAACAGATAGACATTGTTTCAATGACATAAGCTCGGTACTACCTGGCTTTTTTTTATATATAGGGATAACTACAGCTACAAGGTTACTCATTGTGGCGTTAGGGTGGCAACAGGCTGGCTACGGTAACAAAAGATATTGATCAGCATGTCCATCCCCAAAAATATCTCTTTGTTAATAAACGGATATGATTTATGCGCGCCTTCTTTGATGTAATAGCGCATGCCGGCAGCTGTAATATAGCTTAGCAGTAATTCAAGGTTCTGTGGTTTATCAATAAAAGAGTGATATTCCAAAAACAGGTAATCAACCTTTTTTAGCTCTTCTGCTATATCAGGTATTACGTTAATTTCTTCTCCCTCTATATCAATTTTTAAAAAGGTTATGTTTTCGTAAGTTTCCAGGAATGATTTTAAACGTGTTGCTTTTACTTGTGATGTTTTCCTGTCGCCGGCTTCATTAACAATCATGCCCGAATGGCCTCCTTCCAGCCAAAAGGTTAACAGGGCATCCCGGTTGGATAAAGCCTCGTTACGGCAAATAATTGAACCATTGCCAAATGTAGCAGCGTTTTGCTTTAATACTTTGAAAATATTAGGGTCGGGCTCAAAAGCAACAATTTTTGCAGTGGGATAATTTATCGCAAAATAAATAGCTGCAAGACCAATATTGGCTCCACAATCAATTATGGTAATTTCTTTATTTGTTGGCTCAAATTTGTAAATGCCATGTACAAATATTTCATCATAAGAACCTAAAAAAGTGACGGCGTCGACAATTTTTATTGTTTTACCGTGAAAAGGCACATCTACAGGTTGAAATCGATCCTGTTTTTGAAGCAGCCGCTTATCTTTAACCGAAAGCGCTTGATCATCTACCTTAAAAAGCTCAGTAACTTTCTTCTTAACCTTTTTAAGTTGTTTTTTAATTTCCATGAAAGTTTTTGTTTTTCTAATTCAGCACGCCAATCAAAACCAAGGTAGTGTTTATAATACAATGTGTCGTTTTCGGTGTTAATATCTCTGTTGCTCTGGTGGCTAATGTGCAATATAGAATCTAATTTTACTTTAGCATAATTTGAATTGGGGTTGGTTGTGTGCGTAGCATTTGTATCAAAACCTATATTTTTGGTCAAATTTGCTGTTGGATTTATAGCAATGCCGTTTTGCTTATACACCGCAAATATCCACTGGTAATCCCATATGTCGTTTCCTTTAAATTGCATGTTTGAAAAAATATTTTTCCAAAATGGGTAATGATCGCCATAATAGCTTTTCAGTTGCGCATCGGTGTTTGATGACGACCAGTCTTTCATGTCATAGTCATAAAATTTCCAGGCCCTCCTCCATGTTGCCCAGCCCCAGCCATGTATCTGTTTGCTAAAATAGTAGCTGTTTGTGGTGTCTTTAGGTTTTAAGTCGGTAAAAAAGTAACTGCCGCTTATATGCATTATTTGTTCGTCGTTTTTATAATAATTAAGCAATTCTTCACAAAAGGTAAAAAACGACGGATCGGTATCTATATCATCTTCAAGTATTATGCCCTGTTCAACATTTTCAAAAAACCAGGTAATGGCTTCGGCAGGCGCCAATCCGCAACCCAAATTTTCTTCCCTGAATAAAGTTTTTACTTCGCATTCCCAGTCAATTTTTGAAACAATGTTCCTGGTGATTTTACATAGTTCAACATCGGCCTGGTTATTTTTTCGCGGACCATCTGCGGCAATAAATAGGCGTTTGGGTTTTTGCTTGCGTATTTTTTCAAAAACCTTTTCTGTAGTTTGGGGACGGTTGAAAATTAAAAAAAGTATTGGCGTACTAAACATCTGCAAACTCAATAATCCTGATTAAGTATCTCCTGTTTTTTTAACATACTCATTAACTGAGCATGATGCTTTATGATTTTATTTCGGTTATTGAAAATTGATAGCAGGGAACCAAGGTAGGATTGTAGCTTCAATTTTTCATCAACACTTAGGGGCTGCCATTTTGTGAGTTTTTGCCTGGTCAATTTTACTGTAAACATGATCAGGGCTTTTACATTATAAATAAACCAATCATTTAATTTTTTCTTTACTGAGCGCTTATCTCCATCCATCAGCATAAGATAATTGTTTAGTAATACATAAGAGTAGCTTATCCAGTACTGTAAATTTAGAAGGTATTTTAAGTTTTGCCTTTTTAACGGCACAAAATGATGAAAAGTTAATTGGTCATTTGCTACTATTTTGTAACCAGTTAGGTAAAAAGCAAAGCAAATTTCAACATCTTCGCCGCAAATTAATTTGGTGCCATTTCTTCCGGATGTAATTTGCTGCCACTCTTTATTATAAAGGTTTGTAAATAAACTTTTTCTGCAAACACATCCTGCACCATATACCCAATGTTCTGTTGCAGCCCAGGTTTGCGAGCCATTTACATAAGACTGCTTATGTTTTTCAACATCCGGCCAGGCGGGCTGTTCCGGGTCGAATATGCCACAACCGCCCAGCACGCCAATTTTATTATCGGCGCACATAATTTCGTAAGCTGTACTCACATAGTCGGCACATAACCTGTTATCATCATCGCAGGTAAGTATATATTCATACCTGGCAGCGATGATTCCCATTTTATGAGCATGATTTTTACCGGGAATTGGTTGGGACAATACCCTGAAACCAGCATTTGGAGTAATGTATTTCTCCCATTCCTGAGAAGCAACCTGGAAGGTGTTATCTGTTGATGCATTATCAATTACAATAACTTCCCATAAAATATTTGCGGGTACCAGTTGCATTGCCAAATGTTTCAGGGTTTCAGGTAGGCGTTTAGCACTATTATAACAACAGATGATAACTGATACGCCTAATTGCATTTACAAAACTTTAAAATAAACATATTCTTAAGCGTTATATAACGCATCCATATTCGATTTAAAAGATTCGAAACTAAATAGTTCATTGTATTTTAAATAACCATTTAGGCCATATTGCCTGCACAAGTCCGCATCATTCAACAGCGTTGATATAGCGTTTGCCTGCCCTTGTACATCAGTAGGGCTTAGGAGTAATCCATTAAACTGATGTTGTACCGATTCGGGAAGGCCACCTGCATCAGATGTTACACATGGTAACTTATTGGCCATGGCCTCAACAACAGCAATGCCATGTGTTTCTTGTAAACTTGGTTGATAATAAATACACGCGCTTTTTAAATACGTGTCGGTATCAGCTTTATAACCTTCAAAACGAATGTTATCAAGCATTTTTGTAGCATCTTTAAATTCTTTTAAAAGCGGTCCGTCACCAAGCCATACAAAAATGGCATTGCTATATTTAGATGTTACGAGTTTGGCAACATCTAACCAAACATAGGGGTTTTTATAATTTATAACATGACCCATAGTTATGATATGTTGTTGATTATTACTTATTGTGGTTTGTGTTTTTATGTAGTTCGACTCGACTGTTAACAGGCAATTATAAACCACGTTAACATATTTTTCTTTATTATGAGCTATATCCCAATTTTTACAAATGAGTTGTTTGTTTGATTGCGATACAGTTATTATTCTTTTGTGTTTACCCAAATTGGTGTTGCTGGTGTACGATGTAAAGCGCGTATGTTTTTTATTTGGGGTAGAGTGCAGTATGTAATATACTTTGCTCAAAGGCAACCACAGCAGGTATAAATATTTTTCTGGTTCAACCGAGCAGATAGTTACACTTGCATTGCCGTATTTGAAACATAATAATTGTATGGCAAAAACTGATCGAAGTATTTGGAATAGTTCTTTTATGTTGGTGGTAAACCTGTTGCTCAAATTGGCGTAGCCGTGTAGTTTTTGTTTGATTTTTATAATAATGCCGGCTGTATCACCTAAGGTTTTTAAATAAAGGAGTTGATCTTCATTTTCCAGCAGTAGTATAATATTCTCTTTACCGAGGTATTTTATTAATGCTTTAAGGTGACTATTACTGCCTCCAAACTCAAATAATTTGACGATAATAATATGTTTATTTGCGGCTTTAATCATTATCTCACGGCAAAGGTTGGTTTCCAAAACGCAAGGCATTTTAAAACCAGTTTAAAATACTCCAACGCGCTGAAACAACCTTTATAATTCTGATAAACTCTCAGAAATTGGTATAGCACCTTTGGGCTATATGTAGTTTGATTTAAATAGAAGCGACGGATGGTGCGTTTTTTTTTTATGTTTATGTAGTCTTTAAATTTGTGTGCATCAAAACATGCTTTCTGAATATTTAAATCAACCAGTTGGTCCATCCAACCAATCACATCGTTTAGTTTGTTTATATTATCGAAGCTTTCGTTTTGGAAAAGCAGCTCACGTGTATATAGATCATTTAAAGAAGCCGTTTCCCAAACCTGGCTTAGCATATTAACCCTGCAAATAGCCGAATTTTTATCCTGGTTGCTTTTATTGGTAATAGAGAATTGATTATCATGGTGCCTGTATGAAAGCAATACATCGGGCATGTTATTTACTTTACCAAGTGATACACACCTGGTCCATAGTTCATAGTCTTCGGCACATTCAAATTCATTTAAGTATCTGAGGTTGTTATTATCAACAAAGCTTTTTTTTATCATCACAGTAGGATGAGCCAACTGGCAAGATTCAAGCATGCTTAACTTTATATCATCATGACCAATAGGGAAGCTTACAATTTTTTGAGTGTCTATCAGTTCATAAGCAGTTCCGCATAGATCAGTTTCTGAATGCTGCTCAAAGTAGTTTACCTGTTTTTCAAGCCGGGTTAAGTTGCTAATGTCATCTCCATCCATACGGGCTATATACTTGCCCCTGGATAGGTTAATGCCTATATTTAAACTGGCAACCAGGCCGCTTTTGATTTTTTTTTGGATTAGGTTAACCCTTTCATCTTTATAGCTACTGATAATTTCAATGGTTTTATCAGTAGAACAATCATCAATTATAATGAGTTCAAAGGCTGTAAGGGTTTGATTGAGCATACTGTCAATGGCAGCGGTAATAAAGCTTTCGCAATTATAAACCGGCATTATTATGCTAACAATGGGATTGGTTATATTCTTATCCACGTTTCGGGTACAATATCCTTTGCCTGGTAATTTAATCCGGCGTCATTAAACCAGTTTACTGGCGCAACCACAATTTTGTCGGGTTTAGTGTTTAACCACGCTCCCCACCAGCTAAAGGTGCTGTTGGCAATAATATGATGTTTGCAGTTGTACATTAAACGAAGATCTTCAAACGCCGAATGTTCGTCATTAATATCAACAAAATGTAGTTTATAGTTTAGTTTGAGGTTGTACCTTGCCCAGTTTATATCATCTGAAAAAATGAAAAAAATGGGATCAATAAGCTTATTGGCAACTAAATCAGCAGCATTTTGGTAATAAGCTAATGAGCATGTGCCGTGAATTTTGTTCACGGCTTTATCCATTTCAAAATCCCCCCGGCGTATATGTAAGCTTATCGCGTTGTTTGATTTAATTTTATCAAGCAACGCGCAATTTGTGGCGGATGGGGCAGTTTTGGGAGTAAATTCCTTTTGTATTTGCGTTTTTATATCTGAAAAATATTTTTCAGATTGCCAGTATCCGCTTAAATAAGCATTAGTTGAGCGGGTGAAATACACTGAATTAAATTCCAGGCTTTTTTCTTCAACTATATGTGCCTCAGTATTAAAAAGCTTACTTTTTAGAAAATTAAATGCTGAACTTTTAGTTTGCTTAAATACCGAAATTTCATTTAACGATGCGATGTTTTCTATAACATTGAAATTGCACAGGTTATAGCTACGTAATGCCTGGTTATCAAAAAAATGGATATCAAGTTTGAAATCAGTGTTGTTTTTACAGGCCAGGCTTTTTGCAAAAGCGTACTGAAATAATTGATTCCCTAATCCTCCATGAATTTTAACAATTAGCATATTTATTTATAAAAGCATCAATGTCATGTAGTTCACTAAAATGTTCTTGCAGCCATTCATGTTCTTTATTCCACCATTCAAATTTCTCCAAAAAGGATATTTGCTCCGGTTCAAACCGATACTTTATAACCTTTGCCGGTATTCCAACAGCAATGGCATAGGGGGGGATGTTTTTTGTTACTACAGCGCCTGCCCCAATTATTGCACCATTACCAATTGTAATATCATCCATAATAACTGCATTTACACCAATCCACACATCGTTACCAATGATAGTTTTGCCCATTTCAGTAAAGTATTCTTTATCACTAAATGTCATACCATTTTGTTTGTGAATAGAAAAAAAAGCCGGATGGGTACTTACAAATTTAGCCGCGGGATGCTTTCCTAAGCAAATGGAAACTCCCTGTGCAATAGAGCAAAATTTACCGATTTCGGTATTCATCATCGATACGTTTTTGGAAAGATAGGTGTAATTGCCAATAGTGCAATTGTCGACATAGCAATTCTCTCCAATTTTAACAAAAGGATTATTTGAGCCTGAATCAGGTATGCTAATATCGCGGTTTTGTGCCTTTGACTTATAATTGAAAAATTGCTTTAGCCAGTTTTTAATTCTCTTCTTCAAGTTTTTTTACAATTATTTTTGCTTGTTCAACATCTTTTTCCCACCATGATGAAGCCAAAATTCTATCGATTTTTTCCTGTGGAAAGCGATATTTTAAAATCTTTGCAGGTACACCGCCAACAACTGCATAAGGCGGAACATCTTTATTAACAAATGCATTGCCCCCAACAACGCACCCAATTCCAAGAGTTACCCCTCGTCTTATAGTGGCGCCAGAGCCAATCCAAACATCGTGTGTAATGATGCACTCTTTTTGTATTAATACCTCGTAAGGTGTATCGTTAAGAAAGCTGGATGTTGAAATTAAATTAAGCGGGTGTTCTCCGTGCCCTATATTTACATTATTGGCAATAGAATTATATCTGCCTATAATTGTCTTTGAAATTAATGTATTAAAACCAATATAGGTATAACTGTCAATTGTGCTGTTTGCACAAACATATGACCCTTTTAAAACAGTTATGTTGTGTCCTGTAACGGCTTTTTCATCCACATCGTCAGAATGAATGTTGTTTGACTTTTTTTTGAAGTATTGTATTCGTTTTTGCTCTTCTGTATGTTTTTTTAAAAAATCATACCATATAATCTTCAATTTTTTTAGTTGGGATAATAACATGCTTAATTCCTACTCAACTTTCTTCCACTCCGGCGTAAAGAAAAACAACCCTGTCGATTTTGGCAAGTAGCGGCTGGTTAGTTTGCCTCCATCAATAATTTCAAAAGAGATACAATCCTCCCGGTAATCATATATTTCGGTGCTTGAGGTATCACCACAATAAAGACTTAAATAATATGTGCCTGGATATAAGCGCAGGTCGTTTAATGCTATTAGGTAAAGAGCAGTGTTTCCGGGTGATACTGTAACCTGAAAACATGAATCTTCGTCGACCATGTTAGCCATTTTAATGCCATCAACGGTTTTTAATTCAATAGATGTGCGGACCTGGCTCTGGTTGGGGTTTTTGAATTGCATATGGATATATATATGCATGTCGTCGCCTAACGAGAATAGCCGCGTACTCTCTGGTTGTCCTTGCTTTTTTATATAAACATCTTGAAAACTAACTTTTCTATTACCTATTCCAACTGATGTAGGTTCGCTTAAGTTTACGTAAGCTTCGGTTAAAAGATCAGATTTTAAATAGTCATCAACAATTTTACTTGTTAGGCCATTCATGGCCACCTGCCCGTTTTTTAATAAAATAGATTTATCGCAAAGCTGACTTATAGCTGCCATATTATGGCTAACAAACAAAATGGTTCTGCCTTCGCCCTTACTTACGTCGCCCATTTTACCCAGGCACTTCTTTTGAAATTCGGCATCGCCAACGGCCAATACTTCATCGACAATCAATATTTCCGATTCCAGGTGAGCAGCCACGGCAAACGCAAGGCGCACATACATGCCCGATGAATACCGTTTTACCGGCGTATCCACATATCGCTCAACTCCTGAAAAATCTACTATCTCATCAAATTTTCGCTTAATTTCGGCTTTGCGCATACCCAGGATAGCACCATTGAGAAAAATATTTTCTCTGCCACTCAGTTCAGGGTGAAAACCTGTACCAACCTCCAGTAAACTGGCTATACGCCCCTTTAGTTTAACCGAGCCGGTAGTAGGAGCAGTAACCCTGCTTAGTATCTTAAGCAATGTGCTTTTGCCGGCACCATTACGGCCAATAATGCCAACAGCATCGCCGTGCTCTATATCAAAATTGATATCCTTTAAACTCCATACAACATCGCTTTCGCCTTTCTTTGCACGATCGTTAACCTCGCCTATTTTTAAAAAGGGATCTTCTTTACCTCTCACTCTTGCCCAATACCGTTCCAGGTCGCGGGACAGGGTTCCTGTTCCTATTTCTCCCAGCTGATAAGCTTTTGAAAGATTTTCGACTTTAATTACCGTGGCCATTATACAGTATCAATAAAGGTGCGTTCAACACGGTTAAAAATTATTATTCCCGCTAAAAGTATACCGACAGTTATTAGTGTGGTGATACCCAGCGATAGCATGGTAAATGTTCCTTTGCCCAAAAAACCGTATCTGAAAGCTTCTATAATAGGCGTCATGGGATTGTACTCTACCAGCCAGGCATATTTGGGGTATTTTGCTTTTACCGCAGATAGTGGGTATATAACCGTAGTTCCATACATCATCAGCTGGATGCCGAAGGTGATCAAAAAGCTCAGGTCGCGGTATTTTGTGGTTAATGCAGATATGATCATCCCAAGTGCCAAGCCCAGCATAGCCATTAACACAAGCAAAAACGGAAACAACAAGAGGTAAATATTAGGATGTACGTTTGAGCCGTGAATAGAATAAAAGATCATGGTTAACAAAAAAAGCACCATTTGAACAGCAAAACGAATGAGGTTAGAAACCACTATGCTTAGTGGAATAATTAACCGGGGAAAGTAAACCTTGCCAAATAAACCAGCATTGGCTACAAACACTGTAGATGTTTTGGTAAGGCAATCGGCAAAATAATTCCACGCGGTAATGCCGGCCATATAAAACAAAGGTTTGTCTAAATTATCGGCAGATATATTGGCCAGGTTTCCAAATACAAAAGTATATATGATAGTGGTAAACACCGGCTGAATAAAAAACCAAAGCGGGCCAAGTATAGTTTGCTTATAAAAAGAAACAAAATCGCGCCGTACCAGCAGTATAAGCAAATCTCGGTAATGCCAAACGTCATTAAGTTTTAAATCGAGTAAGCTGCTGTGCGGGGTTAATTCAATATCCCATTGTTCGTTGGTAGGTGTGCTCATTCGTTTAAAAGTAATAGTAGCTTTTGCATGTAATCTGTTTCGTTAAAATACATCAGGCATTTTTTTTGTAAGTTTTCGCGTTTAAGCGGTGTTAAAGGAGTCTCTAGAAATTCGGTAATACATTTGTATAGCTGGGCAGCGTCATCGGTATTAATGGCTCTGCCCAGTTCGCCGTTTCTGATGGCATCAATGCTGCCATCGGCATTGCCGCAAATAACAGGCAGGCCACATGCCAGCGCTTCAATAAACACAATGCCAAACCCTTCTTTTTTGCTTGGCAGTACAAACATATCAGCAAGTAAAAAATGATCAGCAAGCTCGTGCTCCTCAATAAAACCGGTTAATATTACCTGGTTGGCTACATCATGTTGCTCTATTAGTTTTTTTATCCTGATTTCTTCTTCGTCATCGTATTTTCCTGCCAGGATATATTTAATATCAGGGTAGCTGCTTTTTATTTTACTTACCGCCAATATTACGTGCTCGTAACCCTTGTATTGCTCGGTAGATGCCAGGCGGGTTAGCGTAAAAATTACTGGTTGGGTTGGGTTTAAACTATAACGTGCCAATAAATACTTCGGCTTTTGAAAATTGGCGGGCAATTTCATAAAAGGGTCAATGGCATTATTTAAAACAACGCAAATAGCGGGATTAAGGTTATGCCTTACTATCATTTGCCCACGGGTAAAATTACTTACGCATACTACCTTGTCGCAGCGTTTTAGCAAATATTCTTTAACCAGCGAAAGCGGCCGCCAAACTTCAATGCCATGCGCAATAACCCATACCTTACATTTGGGGTTAATCAACTTTATAAATAAGCCGACAACCGCAAGGTTGATATGGCTTAAAATGATTATATCCGGTTTTACAGATCTGCTTATGGCTTTTAAAACAAAACCTATCCGGTTTACACCAAAGCCTTTAAAAGCACTGGCAGGCAGGTATTGAGGCATCAAATCATCCGGCCTGTCGTACGCCGACCATAATTCAAAATGCAAGTTAATATTTTGCGATAACTGATATAAGGAATGCCCCAATGTACGGGTCATTTTTTGGATACCACCTGTGGTACTAAACGTCTGCAATGTAAATAAGATTACTTTTTTAGACATAAGGTTGTATCTGGTAAAGTGCAAAAGCTTTTGACCAGTGGATTTGGTTGTTGTTAAAGTTTTTTATCGCGTTTTGTGCAAGTTTTCCTTTGTATAACGTACTATCGCTTATTGGCTTATATTCGGCCATCCAGCGTTGTAAAGGAAAACTGAAGCCCATTTTTTGCCTGTTCCAAACGGCCTGTGGCAGCAAATCGTGAAAGCTATCGATGAGTAGCTTTTTGGGTTGTTGCCCGCTAAAGCGCACCGTAGGCGAAATGTGTTCGGCAAGGTTTGTAAAATCCTCATCTAAAAAGGGCACCCTTACTTCAAGGCCATGGTTCATGCTCATTACGTCGGTATCTCTTAATAACTGATTTTGCATGTAAATGTTTGCTTCAAACCATGATGCTTGTTTTGCGTCATAATTATACTCTTTAGGCAAATCGGTACTGCCAAAAAGCACATCTTTTACCTCGTTGGTGCTGATGTCAAGTGCACGGGCGATGTCGGCGGGCGAAAATAGCCCCCTCAACAGAAGATAGTCGGCTATCGGGTGATCATTTGCCAAAAAGGCAAGTTTTTTGTATGGGTCGGGTAGCAAGTCATGACCGGCAGAGAAAAGAATCGGCGGGATCCTTTTTAAGTGTTTTATGTGCCTGATTCTGTTAAATGAAGGATAACCGCCGAAGTATTCATCGGCGCCTACACCCGATAATACTGCTTTTAAACCATCCTCGTGAGCGTATTTACTGATAAACCAGCTATTGATGCCATCTGTAGTTGGCATATCCATAGCGCTGATGATTTGTGGCAGGTGGTTTTCAAAATCCTGTTGCTTTACCAGGTGCGAGAAGTTTTGCCCGCTTACCTTATCCAGCACAAGGCGCTGATAGGCTTGTTCATCATAGCTTTTTTCATTAAAAAAAATAGATATGGTTTTAAGCTGCTCCTTTTTTTCTTTATCTGCCAGTAGCGTAATCAGGCTGGAATCGGTGCCGCCACTTAAAAATACGCCCAATGGAGCATCAGCTATCAGTTGGCGGTATACTCCCTTTATCAAAGCTTTTTTAATCAGGTGCCGTGCTTCGTCAGGATCGGTTATCTGATCTTTAGGTTGTCCTGTTATTTTGTAAGCATTTATAACATGGGTAGCAGACGCGTGGTCCCAGCATAAATAATGGCCTTTGGCAAGGCTGAACACATTTTTTAGGGTAGTATAAGGTTCGGGCACATGACCAAAAGCTAAAAAACGGATTGGCCATGCGGCCTCATTTTCTGTTGCTATGCCTGCAGCAATAAAAGCCCTGGTTTCTGATGCAAAACTTAACTGGCCGGGCCTGGTAAAATAATACAAAGGTTTTATGCCGGCGGTATCACGTACAAGATAAGTAAGCTTTTTAATGCTGTCAAATAATGCAAAAGCAAACATTCCCCTAAACCGCGCAAAGGCATCAGTACCCCATTGCAAGTAGGCGGCTATTATAACCTCGGTATCAGTAGCCGAAGTAAATTGTGCTCCAAGCTTTAAAAGCTCACTCCTCAGTTCAAGATAGTTGTAAATTTCGCCGTTAAAAGTTATCCATGTTTTTTGCTTTACATCGGCCATGGGCTGGTGTCCGTTTGCGCTCAGATCAATAATAGATAACCGGCGGTGACCAAAAACAAGATTGTTTTTTTCGTCAAAAAACATACCCTCATCATCGGGGCCGCCATGTTGCAGTGCCTGGCACATGGCCTTAACCTGCCCTCTGATTAATTGAGGGTGTATATGGTTGTTAATTACTCCTGCTATCCGGCACATTGTTAGTTTGATCTGTTCATAGCTTCGCCCCGTAAGTCACAGGGCATATCTGTAACTTATTATAAAACAGCTGTTTGTTTTTCACTTAATATAAGCGGCCGTTGCCATGTTTACCTGTTTGCAACTGCCGGTTTTACTCTTTATTTAAAAATAAATAATTTCAGTTAAAATCTTTCAATGTATGATGCTGCAACGTGAACTATTATAGAGCAGCCAATGCTTTCGAGCCTTAATATTAATTGCTTTTGAGACCGTTGCGATATTATTTCACCTGTCATCCCTTTTAGCGGCCCGGCTTTTATCATGATTTTTTCCCCGGTCTGCAGGTTCTCCTCGGTTATTTCTAACTCATAAGGGCTGGCCATTAATAACTTTAGCTCGGTTATTTGGCGGTTGGGCATTGATGCAGGCTTCCCCATGAAATATAAAAACCTCGATATACCTTTTGTCATTAATATATCAGCCTGCTCATGTTGGGCAATGTTAACAAATATGTACGATTTAATGAAGGGTTCTTCAACCCATTTTTTGCGGTCGCTCCATTGTTTTAACTGGCGGTGCAACGGTAGGTAGGCTTCAACACCCTTATCGGTTAATGCCTGGAATGCTTTTTTTTCGGCCCGTGGCTGAGTATAAACCGGGTACCAGTTTTTTGTTGAACTTGCATTTAAATTCATCCTTTTTAAATAAGCAAATTTTTATTTAAACCATTGCCGTATATCCCACCATTTATTTTTTTTGTCGTCCACGTAATATCCGGATCCTGAATAGCCATTATAATCCGCATAATAGTAGTATCTGGTTCCCGTATTATCGCCGCCAAATTTGGTCGTATAATATCTTGAATGTAAAAGGTCCTCTTCAAAGGCATTAAGCACTATCACGGTGTTATCAAGGTGATATTCCAACGCAATTCGCTGTGGAACGGTAGCGGCATAAAATTTTGATTTGCCCGACCGGATTACAAAAACATTAATATCGCTTACCCTGATCAACGGGATGGCGTCAGATACCAGGCCAATAGGCGCGGTATCAATCATTATTATATCATATTTTAATTTTAGCTGGCTTATCAGGGTCATCATCCGGTCGCTGTGTAGCAACTCAGACGGATTAGGTGGTACAGGACCCGAAACAATAAAATCAAGATTCTCCTGGTCGGAATGTAAAATAATGTCATCCAACTCACTTTGATGAGCAAGATAGTTGCTTAAGCCCCGGTCATTTGGCACATGGAAAGTTTTATGTAATTGTGATCGTCTTAAATCGGCCCCGATAAGGATTACTTTTTTATCAATAAGAGATAGGGTGCTTGATAAATTTAGCGCTACAAACGATTTGCCCTCGCCGGCAACTTCAGATGTGATGCAAATTACTTTGCTCAGTTTTTCTGAGGCAAGAAAACTCAGGTTAGTACGCACAGAACGTACAGATTCGGCAAAAATAGAACGAGGCTTGCTTAGCGCCAAAATCTGTTTGCTATTTTCATTAATTACTTCGGGATATTTTCTGATAATACCTAATATTGGTATGGCGGTAAGGCTTTCGATGGTTTCCTTGTCATAAATATAAGGATTTAAAACGCGTATCAAAATAATAAGCCCCAGGCCAATTGCCAGGCCAAAAATTATTGCCGACCGATGGATATCATGTTCATTTGGCGATACTGCGTTAAAGTTGGGCTGGGCAAATTCAATTACTGTAGCGCCAGGCAAAATTCCGGCACGGCTTATCTGGGCTTCAAGTTTTTTCTCAGATAAAAAGGAGTATACCTTGTCATTGATTTCAAAATCCCTTTGTAAGCTTACCAGGTCGCGTTGGGCAGCAGGTAAAGCCATTATAGTTTGATTTATCTGCGATAACTGGCTATCCAAATAAACAATGTTTTTTTCAATACTGCCACGAATGCTCTTGATATTATTTAGTGCGGTGAGTTTGGTTTGTAAAATTTGCTGGTTAACGTCCTGTAGTGGCTGCGAGTTTGGGGTGAACGTTTTTAATAAGGTCGATCTTTCTGATATCAGTCCATCTAACTTATTTATGAGCGCATTAAGTGCAGGTAAATCTGTTCCGCCAGCGCTGAAATTTAACGTCACATTATCTTTTTCTTTTGTAATTTGATCTTTAAGCTGATCAAGCGAAATAAGTTGAATTTTTAATAATGATCTGTTCGATTCAATTTCGGCAGCCTTTGTGGCAGACGAAGTTGACGCTGAGTTCACGTCAAGTATCTTATTTTTGTTTTTATACTTTTCTATAGAACTTTCGGACCCCTTTACCTCGTTTGACAGGAATGATAGCTGGCTGTCAATAAAATCGATCATTTGCGAAGCCGATTGCGCTTTTTGGTTACGATCGAAAATTACGTACTCTTTCATGATATTATTAAGTACGTCGGCCGCAAATTGCGGGTTCGAGTCGGTTTCCTGGATAAAAAGTATATTGGTGTTTTTTCCGGTTTCGCCAGCTCTTAAGCCACCCTGCACCCTGCCAATGTAATCCTCCGGAATGTTAAAGTTAAAGATGTAAATGGTGCTATTGTCAATAGCGCCCGGATATTTTATATTGAAGCTTGTATTACCAATTGTAATAGGGCTGTTATACTGGTAGTTGTTTTTTATTTCTTTATCGCCGGCTTTATAACTCAGACTAAATGTTTGCCGGTCAATCGGTTTATAGCTAATTTGTTCATGAAAAAAGTTTAAGCTATCAAATTTGATCAATTGAATGTTAAGGGGTTTGGATGGGTAGGTTTCTGTAGTGCGCACACGGCCCGACAGATAAAAACTTACCCGGTAATCAATGTCCTTAATGGCGCTAAGTATAACGTTGCGGCTTTGCAGTACCGATGTGATGCTTTGTATTTTTGAGGGCCCACGCTCGGGCACTGTCATAACAGTTATAAGGTCAGATACTTCAGATTTTTTTTCTTCAATTTTAAGCGTGCCTGATGTTGCGTAGGTTTTTGGTGTATACCATAAATAGGTATAGGATATAATTACTGCAATACATACAGATGCTGCTATCCAGTACCAGCGGCTAAACAATATTTTGCCGATCTTAAAATAATCAATTTCTTGATTGGGGAGTTTTCTTTGAAATTTTTCTGTCTCTTCCATTAGCGGCGTGAAAGCGATAATATTACTAAGGCCGTATTAAATAAAAGTAATATGGGCTGTACAAGGGTTGATACATTTTGTAGGTTTTCATTGCGTATTGAACGCTTGTTCTGGGATACATAAACAATATCGCCGTTTTGAAGTATGGCTCTGGGGTCGTTTATTGATTGTATATCTCTTAGGTTAATGTAGGTCACCTGCGGATTCAGTTGGTCGCCGCGTATAATTTTTATATTTGTTTCATTCGCCTTGTCTGAAAGGCCCCCCGCTTGTCCAATCATTTCAACCAAAGTAGTCCTGTCTTTTACCAAAGGAAAGTTTCCCTGTCCTTTAAATTCTCCAAGTAAAGTAACCTTCAAATTCGTAATTTTTAATTCAATTATTGGGTCTTTAAGCAGGCTTTTACGGTAAAGGTCCTCAATAAGTTTTGCGGCTTGCACGCGGGTAAGGCCTGCCACAGCTACATGGCCAATAACAGGCAGGGCTACCGAGCCGTCTTCATCTACCTGGTAAACCTGGCCGGTACCGCCGCTTCCGCCACCAGCGCCCGATGTCGACGGGGTTTCATCAACTACATATTTGATGTTTTGCAGGTTTCTGATCTGCAGCATATCCTGTGGTTTTATATGATAGTTAGCCAAATCATTATTCCTGCTTCGCGATGTATCTGTATTAGCCACCTTTTGTTCAAAAAACATCTGATATTGTTTGCCCGAGCATGAGGTTAAAACAAGCGTTATTAAAATGAAATAAAAAAAGTAGATTATTATACGCATCGCGACGATAACTTATGCTTAATATGTTATAATTGTATATAATTTCAAAATTACACAATTTGCGGGTATAACCACGGTGTATTTTTTCAATTTCAGGGTTTGAAGATATCAATAATCACAGTTGTTTATAATGCCCAGGATACAATTGCCAGATGTATCGAATCCGTCATCAGCCAAAAACACTCCGATATTGAATATATAGTCATCGATGGCGGATCAACTGATAATACGCTTCAAATAATCAACCGGTACCGCTCATCAATCAACCTTTTTGTTTCCGAACCGGATAAAGGCATATATGATGCCATTAATAAAGGGATTAAACTGGCTACCGGTCAAATTATAGGAACACTGAACGCCGACGACTGTTTGGCTGATACGGATGTTTTATCGGCAGTATCTCAAGTATTTACAGAGCTTAGCGCGGAAGTAGTTTATGGAAATTTGATATATGTGCATCCCAACGGCACAATTAAACGTAATTGGAATTCTAAACAGTGTAGCGTTAATTCCTTTAATCGGGGATTTATGCCCCCGCATCCTACATTTTATTGCAAAAGGGAATTGTTTGAAAAATTGGGGTTTTACAGTCTTGAATACGGGTCTGCTGCCGATTACGAATTGATGGTAAGGTTTATGCATCAACATAAAACAGAAAGTTTTTTCTTAAATAAAGTGATGGTAGTTATGCAGGATGGGGGCGTAAGTAATAGAAGTTTAAAAAACAGGTTTAAGGCCTGGGGTTTTGATTTAAAAGCCATGAAGAACAATAACATCTTAATTCCCGTGCTTGCGCTTGCATTAAAGCCCCTCCGAAAGATTTATCAATTTTTTTAATTTGAAATTAAACCTTTGTTAGGCGCTTGCGTATAACGGCTTAACAATGAAAATAATAATCAAAATTCCCCTACACAATGATTGAACTTTTACATTCGTCACATCTTATTTACGATATTTTGATAGTTCTGTTTTCAGGATTGATCACACTATTATGTATCCCTTCAATTTTACATGTGGCACGATCAAGGCACCTTTATGACGATGTTGGCCATTTCAGGAAACAGCATGATCATGGTATTCCGCGTTTGGGTGGCGTGGCTATTTTTGTAAGCTTTACCATAACTATCCTGTTATTCAGTGTAATTGATAAAGCGCTGCCCATCAGTTACCTGCTTATTTCCTGCATTATCCTTTTTGCAATGGGGCTTAAGGACGATCTTTCGGGCGTGAATTCAAGTACTAAGTTTTTGATTCAATTTGTGGTAGCGTTTATATTGGTAGTGCTTGGCGATATTCGAATAACTAGTATGTATGGTGTGTTTGGCATTACGCAATTACCATACATACCAAGCGCGGCATTGTCCATACTACTCATTATGCTCATCGTAAATTCTTTTAATTTGATAGACGGAATAGATGGTTTGGCTGCTACTACGGGCATTATTGTAAACAGCGCTTTTGCTTTTTTATTTATGTATATAAGACAATATGAGCTTGCGGCTATTTCGCTGGCTATGGTAGGTGCAATTATTGGATTTTTGAAATATAATATTACTCCTGCTAAGATATTTATGGGAGATACCGGCGCATTGCTCATTGGCTTAATATCGGCGGTAATGGCTATTAAATTTATCGAGGTTACAAAAATTGCGCATATAGGAGTGCCGGCTTTAAGTAGCGCGCCTGCATTAACCATAGCCATATTAATAGGCCCTGTGTTTGATACTTTACGTGTGTTTACGTTGCGTATAGCAGGTGGTAAATCGCCTTTTGAGGCCGACAGAAACCATATTCATCACCGTATATTGAGGTTAGGGCTTAATCACCTGCAGGCAACCTTGTGCTTGTCGGCAATAAATTTATTGTCAATAGGCATGGTGTTTTTGTTCAGTACTGTAAGCAATTCTTTGCTTATAGTTCTAATCCTGTTAATTTCAATAATTGCTAACTGGGTTATTACATTTAGCCTGCGCTCAAAGGAGCGCGAGCATTTTGCCCTTCGCAATTTTTTTGCTTGATTACGCCTGTTGTACCGTCTTTTGTAAAGTAGTTTTAGCGTCACTAAATCGGGGGGGCTATAAATAGCCATTCATCTTCATTAACTTTGCGCCCTTTATAAAACACAAAGAAGATGAAGATTGCTATAAATGGTTTTGGCCGGATCGGGCGTATATTTTTGCGCAACATCCTAAACCGGCCAGGTATTGAGGTTATGGCTATTAATGACCTTACCGATACTGAAACCCTTGCCCACCTATTTAAATATGATTCGGTTCACCGCGGTTTTAAGGGCGAGGTACATTTTGATAGTAGCAATTTGTATATTAATGGTAAAGCCATAAAAGTTTTGGCCCAGAGTGATCCTTTGGCATTACCATGGGAAGACCTGCATATCGATCTTGTAATTGAATCGACGGGTAAATTTACGTCAAAAGATGGCGCGCAAAAGCATATAACTGCGGGCGCAAAACAAGTTATCATATCGGCTCCCCCAACTGGTAAAGGTGTGCCAACAGTGGTATTGGCTGTTAATGATGGCGAGGTTGATTTATCGTCGCCTATATTATCAAATGCTTCATGCACCACCAACAATGTAGCAACCATGGTGAAAATACTCGACGAAAATTGGGGTATTATTGACGGCTATATTACCACAGTACACTCCATGACCGGCGATCAGAATTTACACGATGCGCCACATAAAGATTTAAGGCGCGCCCGCGCAGCATCAGCCTCTATAATTCCAACCACTACTGGCGCAGCCAAAGCAATAACGGCTATATTTCCGCACTTAGACGGTCATTTAGGAGGGGCAGGCATCAGGGTTCCGGTACTTAACGGCTCGTTAACAGATTTTACCTGTAGTTTGAAAGAGCAGCCTACCGTTAGTGAAATTAACCTTGCATTTAAACATGCGGCCGATGGCCCAATGAAAAATGTATTGGAATACACCAACGATCCGATAGTATCAACAGATATATTGGATAATCCTCATAGCTGTATTTTTGATGCCCAACTCACCTCAATAGTAGGAGGGCTGGTAAAGGTTGTGGGTTGGTACGATAATGAAATGGGCTACAGCAGTCGTCTTGCCGATCTGGTTGAAAAAATAGCTCAATTCAAAAAAACATAAGTTGATTTACTTTTTGATACAACAAGGCTGATGGTTGTTGTACATGGTGAAAAATGTACCCTATTGGCACTTATTTTTAAACATGATAAAATTTATTGACGTTGAAGCATTGCTGCCTATCCGGAATGAAATATTGCGTGAAGGGCGCCTTACCCCAGACGAGTGCCGTTTTCCTACCGATAACATAGCAGGGGCTTTTCATTTGGGGTACTATAAAAATGATGAGTTGGCTTGCATTGTATCTTTTCACCCCCAAAATTATGGCGAATTTATTGGCACAGGTTACCAGTTAAGGGGTATGGCTACAATTGAAAAATACAGAGGACAGGGGCTGGGCAACCAACTGGTTAATTTTGCGCTTACCTACCTGCGTGGGCAAAAGGCAAACTATGTTTGGTGCAACGCCCGCAAAAAAGCAGTGCCGTTTTACCATAATACTGGTTTCGAGATTGTTTCGGCCGAGTTTGAGGTACCCGGAATAGGGCCGCATTTTGTGATGTACGTTAAGTTAATGTGAAATATTGGGTGAAATAGACCGGCTTTTTACTTTTTTAGTTAAGAATTTAGAATAAAATGCTGAATTTGCGCGCCTTACCATTAAACGACCCATATAATTATATGAAAACCGTAGATCAAATTAGTTTTGCAGGCAAAAAAGCCCTTATCAGGGTTGATTTTAACGTGCCTTTGGATAAAGATTATAACATTACCGACGATAACCGGATGACGGCAGCATTGCCAACTATAAAAAAGATTTTGAAAGATGGCGGCAGGGTTATCCTGATGTCGCACCTGGGTAGGCCAAAAGATGGTCCGAACGAAAAAGACTCTTTAATACACGTAGTTGCTCACCTTTCTGACCTGTTGGGCCAGCAGGTTCAGTTTGCCAATGATTGTATTGGTGAAGAAGCTGTTAAAAAATCAAAAAACCTGGGCAATGGCGAAGTGCTGCTGTTAGAAAATCTTCGTTTTTATAAAGAAGAGGAAAAAGGTGATGTAGCTTTTGCCGAAAAGCTTTCAAAATTAGGCGATATATATGTAAATGATGCTTTTGGTACAGCTCACCGTGCACACGCTTCAACATCAATCATCGCTCAGTTTTTTCCGGATGCCAAATACTTTGGTTACCTGATGGCAGGCGAATTGGCTAACGCCGAAAAAATCCTGAATGGCGCTGCAAAACCTTTTACGGCTATCATGGGAGGGTCTAAAGTATCTGACAAGATTCAGTTAATTGAAAAACTATTGGATAAAGTGGATAATCTTATCATCGGTGGTGGTATGGCTTACACTTTTGCCAAGGCAGATGGTGGTAATATTGGTACCTCGTTAGTAGAGGCCGATAAACTTGATCTTGCTATCAGCCTGAAACAAAAGGCTAAAGATAAAGGCGTAAATCTTTATTTGCCAGTAGATAACGTTATTGCCGACGCTTTCTCAAACGATGCTAAAACCGGCGTTGCCAAAACCGGCGAAATTCCTGATAAATGGATGGGATTGGATATTGGCCCCGAAACTGTAAAATTATTCAGCAAAGTGGTTGAAGAATCAAAAACCATTTTATGGAATGGCCCGATGGGTGTATTTGAAATGGAAACATTTTTAGTAGGAACCAAAGCTATTGCCGAGGCGGTGGTAAAGGCAACCGAAAACGGTGCGTTCTCCCTGATTGGTGGTGGCGATTCCGCAGCTGCTGTTGCTAAATTTAACCTGACTGATGAAGTTAGCTACGTATCAACCGGTGGTGGCGCATTGCTGGAATACATGGAAGGTAAAGAGTTACCGGGTGTAAAAGCTATCAACGAATAAAAATAAAGAAACATAAAATGAAAAGTTCGGCCGCTAAACGGCCGGACTTTTTGTATTTTAATTAACCATGACTCAATTGGAAGTAAGGGATTTTATAGACGATGACCGCGATACCCTTAGAAACATTTACCTCATAAGCCGAAAACAAACATTTACCTGGTTTGATACCTCTGGATATAGCCTGGATGATTTTGACAGGGATACCGAAGGAGAACAGATCCTGGTAGCCGACTATGAAGGTGCTGTAATTGGTTTTATATCCTACTGGTTCCCCGATAATTTTATTCACCACCTGTTTTTGCATCCTGCTTATACAGGCCATGGTGTAGGCAAAGCATTGTTAAAATCGGTTGTAGAAAAATTGAGTAGGCCTGTTACGCTGAAATGTTTAACCCGTAACGAAAATGCTTTAGCATTTTACAGATCGCAGGGCTGGCAAATTCAGGAGAGGGGAGAAGGTAGGCCGGGAGATTATTTTTTGATGAGCTACAATTAGGTATCTAACAAACGAGCGGGGCTTTTCCAAAAGAAAAGCCCCGCTTTGTTTTTAATTTATCTTAACCGATGATACTACATCATTGGCATTTGGCGATAGGGTTGTAAAGTTGGTGGTATTGGCAGTTATTGTCCACGATGTACCGGCAAAATTATCATTGCTATACATGGTAATAGTCCATCCTGACGGTACTTTTATAGACGATGCCCAGTCGTTTACAAAGCCGTAAGCCTGCAACTGCGCTAAAGTATAATTGCCTTTAGGTATGGCACCTGTTGCAGTACCGGCGTAATTAATATCCTGGTAAAAATTAACGCCTGCCGCAGGCGTTCCGGTATTAAAAGTGGTGGCCTTGCCATAAAGTGCGTTAGATACGCTGGTTAAATAAGTATGTGTATCGGCGTTTGGCAGGTTATAATACAAATAAACGCCATAATTATTATTTACAGTTTGGGTAGCCAATGATGCCGCCGTTGATGCGCTGGTGCTTTGAATGTCAATGGCCGCGGGCCCAAGGTTAGCAGCAGCAAGTCCGGACACGTTGGGTACCGAATAAGTGCCATAAATGGCATTCCAGCTATAATCAACTTTCGACCCTACAGTTACGCCATTAAAGCTCAGTCGAGATGCCGCGGGGCCGTAATCGTAAAAGGAAATGATTTTGTTAGGCATTAGCTGGCGTAAAGCAGTTACCAGGTAAACAAACGAACTTGAATTTGGCTGCCCGGTGTTGTTGGTGCCATAATCGGCATATTCGTCGTCAAAGTCAATTCCATCTAAGCCATAGGTTGTTACAGCATTGCTAAGTATTTGCGCGTAGGCCTGCGCCGAAGCCTGGTCTGGAAAATTGCAGATGCCCGCGCCCTGGTGGTTGCCTAAAATGGATAGTAAAACTTTAATACCCTTGGCCTGGAGTGGTTGTATATAAGTTGCTTTGTTGCTAAGTACATTAGTTACCTGGGTATTAAAAAATAGCTCGGCTTTTTGTGTTGTTGTGTTGTAGTTGATATTGGCCGCAAAAATAATAGCAATATCAAACAACTGTTGCCCGGTTGACAGGTAGTAATTGCCCACATTCCGGATATCATTGTTGTTTACCTCTACATAGCAAACGCCTTTTGGGCCGCTTACGCCTATGGCATTGGTGCCTGTTTTTGAAGCGTTGTTTGATTTTGACGATGCGAGAGGAGCGGGTGCCTGGTCCTTTTTGCAGGCAGCAATCATAAGCATAAGCGAACCGAATAAAACTGTTAAGTTTTTGGTTAGGGACACATTAAAATTTGTTCTCATAGTGTTGTTTTAAATGATGAATAAATAGATATATAAAGGTCTTGTTCCCTCGCCGTGCAGCCAGGAATTAGTGAAATATCAATTTTATTTATCTTATCAGGTTGCCTGTGTATAACCGGGGAATTTATACTTCAGGTTATTGGTTTATAACAAAAGGACAATTTAATTGGCGATATCGCTTACAAATATTGCTTATTATTTTATTAAAATAATATATTGATTAATATAAATTATCTCGATGGTTTAATTCGAAAAAGAGGCATCGCTTTTTGTAACAAATACACGCATTTTATAAAATGCCAGACCGCCGGGTTGCCCAATTTATTTTATTCGACTATTTTAGGGCAACTATTAACATGATATGAAAAAATCTCTCCTCATCGCTTTATGCTTTGTTTTTTCGGCCATTTCGTCGCAAGCCCAGCCAAAAGGCCCCGATGTTGATTATATAAAGGCTAATTATACCAAGTACGAGTACAACGTGCCCATGCGCGACGGCAAAAAGCTGTTTACATCGGTATATGTACCAAAAGATCAAACCCAAAAATACCCCATCATGATGGATAGGACGCCTTACAGTGTAGCGCCTTATGGTGTTGATGCCTACAGGGGCGCCCTTGGTCCGTCGTCGTTATTTGTGCACGATGGTTATATTTTTGTTTACCAGGATGCACGCGGCCGATGGATGAGCGAAGGCATTTTTGAAGAGATGACTCCCGAAAAGGAAGTGCACAAAACCAAAAATGATGTTGATGAAGGTACTGACACCTATGATACTATTGACTGGTTGCTTAAGAACATTAAAAACAACAACGGCAAAGTAGGCGTCTGGGGCATTTCTTACCCCGGGTTTTATACAACGGCAGCATTGTTAAGTCGTCACCCTGCCCTGGTAGCTGCATCGCCGCAGGCGCCAATGGCCGATTTGTACCGCGATGATGCTTTTCATAACGGCGCATTTATGCTTACCGCGAACTTTGGTTTCTACCCATTTTTTACCAACCGCCAGGATGATAAACCTACACAGCGCCGCGGCAACGGATTTAATGCCGGCACAAATGATGGTTACGCCTTTTTTATGAGGATGGGGTCGGTAAAAAACTCCAACGATAAATACTATAAAGATACCATCCGTTTATGGAATGAGATGCTCGATCATCCCAACTATGATCAGCACTGGAAAGATCGTAATGTACTTTACCACCTGCACGATATTAAAACCGCAGTACTGGTAACCGGCGGATGGTACGATGCCGAAGATTTGTACGGCGCTATCAACACATACAAAACACTGGTTAAGGAAAATCCTAAAACCCCGGTTTACTTTACCATGGGCCCCTGGGTGCATGGTGGCTGGGCGCGTGGCGACGGCGATCATTTAGGCGATATCGGTTTTGGCGGCCCTACAGGCCCGTTTTACCGCGAAAAAATTGAATTTGCTTTTTTTAGCCATTACTTAAAAGGTACCGACCTTAAACTGGAACCGGTTTCTACGTTTGAAACGGGTGTAAACCAATGGAAAACTTATAAAACCTGGCCTCCAAAAGAAGCCGTTGATAAAAGCCTGTACCTGCTGCCCGGGGGTAAACTTTCATTTGACGCTCCCGCGGCGGGTGGTAATTTTGATGAGTTTGTATCAGATCCCAATAAACCGGTGCCGTTCATCAGCACGATTGAAAACGACATGAAGCGCGAATACATGACCGCCGACCAGCGCTTTGCAGCGCAACGCCCGGATGTGCTGACTTATGAAACCGATGTGCTTGACAAAGATGTAACCCTTGCAGGCAACATATGGGCCAACCTTAAAGTATCAACCACCGGCACAGATGCCGATTGGATAGTTAAAGTTATTGACGTGTACCCCGATTCAACTAAGAACGACAAGTTTACGGGTAAAGACGTATACCTGGGTGGTTATCAGCAAATGGTACGCAGCGAGGCCATGCGCGGTAAATTCCGTAATGGCTTTGATAAACCCGAGCCCTTTGTACCAGGCAAAGTAACCCCTGTTAATTTTGAACTACAGGATGTGCTGCACACCTTTAAAAAAGGCCACCGCCTGATGGTGCAGGTGCAAAGCAGCTGGTTCCCGCTTATTGACCGTAATACCCAGCAATTTCAGGATATTATGAAAGCTAAGGACACCGATTTTAAAAAGGCAACCCACAAAGTTTATACATCTAAAGATGAACCAAGCTTTTTGAAGGTTAGGGTGATAGAATAATGGCAGAGCTTTTGGTGAAATCGGTATTTACCATTACTTCGAGAAACTTAATTGGCATTATCGGCATACCCCTAAGTGGCGAAATTAAAGTAGGAATGTTTCTTTTTTCCGCGGATGGTATACAGCGTTGTCAAATCGCCACAATTGAGGGAGTAAGATCTGATAATCATGCCGATGTTGGTTTTCTGGTAAAATATGAAAGCCCCGAAAAGCTGATCTACTTAAAAGAAATGGAAAATAAAATTGTCAGAGTTGATATTTTGTCCTGAGAATTGTTTTAAATTTAAAAAAGGCATCTTGTTAATTTCAGCAGGATGCCTTTTTTTTCTGTTGTATCATTTAGTTTTTATCATCCGTAATGCTTTATAAGCAATTTATAAACCGTCATCATGATGAAGCAAATATTACCACTCCTGTTAATCGCATTCTGTTTCTCCTGCAAAAACAACAAGCAAAGCAACGGTTGTGGTATGCAACCCTGTACCGCCAGCTTCGCCTACCTGGGTATCCGGCTTATCGATAACCAAGGCCATGCTGTAACGCCTAAAAATTTTAGCGCTGTTAATTTACGTACCAGCAAAACTTTAACGCCAATGCAATATCCACCGGCCATTGATTTTGTTGCTGGTTTTGTGCTAATAACCTCGGATGCAAACATCAAAGATTTTTCGACCGAAGGCGACGATGTAAAAATTACCGCTACAGATTCCCTTACTAATCAAACTAAAACGACCACTTTAAAAATTGCCGGTGGTTGCAATTGTCATATATCTAAAATATCCGGGCCGGATACAATTGAATTTGATTAAGAGCATTTGCCATCGGCCCTATCGTTTTGTTATAGTGGCAGGTGTGTTGGTTTTAACCTGGTAAAGTACATAATCGCCTTTTTTATCATGCATCAAGCTAACATCAACAGCTTTGCCATTTTGGGTAACTTCGGCATTTTTCCACCCGGAGGGCAAGTAAGTTTTGAGTGTTAGCGGTATATTGTAAAAACGCTTATCAAGCGGGTGGCTTACTTTAATTATCAGTCGGCCATTTTGCACGCCGGTGGTAAGGTTTGCACTTTGGCGTTCGCGCATGTATTTGGTAACGTCACCAAAGGTGGCAATCCAAAGCTTGTCGTCGTGGTTTTTGATGTAGGTAAAATATTCATCCAGCTCGGTAGCCGGCAAGGCCTCCCAACCAATGCCCTGCACACCATGGTGGGTAAGTACCAGCCATGTATCGTGCCTGTTCAGGGTGGTATCAACCCAGGCTTTCATCATGGGCAGGGGCGTTTTGGTGGTGGCGCCGCGCTGATACTGCACATACGCTTTGCCGGTATTACCCGGAGTATCTTTATTACCCCGGCTAATCTCTTTCAGCCACGGTTCGGGCATGCGGTTGCGCAGGGCCGGGTAAATCCTGCTTAGGTACGATACCGCCCGCTCGTTTTCGGTGCCAAAGGGCCCTTCGGCGCTAAAAGTGTATCGCAGGCCAAGCTTATGCAAAATATCGAGCCGGCTTTTCTCCATCTCATAAAGCATATTGGGCTCGTCGAGCGCGGCCAGGCGGGGGTGGGTAACCATGTGGCTGGCAAATTCGTGCCCCTGCGCTGCGTATTGTTTAATTTGGGCCCAGGTGGTGCCATGCGCGTCATTGTATTCGGTATTATGCTCAACGCCCGGTTTAAAATCACCATGCCGCACTTTACTGTATAGTTCGTCTATCACCTTATAGGCCGCTTCGGGTTTATTATCGTCAATTAATGAGCCGGCTTTATAATGATATTCGAGCGTACCAATCAATCCCAGGTGCCCCGCTGCCGATGCACGTTCGTAAAAATTATCCTTGTTGGTAGGTGTTGTGGCGGTTTCGGCAATTATCTGTTTCAAAGGCCTCCCGATAAATTTCGCCTGGTATTGCGACCCGGGTATTTGCCCCGTAATAATAAAAAACGTGCTTTTAATCCCCAGCCTGTTTAAAATGGGCAGCGCAACTTTAAACTGGTTAATGGAGCCATCGTCCCAGGTGATAGATACCGCGCCATTGCGGCCGTATTGCCATTTAGTTATCTCGGTTTTACCCGGCTGCGCCTTTAAACAGTTTATAAACAATGCCATGAGCAACAGGGCAACAACAAGCTTTTTCATTTGAGGAAGGTTTACACCTGCTAATATATGCAGATGCCTGCTCCCTTTGGTGTTGTAACGAAATAGTTATGCGGTTCAGCTCTTGCCTTATTTAAACTAATTCTAAATAAAAGTTGTGAATTAAAATTGAGTTGTTATTTTTGCGCTTAATTAGACTTAATCTAAATAGAATGTTGAATCCTCTACAGAATTACCTGCAAAAATTTACGCTCCTCTTTCTTTTCGTATTTATAAATATTTTAACCCTTAAGGCCGATGATGATGGCAATAGCGGCAAAATTAACGGCTTTGTAAAAACAACGGATGGTAAACCTGCAGCATACGTAACCGTAGCTATCAAAGGCTTAAACAAAAGCACCACTACCATTGATGATGGTTCGTTTACCTTTGTTAACCTTAAGCCGGGAGTATATACTTTAGTTACCAGCTTTATGGGCACTAAAGCCGAGCAGCAAACGGTTACCGTTGTAGCCAATCAAACTACCCAGGTGAATTTTACCTTAAGCGAAACTTCGGCACAACTGGATGAGGTACTTATTTCTTCAACAAAAACCATCAACACCAAAAAGCTTACTATTGGTAAAATGAATGTGGCGCCTATGGATTTGCCGCAGAGTGTTACGGTTATCAGCAGCAATACGCTTGCGCAGCAGCAATCTATCAGGTTAAGTGATGTAATCAGGAATGTTAATGGCGTTTACCTGTATAGCGCCCGCGGCAATACCCAGGAAACTTTTGGTGCGCGTGGCTACAATTTTTCGAGCACCAATATGTTTAAAAACGGTTTCCGGGTAAATTCGGGTGTTGTGCCTGAAGTGAGCTCGCTTGACCGTATCGAAATACTAAAAGGCAGCGCGGCTTTATTATATGGCAACGTAGCACCCGGCGGTATTTTAAACATGGTAACTAAAAAACCATTGTTTGAGGCCGGCGGTAAAGTATCTATGACCTATGGCAGCTATGATTTGTACCGCCCCTCGTTTGATGTTTACGGGCCTATCACCTCAAAACTGGCCTACCGCTTAAACGGTACTTACGAAAAAGCAAACAGTTTCCGCGATAATGTAAAATCCGAAAGGGAGTATATTAACCCATCGTTCCTGTATAAAATAAGCGACAAAACAACTGTTATTGTAGAGGGCGATTACCTGAACTACGATTTTACACCCGATTTTGGAACCGGGCAAATAAACAACGTAATAGCTAATGTGCCGCGCAACCGCTACCTGGGTGCTTCATGGTCAACAGGTAATACCAAGCAGTCAACAGGTACGGTTACCATTAATCATCAAATTAACAGCTTGTGGCAAATAAGCGGCGGCTTAAATTACCAGCATTTTAACAGGCAATACCAAACAACCGAGCGTGTACTACCCAATGCAAACGGCGATTGGGGACGTACGCTTAACCGCGCAAAAACATTGGAAGATTATTACACCGGCCAGTTTAATGTAACCGGCCAGTTTAACACCGGCGCCATAAAGCATAATATTTTGGCCGGTATTGATGCCGACAGGTACAACAACACGGCTTATACCTACGTAGCCACCGTCAATAAGGTATCAAGTTATTGGGATAATGGCACATCATTAAAATCTGCCGTTTACGATACCATCAATATTTTTAATGTAAATAAATACACCCTGCGCAGCGATAAGCCGCAGATGAACCCTTTTTACAGCATCCTTACAAAAACCAACCGCTTTGGGGCTTACTTTAATGATCTGATAAGCATATCAGATAAAGTTAAGGTGTTGGCAGGTATCCGCTGGTCGTACCAATACATTGCGCCAACGCAGGTAACCAATTATTATCTGCCGGCTTTAACCACCCAGGCGGCAGGTAAAGAGGATAAGGCATTTTCGCCCCGCGTTGGTATAGTTTATAAGCCAGCGGCCAATACGGCTTTATTTGCAAGTTATTCCAACTCGTTTATCACCAACACGGGTGTAGATGTTAATAATAAACCGCTTTCGCCATCATTGGTAGATCAGTACGAGGCCGGGGTTAAAAACGATTTCCTGAATGGTAACTTATCGGTAAATGTAACTGCATACCGTATCATTAATAATAACCTGGCCCAAACAGCGCCGTTTTTGGCCGATGGCACCACAGTGAACATTAACACCAATATTAAAGAGCTTGTTGGCCAAACCAAAAGCGATGGTGTTGAACTTGATATTGCGGGCCACCCCGTAAAAGAGCTTGATTTAATGGCGGGTTACAGCTATACCAACGCGCGTTATTCAAAAACGTCAACATCGGTTGGCAGTAATATAGCCGGTCAGCCATTAATTAACGTACCTAAGCACACCGCCAATGCCAGCGCCTTCTACAACTTTTACAATGGCGATTTGAAAGGCTTTAAAGTAGGAGCTTCTGTGTATTACCTGGGTAACCGTACCGCCGGGAATGCCAATACGGTTGGGCAAACCCAAACCATATCAAGGCTGGTTAATGTACCGGGCTTTACCACAGTTGATGCCTCGGTTGGTTACACCTATAAAAAGGTTTCCATTATTGGTAAAATCTCCAATATAGGCAATGTACTTAATTACAATGTGCACGAAAATTACAGTATTAACCCAATAGCGCCAAGGCAGTTTTTAACTACCGTAAGCTATAGCTTTTAATACATTAACGTCGTGTCAACGATAAATTGAAGGATAGTCTTAAGCCTAAAGTTCTAAGTAAAAGAGAAAAAATCAACTTTAGACTTACGACTTGGCACTATTGACTTACTAATACATATTTTAATAAACAAACCGGGATATGCCTTAGTATACCCGGTTTTGTAATGAAAGCCATGAAAGTATTTTTCCGTACCATACATCTTTATTTGAGCCTTGCGGCAGGCATTGTTATTTTTTGCTCGTGCCTCACGGGCACCATGCTGGTTTTTGAAAAAGAAATTGAGCATACCCTGCACCCCAAACTTTATTACGTGCAGGCCGCAGCTACACGGGTACCGCTGGAGCAAATGATTAAGGCAGCCCTTAAACAGGTGCCCAAGGCAAAGCTGGCCTCGGCAATGGTTTATAATGATGTTGCCAGAACGGTTGAGATTGGCTTAATTGTACCCGAGAAGAAAAGTAAAAAAGGTAATATTGCCCAGGCCGAAATGGGCAGGCCCGCAAAGACGCAGGGCGATAAAGATAAAAAAGGTAAGGATGCCGACCGGGCAAATTTAAGCGTGTTTGTAAACCCCTACACCGGCCAGGTAACAGGGCAATACAGCCGCAGGCAATCGTTCCTGTACTCGGCCGAGATGTTTCACCGGTTTTTACTGGCAGGTAAGGATAGCCTGGGCGATTGGGTGGTGTCAATCTCGACACTGCTTTTCCTGTTTATATTAATAACCGGGGTAATACTGTGGTGGCCTAAAACCAAAAACATTATGAAGCAGCGGTTAAAAATAAAATGGGGCGGCAGTACCAAACGGCTGGTACATGATTTGCACCTGGTTACGGGGTTTTACACTTCGATATTTTTAATTGTGATTGCGTTAACGGGTTTAATCATGACGTTTAAGCTGGCTAACCAGGCGTTGTTTGCTATAACCGGTTCAAAGCTGGTAAAAGAGCAGCCTAAAGCACCGCAATCAAAATACCAGGCCGGCGCCGAAGCTTTAAAGGTAGATGCCGCATTGCAGGCGGTAACAACACAAACCGCATTGGCAGATTATTATACAGTAAGGGTGCCTAAAGACTCACTGGCCGTTTACAGCATAAACATTTTACCTAAGGGTGCAGTTGAAACCACCGCCGATACCTATTACGTTGACCAATATAGCGGCGGCATAGCAGGCGCGCAATTGTTTGCCGCCAAAAGCTTAGGCCAGCGGGTAAGGGCTTACGTAAAACCGGTACATACCGGCTCTGTTTACGGCCTGCCTACCAAAATAATCAGTTTTATTGTGTGCCTTTTATCGCTCATATTCCCGGTAACAGGGGTAATGATGTGGCTTAACCGTACCCGTAAAAAAACTAAAACCTATAGGAAGATGGAATTGGTTTAAATTATTTGATAGTTTGTATGTTTACAACTCAGCAAAATAATAAAATATGCCAGCCAGGATCCTCGAAGTATGCGCCTTTACTATTCAAACCTGTATTATAGCCGAACGCGCCGGTGCTGCGCGGGTTGAGTTATGTGACAACCCTATTGAAGGCGGCACCACGCCAGGTTATGGCACCATAAAACAGGTGCGTGATAAAATAGGTATCGATTTGTTCCCCATCATCAGGCCGCGGTCTGGAAACTACTTTTACAACGAGGATGAATACGCTATTATTAAGCACGACATACAAATTTGCCGCGAGCTGGGCTGCAATGGCATTTCTGTGGGTACACAAACCATAGATGCCGAAATTGATACCGAATGGCTGAAACGCATTGTTGAATGGGCCGGGCCAATGAGCGTTACCTGCAACCGTGCGTTTGATGGTACGCCCGATCCTTTTAAATCGTTAGAAGAACTGATAGCTTGCGGATGCCGGCGGGTACTCACCTCCGGCCAAAAAAGCGCGGCGCCTGATGCCGGCCAGTTGTTAGGTAAGCTGGTTAAACAGGCCGCCGGCCGCATTACCATTATGCCCGGCGCCGGTGTTAAATCAACCAATCTGCAAAAGCTGGTAGCCGAAAGTAATGCAACAGAATTCCATTCATCAGCACGCGCTATAGCGCCAAATCCTTTAACTTATATTAATAAAGAAGTAAGCGATTACGGCAATGTATATATTGCCGATGAGGATGAAGTAAGGGCGATGGTGGCAGTTTTGAAGGGAAATTGATTTTAAGTTTACAGAGAAATGTAATAAACTTTGCTTTATTGGGCCATCATTAGTTTCTTAAACGTTCAATAAGCTGCTCTATACCAAGCCTCCAAACAGGATATAATTCTTCATTTTCTGCCCAAAGTTCATTTAATTCTGAATTATCGTTTAAAACTTTTTGTAAAGCCAAAACCGATTTTTCTTTAAGATCTGTAAAATCCAAATCGGGGTGCCTGTTTGGAAACGAGTCTACTTCTAAAGGGTCTTCATCAGCCGGCGACGAAAATTTTGTTCCATTGATTTGTCCATCCACGTAGGCTGCCGAAACAATGACTGCATTTGCTTCAGAAAATTCTAAATAGTCAACACTTATAGCGAAATCAAACGCATCGTTGAAAATTTTCTTGGGATCGTCAGATTCTTCCACTTCCGCCATAAAATCAAAAGCTGTGTCATCTTCAAAATGTCCATGTCCCCAGGTGCCCATAATATTCTGTTTTATTATATGCTAAAGATGGTAACAAAAATTGAAAAAATAGTAAGCAGCATTGATATAAAATAGAGAATATCCATCAATACTTGTTGAATTATATAGTTAATAGTAAACTTTTTTGTTCAATTAAAAGGTCACGCTTAACGACATCAATCCGGCTTTTGAATCTGGATTTTGCCGTTTTGGGATTTGCCGCATAGCGTCAAAAGCCACCAAAAATGTTGAAAACTTTTTGGTGGTAAAAAGTGGTAATTTGTGGTAAAAGAAAATTACTTTTACCTATTAAATTAAGCCATAGTCTTATAATGCCGCATTTAACCGGAGAATTTGAATGTAAACTGGATGCCAAAGGGCGGATGATGATCCCTGCGGGCCTCAAAAAGCAGCTTCCTGAAGCTGACGGCGAGGGCCTTATGATCAATCGCGGCCTGGAGAAGTATCTGGTTATTTACACAAAATCCGAATGGGACAAAAGACTTGACGAATTGAGCAAACTTAACGAATATGACCGGCAAAATCTGCGTTTTATTCGTTATTTCACCGGCGGCGCCACGGCTTTGATGCCCGATTCGGCCGGCAGGGTACTTTTGCCAAAGAGTTTGCTTGATTTTGCCGGCATTGGTAACGATGTTGTTTTAACCTGTGTATTAAACAAGATTGAAGTATGGGATAAGGCTGCCCATACCGAAATGATAAATAATGAGCCTGATAATTTTGCCGAATTGGCCGAAGCGGTAATGGGTAGTAAAGCAAGGAGGATAGATGAGTGAGTACCATACACCGGTTATGCTGCAGGAATGCATTGATGGCCTGGCTATAAAAAAGGATGGCACTTATGTGGATGTAACCTTTGGCGGCGGCGGGCATTCGCGCGAGATTATGAAACATTTGGGGCCCGAAGGTACTTTACTGGCGTTTGACCAGGATACCGATGCGCAGCAAAATATAATTGACGATGAGCGCTTTGTTTTTATAGATCAGAATTTCAGGTACCTGAAAAACTTTGCCCGTTTGCACGGTGCTATCCCGGTTGATGGCATACTGGCCGATTTAGGCGTATCATCATACCAGTTTGACCAGGCCGAGCGTGGTTTTTCAATTCGCTTTGATGCCGAGCTGGATATGCGGATGAACCAGGGCGGCGAGCTTACGGCCAAGGATGTGGTAAACAATTATACAGGTGCCGAACTGCACCGCATTTTTGGCGTTTACGGCGAAATTCAAAACGCCAAATCATTGGCCGAAACTATAGTTACTGCCAGGCTTAATGCCCCGATAGTAACCATAGCCGATTTGAAGAACGCTATTATTAACCGTATCCCGAAGGGGAAAGAAAATAAGTACCTGGCACAGGTTTTCCAGGCGCTGCGCATCGAAGTGAACCAGGAGTTGGAAGCTTTGAAGGAATTTTTGGTACAGAGTGCCGAGGTGCTGGCTGTTGGCGGCAGGCTGGTAGTCATGAGCTACCACTCGCTGGAAGACAGGCTGGTAAAAAACTTCATTGCCAAAGGCAAGTTTAGCGGCGAGGTAGAAAAGGATTTATACGGCAATAATAAAAGGCCGCTTGATGCTGTAAGCCGTGGGGCTATAACCGCATCGGCAGATGAGATAAGTAACAATAACAGGGCACGGAGCGCTAAATTAAGGATAGCTGTAAAGATATGAGCAATCGTTTACGTACAGAAATTCAGGAGGAGGAAGAAGAGGAAGAGCTTATTGTTGAGGATAAACCCCGAAAAAGGGAGATCCCGGATAATTTCTTCACGCAATTTTTCACCAAACGTTTTATTACAAGCGAGAAGGCTACCAACGCCCTGCCTTTTGTGCTGTTCATTGCTTTTTTGGGTATGGTATATATTGGCAATATGCACCTGGCCGAAAAAACCATCCGCGACATTGATGACCTTACTAAAGAAGTAAAAGAACGCAGCTGGGATTTTAAAACCACAAAAGCCGATATGGCTTTTAAAAGTACATTAATTGAAGTGGCCAAACGTGCCGATACCCTTGGAGTGAGGCAAAGCGTTGAGCCGCCAAAAAAGATAACGGTGAAGGAGGATGATGATGAAAATTAGGACTAACATATTGCTTAGGGTATATATTGCCTTTGGCCTTGTTGTGCTTTTTTCGTTCGCGGTTGTGGTACAGCTTTGCCGGGTGCAATTTATACAGGGCGCAAAATGGAAAGCCAAAGCAGTAAACATGACAGCCCAGTTCAGGGATGTAGAGGCCGCGCGGGGTAACATTTTTTCGGTAGATGGCAGCCTGTTGGCAACATCGGTACCCGAGTATGAACTGCACATGGATATGTTGGGTGCCGGCCTTGCCATTGATAGTGTTTTTAATGATAATGTAGAAGTGCTGTCGGCAGGTTTATCGCAGTTATATGGCGATAGAACGCCACGCGAATATGCCAGGTTACTGCGCGATGCCCGTAAAGATGGCTCGCGTTACCAGCTTTTACGCCGCAGGGTAACATACCAGGAATTAAAAAAGATTCGTGAGTTCCCGGTGTTTAAAAACAGGAAAACTAAAAACAGCCTGATTGTATTGCAGCAAAACAAGCGCATTTTGCCTTTTCATGCTTTGGCCGCGCGTACTATTGGTTATAAAAACGAAAACATTAAAAACCCGGTAGGGTTGGAGGGTGCTTACTCGTCATTCATCAATGGCGAAAACGGCAGGCGCTTAATGCAGCGTATTCCGGGCGGAACGTGGATGCCTGTAAATAATGATGAAGACGAGATCCCGGCAAAAGATGGCGCCGATATCATGTCGACCATTAATGTAAATTTCCAGGAGATAGCGCAGGCGGCTTTGTTAAGGCAGCTTGATTCAAGCGCCGCCGATCATGGCTGCGTGGTGTTGATGGAAGTTGCTACCGGCGAGGTGCGTGCTATAGCCAATTTTACCCGTTCAAAAGAAAATACTTTTAAAGAGAGCTTTAATTATGCCATCAGCAATGCAATTGATCCGGGGTCTACCTTCAAGCTGGTATCTTATATGACCCTGCTTGATCAGCATAAACTGGATACCAATACTATAGTGAATGCCGAGGGTGGTAAATACAAGTTCCCAAAGGGGCCAACCATTACCGATACCGAGCATGACAACTATGAAATGACGGTAAAAAAGGCTTTTGAAGAATCATCAAACGTGGCGGCAGCTAAGCTGGTATACGGTCATTATAAAGATAACCCATGGCAGTTTATCAATAAGCTGTACAGCTATCATTTAAATGATAAGCTGGGCTTGCAGATACCCGGTGAAGGAAGGCCTGTTATTAAAAACCCGGCCAACCGCAGCTGGAACAAGTATTATACCCTGCCCGAAATGGCCTACGGTTATGAAATGAACCTTACCCCATTGCAAATGCTGGCGTTTTATAATTCGGTAGCCAACAATGGTAAAATGATAGCGCCCATTTTTGTGCGCGAGATCAGGAGGATGGGCAGCACCATTGAGCAGTTTAACGCCAGGGTGATTAATGAAAAAGTATGCTCGGATGCTACCCTTGGTAAAGTGAAAAGCATGCTCGAGGGTGTTGTACAGGAAGGTAATTGTAAGCGCGTAATTAAAAACCCGCGTTATACGGTGGCCGGCAAAACAGGTACAGCCCAGGTGGCCGATGGTACAAAAGGTTATAAAGTAAAAAAATACCAGGCATCGTTTTGCGGTTATTTTCCGGCCGATCATCCTAAATATTCCATGATCGTGGTGGTAAATAACCCCACCCGCGGATCGTACCTGGCGGCTAAGGTTGCCGGGCCTATTTTCAGGGAGATTGCCGATAAGGTTTATGCCAATGATATGGAGATAAACCAACCGTCGCCGGTAAGCCTGGTTGGCAATACATCAATGCCTAAGGTAAAGCAGGGCAATTTAAAGGCACTAAAACATGTATATGCCAAATTGGGTGTAAAGCCGCTATACGCATCGGCAGATGCTGCCGGCAACGGAGTTGATACCAGTAATGGTATCCCATTTGAGGATACACGATATAAAGAAGGCACTGTTCCAACAGTAACAGGAATGGGCCTGAGCGACGCCCTGTATGTTTTGGGCAATGCAGGCTATAAAGTAACGGTACGCGGCAGCGGCATGGTGACCACACAATCGGTTACCGGCGGCAGCTCAATACCAAAAGGATCACGCATAACAATTGAACTGCAATGAGGTATTTAAGTGATTTAATAGATGGGTTAGCATTTACCGAGTTACAAGGCAGCGCCGATGTAGAAATTACGTCTGTAGCTTTTGATTCGCGCCAGGTAATTCCGGGGTCGATGTTTGTTGCCGTAAAAGGCACACAGGTTGACGGGCACGACTATATTGACCAGGCTATTAAACAGGGTGCCATCGCAGTTATATGCGAAGATTTACCCGCCCACACCGCAGCCGAAGTTGATTTTTTAATGGTAGCCAATTCGGCTAAGGCATTAAGTTTGGTGGCAGCCAATTTTTACGGCAACCCGTCGGCACAGTTAAAGCTGGTTGGCGTTACCGGTACCAACGGCAAAACCACCATCGCTACGCTGCTTTATCAGTTGTTTCGCGATCTGGGGTATAAAGCAGGTTTGCTATCAACTGTCGAAAACCAGATTAATGGCCAGGTGATACCATCAACCCATACCACACCCGATCCTATTGAACTTAACCGTTTGCTGGAAGAGATGGTAACGCAGGGTTGCGATTATTGCTTTATGGAAGTTAGCTCGCATGCGGTTGCGCAGCACCGGGTAGATAACCTGAGTTTTTCGGGTGGAGTGTTTACTAACTTAACGCATGATCATTTGGACTATCATAAAACGTTTGATAGTTATCTGAAGGCCAAAAAAGCCTTTTTTGATGGCTTGCCAAAAAACGCCTTTGCTTTAACCAACAGCGATGATAAGAATGGTAACATCATGCTGCAAAACTCGCAGGCGCACCGTAAAACCTACGGGCTTAAAAGCATGGCCGATTACAAGGCCCGCATCCTGGAAAACCAGTTTGGCGGCCTGTTACTGCATATTGATAACGAAGAAGTATGGTTTAAAATGGTTGGCACCTTTAACGCTTACAACCTGCTGGCTGTGTACGCTACCGCTATGTTGTTAGAGCAGGATAAAGCCAAAACGCTAACCAGCCTGAGCAAACTAACCGGTGCGGAAGGCAGGTTTGAATATATAGTAGCACCAAATAAGGTTATAGGTATAGTTGATTACGCCCATACACCGGATGCCGTGCAAAATGTGCTAAGCACCATTCACGATATCCGCAAAGGTAACGAGAAGGTAATAACTGTAATAGGTTGTGGCGGAGATCGTGACAAAACCAAACGCCCAATTATGGCCCGTGTGGCCAGCGAATGGAGCGATAAAGTGATCCTGACATCAGACAATCCACGCTCGGAAGATCCGGCCCAGATCATCAAAGACATGATTGAAGGCGTTGACCCGGCGTTTAAACGCCATACAGTGAGCATAGTTGACAGGAGAGAGGCAATTAAAACAGCCTGCATGCTGGCAAATCCGGGAGATATAATCCTGGTGGCGGGTAAAGGGCATGAGAAATACCAGGATATCCACGGAGTGAAAAATCATTTTGACGATATGGAGGAATTGGAGGAACAATTTAAACTCTTGGTGTAGGTGGATGTGCAGATTTCAGATGTGCAGATATGCAGATGAGGGAATTGGATGTGCAGATTTCAGATATGCAAATATGCAGACGAGGGAATTAGTGACTGATGAATTGATAAAATAATGAGTGATAGACCTAACCTGATTGTTGATTTGACTTTCGAGTTTTCTTTAAAGGTTATCAGCTTCACCGAGAAGCTGGAAGCGTTAAGGAAATTCAATATGGCTAATCAGTTGTTCAGAAGCGGTACATCGATAGGGGCAAATGTTTGCGAAGCACAAGGGGCGCAAAGTAAAAGCGATTTTAAACATAAATGTAAAGTAGCTTATAAGGAAGCCGAAGAAACCAGGTACTGGTTGTTGTTATGCCAGAAAGCAGAGAGTTACCCATTTGAACAATCGATGCTGGATGATGTACAATCAATAGTAAAGGTTTTAGGAAAATAATTTCCTCGATAAAAGAATAAAACGTAATTAAATAGAACTAAGAAATTAAAACATTAATCGCAAATCTGCTTATCTCGAAATTGCAAATTATTAATCTGCACATCTGAAATCTGCATATCTGCACATCGCAAAGCCAATGTTATATTATTTGTTTAACTATCTAAATAAAAACTACAACATACCGGGACTCGGGGTATTTCAGTATATCACGTTTCGTACGGCTTTGGCTGTAATAACATCGTTGCTGGTTACAACCGTTTACGGTCGTAGGCTGATTGATTACCTGCGTTTTAAACAGGTTGGCGAAACGGTTAGGAATTTAGGTTTGGAAGGCCAGATGCAAAAATCGGGTACACCTACTATGGGCGGGCTAATCATTTTGCTGGGTATCCTGGTGCCTACTTTGTTATTTGCCAAATTGAGTAATGTATACATTATACTGATGATAATTACCACCGTTTGGCTGGGCGCCATTGGTTTTTTAGATGATTATATTAAAGTATTTAAAAAGAATAAGGAGGGCCTGGCAGGTCGTTTTAAAATTGTAGGCCAGGTGGGTTTATCGCTGATTGTGGGCTGGACAATGTATTTCAATACCAATATTGTTATTCGCCAGGAAGTAAAGTTGCCGGTAATAGTTAATGCGCCTGTTGATTTTCACTTGAAAAAGAATGTACCGGTTTATACGCAGGACGTACACTCTACCAAAACTACCATGCCTTTTTATAAAAACAACGAGTTTGATTATGGCAAGGTATTAAAGTTTATTGGTCCTGGGTATGAGTATTATTCGCTGGTGGTGTTCCTGTTTTTTGTGATCATCATCATCACTTTTATATCCAACGGGGCCAATATAACGGATGGTATAGATGGCCTGGCGACGGGTACATCGGCCATTATTGGTATTACACTGGCCATACTGGCCTATGTATCCGGTAATATCGAAATAGCCGACTACCTGAACATCATGTTCATCCCCAACTCGGGCGAGCTGGTGATTTTCGCCGGTGCTTTTGTTGGTGCCTGTGTTGGCTTTTTGTGGTACAACTCCTACCCGGCGCAGGTATTCATGGGCGACACAGGCAGTTTGGCCATAGGCGGTATCATAGCTGTTTTTGCTATCATGATTCGTAAAGAGTTATTGCTGCCGGTATTATGCGGTGTATTTGTGATCGAGAACATGTCGGTAATTATGCAGGTGGGCTGGTTTAAATACACCAAAAAGAAATTTGGCGAGGGCCGCAGGGTGTTTTTAATGGCGCCGTTGCACCACCACTATCAAAAGAAAGGTTTCCACGAAGCCAAAATCGTAACCCGGTTCTGGATCATCGGGATACTGATGGCGATAATAACGATAATAACGTTGAAGCTGAGGTAGGACGCGAAGCCCCCTAACCCCCTGAAGGGGGAACGATAACGGATTCAAAGAGAATAGAATAAAAAAATTAAGTAAGAAATGAGCCAGACAAACAACATACCCAATCAAAAGCACCCCCTTCAGGGGGCGGGGGGGGCTATTGTTGTGCTTGGCGCCGGCGAAAGTGGTGTTGGTGCGGCATACCTGGCGCAAAAGCAGGGGTATGATGTGTTTGTGTCGGATTTTGGAGCCATTGCGGATAAGTACAAAAAACAACTGGAAGACTGGAATATCAGCTTCGAGGAAAAACAACATACCGAGGATTTAATCCTGAACGCGGTTGAGGTGATCAAAAGTCCCGGCATTCCGGATAAAGCGCCGATCATCAAAAAGCTTAAAGAGAAAGGGGTTCCGGTAATATCCGAAATTGAATTTGCGGGCAGGTATTGCAGCGCGAAGATCATCGGCATAACCGGATCAAACGGTAAAACTACTACCAGCAGTTTAATCTATCATATTTTAAAAAATGGTGGTTTAAATGTTGGGCTGGCCGGCAACATAGGTAAAAGCTTTGCTTACCAGGTGGCTACCGAAAACTTTGATTTATACGTGCTGGAACTAAGCAGCTTTATGCTGGATGATATGTTTAAGTTTAAGGTAGATATAGCAGTATTGCTAAACATCACACCCGACCATTTGGACAGATACGATTACAAGCTGGAAAACTATGCGGCATCCAAATTCAGGGTTACGCAGAACCAAACGGCGGCCGACTATTTCATTTACTGCACCGATGACCCGGAAACCATAAAAGGTATGGCCAACCGGAAATTCGACGCTCAACTATTGCCTTTTTCTATTGAAACCAAGATTGAACCGGGAGCATATCTCGAAAACGACAATATTGTCATTAACACAAATCAAGAACATTTTACAATGTCAATTCAAGAACTGGCCTTACAGGGCAAGCACAACATTTACAACTCCATGGCATCAGGTATTGTAGCAAGGGTGCTGGAGTTGCGCGAGGGAACGATAAAAGAGAGCATGGGCAACTTTAAAGCTATTGAACACCGGCTTGAATTTGTAGCCAATATATCGGGCATCCGTTTTATCAACGATTCAAAGGCCACCAATGTTAACTCAACCTGGTACGCATTAGAGAGTATGAGCAGTGAGGTAGTGCTGATACTTGGCGGTGTTGATAAAGGTAACGATTACGGGATGCTTAAAGATTTGGTAAAAAGTAAAGTACGGTCAATAGTGTGTTTGGGTAAAGATAACAAGCGTATACACGATGCTTTTGAAGATGATGTGCATGTTATAGTAAATACATTCTCGGCCCAGGAGGCTGCCCAGGTAGCATTTCACCTGGCCGAAAAAGGAGATACTGTTTTATTATCACCAGCCTGTGCCAGCTTTGATTTGTTTAAAAATTACGAAGACAGGGGAAACCAGTTTAAAGCAGCGGTGAAGGAACTTTAATTTGAAAATTTGAGTATTTGAAGATTTGAAAATGGTGAACGGGTAAAATCGTTGGGGCTGTCTTAAATCGGTGAAATCAATCTAAAAATCAGTGGAATCATAAGCAAAATGCATAGGATATTAAACAACACAAAAGGCGACCGGTGGATATGGCTGATAGTGATATTGCTTTCTGTTATATCCTTGTTGGCTGTATACAGCTCAACGGGTACGCTTGCTTATAAACGTGGCGTTGGTGTCGAGTCGATTTTGATGAAACACCTGGCTATGGTTGTGGGTGGTATTATGCTGATGTATATTTCGCACAAGCTGGATTATAGGTACTATGCCGGCCTGTCTAAAATCATGATGATCGTTACTATTCCGTTGCTCATCTATACCCTGGTATTTGGTAGCCACATCAACAATGCAAGCCGCTGGATTAATATCCCGCTTGTTGGTTTAAGCTTCCAGACATCAGATTTGGCCAAACTCGCCCTGATTACTTACCTGGCGCGCACTTTATCGCGTAAGCAGGAAAATATTAAAGATGTAAAGGAATCATTTTTGCCTATCATGGGCTCCGTTTGTTTGGTTTTTATATTGATCGCTTTAGCCAATTTATCAACCGCGTTGATGCTGTTTGGCGTTAGTATCTTGTTATTAATCATCGGCCGTATCAGCATTAAGCAGATAGCTATTGTATGCGGCGCAGGGTTTATATTATTATTGGGTGTTATATTTTTGGGGCCAAGGCGGCATACCTATGTTTCGCGCGTAAATACTTTCCTGCACCCCGATTCAACCAAAACAGATAAATCATTTCAGGCCGATCATGCAAAGATAGCCATCGCCAGCGGAGGCCTTTTTGGTAAAGGCCCCGGTAACAGCACCGAACGGAATTACCTGCCCGAATCATACTCGGACGAAATTTATGCCATCATTGTTGAAGAGTACGGCCTGGTAGGCGGTTTCGCGCTGGTAGGCATTTACCTGTTTTTGTTGTACAGGTGTATAAAAATTATTACCAAGGCGCCCAAGGCGTTTGGCGCGTTGCTGGCATGTGGCTTAAGTTTTAGCCTGGCAATACAGGCCTTTGCCAATATGGCTGTGGCAGTAGGCCTTGGCCCGGTAACGGGTGTGCCGTTGCCTTTTGTAAGTATGGGTGGTACATCGCTGTTGTTCACCAGTGTGGCCTTCGGAATCATACTATCAGTAAGCAGGGATATTGAAGAACCGAAGAAAGTTGTGGTGGGGGAAATAAGCGTAGCGTAGGCCCCCTAACCCCCTGAAGGGGGAACAATAGTTTAAGAAGTTTATAAAATGAAAAAGGATAGCATACAAGCAAAAGACGCCAATCAAAAGCACCCCCTTCAGGGGGCGGGGGGGGCTTCGCCGCGCATCATCATAAGCGGTGGCGGAACAGGAGGACACATCTTCCCGGCTATTGCTATTGCCAATGCTTTGAAGGCTATCGACCCTAAAACCGAGATCCTGTTTGTGGGAGCCCTTGGTCGTATGGAAATGGAAAAGGTACCCGCTGCCGGGTATAAGATCATCGGCCTGGATATCCGCGGCATTCAGCGCGATTCTGTCTGGAAAAATGTGATGTTCCCGGTTAAACTGGTAGGCAGCGTACGCAAGGCATTGCAAATTATAAAAGATTTTAAACCTGATGCTGCCGTTGGGGTTGGTGGTTATGCCTCGGGGCCGTTGTTGTACGCGGCATCAATGAAAAAAATACCATACCTCATACAGGAACAAAACTCCTATGCGGGTATTACCAATAAGTGGCTGGGTAAAGGAGCACAAAAAATTTGTGTGGCTTTTGATAATATGGAGCAGTTTTTTCCTGCCGATAAAATCATCAAAACAGGCAACCCTATTCGTAAAGATTCGGTAAATATAGCCGGTAAGCACATGCAGGCTTTGGAGTTGTACAAGTTATCAACCTTTAAAAAAACTATACTGATAACCGGGGGCAGCCTTGGCGCGCGTACATTAAATAACAGCATCATGGCTGGTTTGGATAAGCTGATAGCTGCCGATGTGCAGATCATTTGGCAAACCGGTAAGTTTTATTATAAAACAATCATCGAAAAACTGGGCGAAGATTACCACCCGGATGTTAAGATAAGGGAGTTTTTAACCCGGATGGATTTGGCTTACGCAGCTGCCGATGTTATTATATCAAGAGCAGGGGCGGGCACCATTGCCGAATTATGCGTGGTGAAAAAGCCGGTTATCCTGGTGCCATCGCCAAATGTGGCCGAAGACCACCAAACAAAGAACGCGCTGGCACTGGTGCAGGAGGACGCTGCCATTTTTGTAGCCGACAGGGATGCTGAAGCGAAATTGGTGGATAGGGCGATTGAGTTATTGAACGACAAATCATTACAAAAAAAGTTAAGCACTAACATAGGTAAAATGGCTATGCCAAATGCCGATGAAGTGATAGCTAAAGAGCTTTTACAAATAATAAAATAACAATTAAAGTTATGGTCCTCCTTCTCCCAAAAAGGGGAGGACCTTTTTTAAAAACATCAAAATGGAATTACGCGACATACAAAGGGTTTACCTGGTGGGCATAGGCGGCATCGGGATGAGCGGCCTGGCCCGCTATTTCCAGCATCTGGGTTGTATTGTTTGCGGTTACGATAAAACAGTTACCGACCTCACCAACGATTTACACAACGAGGGTATCCAGATTTGTTTTGAGGATAATGCCGATTGTATCCCCATCAGCTTCCAGGCGCCATCTGTAGATACACTCATTATTTATACACCGGCCATCCCTAAGGATTCGGCGGTACTTAACTATTTTAAAAATAAAGGATTTGAGTTATTCAAACGTTCGCAGGTTTTAGGTTTAATCAGCAAAAGCTCGTTCACCATAGCCGTTGCCGGTACACATGGCAAAACCACCACATCAACCATGGTGGCACATTTGTTAAAAGCGTCGGGTAATGATTGTTCGGCTTTTTTGGGCGGCATATCATCCAACTACCAAACCAACGTGCTGTATGGCAAAAACGATGTAATGGTTGTTGAGGCTGATGAGTACGACCGGTCGTTTTTAACACTGTTCCCGGATGTGGCCATCATCACATCCATGGATGCCGATCATTTGGATATTTATGGCGATCATGAACATTTAACAGAATCGTTTAAGCTATTTGCATCGCAGATAAAAAGCGGCGGTACACTGGTACACAAAAAAGGCCTGCCTTTAGATACCGGCTATACCTATGCCCTGGAAGATGCAACGGCCGACGCACATGCGGCAAACATCCGTATTGAGGGTGGCGACTTTTACTTTGATTTTATCAATGCCGATATCAGTATCCCCGATATAAAAATGGGTATTGCAGGTACGCACAATATCGAAAATGCTGTTGCCGCTATCGAAGCTGTTTTAAGATTGGATATCCCGGCCCAATCAATTAAAGATGCGCTTGGGTCGTTCCGCGGTGTTAAACGCAGGTTTGAGTATATCGTGAAAACACCGGGGCATATTTATATTGACGATTACGCGCATCATCCCGAAGAATTGAGGGCGGCCATATCATCTGTAAAAAGGTTATACCCCGATAAAAAGCTGACCGCCATTTTTCAGCCTCACCTGTACACCCGCACCCGCGATTTTGCCGATGGTTTTGCCGAGGTGCTGAGCATGGTTGATGAGCTGATACTGCTGGATATTTACCCGGCCCGCGAGTTGCCTATTGAAGGGGTTACTTCAGGCATGCTGCTTAACAAAATGTCGTTGATCAATAAACGCATACTAAGTAAACAGGAAGCGTTGGACGCTATTAAAAATGAAAAACCCGAACTGCTGTTAACAGTAGGCGCGGGTGATATAGATACACTGGTACATCCCTTGAAGGAGATAATGCAGCATGGATAAAAAACTCATTTGGAAGCGCCTTTTAATAGGATTTGCCTGGGTAATTTGCCTGGGTGGCCTTGTGGTGCTTATGGGTTTTATCGAATCGAAAAAAGCATCGGTGGTTTGCACCGCTGTAAAAGTAAACATTCCGGGCAACCAGTATTTTATAGATAAACAGGAGGTTGACCAGATATTACAAGCCAACAGCCATACGCTGGTAGGGCAAAAGCTGGAAAATATTAATATCCAGGACCTGGAAAACAAACTAAGGGCAAATCCATTTATTGAGTTTGCAAAGGTATACACCGAAATGGATGGGGTGTTGATGGTTGAGGTGAGCCAGCGCCAGCCCATATTAAGGGTAATGAACCATTACGATATGGATTTTTATATCGATCAGCATGGGTTAAAAATTCCGCTGTCGTCAAACTTTACCGCAAGGGTATTGGTTGCCAATGGTTATATCGATGAGTTGTTTACCAATCATGTTGATTCATTGCATACACAGCTTGCAAAAGATTTATATAAAACAGCCGATTTTATCCGTAGGGATTCATTGTGGGATGCACAGATAGCGCAGATATATGTGAATACCGACCGCGAGATTGAATTGATACCAAGGGTAGGCAGCCAGCGAATTTTGATAGGTAATGCCGACTCGTTAAATGTAAAACTAAGGAACCTGCAAGCCTTTTATAAACAGGTGCTGCCACACGTGGGCTGGGATAAGTACCGCACCATTAATATTAAATACACCAACCAGGTAATTGGTGTAAAAAACGAACTGACTAAAGCAGATTCGGCTAAAATGAAAGCATTGAAGCTGGACTCGCTTAAAATGAAAAAGGATACATCTCAAATAAAAATGTAATATGGACAAAAGCTCAACACAAGAAAAAAGTTCACCAATTGTAGTAGGATTGGATATCGGGACTACTAAAATATGCGTCATCGTTGGTCGCAGGAGCAAGAATGGGAAGATTGAGGTATTAGGAATTGGTAAAGCAGAATCTGCGGGCGTAACCCGTGGGATGGTTTCAAATATAGATAAAACCGTACAGGGTATTACCCAGGCGGTTGATATTGCCGGCGCGCAATCAAATGTTGATATTAAAGTGGTATTTGTTGGTATTGCCGGTCAGCACATTAAAAGCTTACAGCACCGCGGCTTAATAACCCGCCGCGATTTACAATCGGAGATAAGCCGCAAGGATATTGATAAACTGATTGAAGATATGTACAACCTGGTAATGCCTCCGGGCGAGGATATTATCCATGTATTGCCGCAGGAGTTTACGGTTGATAATGAGCCGGGAATTAAAGACCCTATTGGCATGGCTGGCGTACGTTTGGAAGCCAACTTCCACATCATATCCGGCCAGGTTACGGCTATTAAAAATATTGTAAAATGTGTTAACAAGGCCAACCTGGATAGCCAGGACCTGATACTGGAGCCATTGGCATCTTCTGAATCTGTTTTGAGTGAAGAGGAAAAAGAAGCCGGTGTAGTGTTGGTTGATATTGGTGGTGGTACTACCGATGTGGCCATTTTCCATGAAGGCATAATCCGCCATACCGCCGTTATCCCTTTTGGTGGTAACAGCGTAACCGAAGATATCCGCGAAGGCTGCTCTGTAATGCGCAACATAGCCGAGCAGTTGAAAGTAAGGTTTGGATCGGCCCTGGCAGATGAGAACAAGGAAAACGAGATTGTTTGTGTACCCGGCTTGCGCGGCCGCGAACCAAAAGAGATCAGCGTTAAAAACCTGGCTTACGTGATACAGGCCCGTATGGAAGAAATTGTGGAGCATGTGTATTACGAGATTAAATCATCGGGCTACGAGAAAAAACTGATTGCCGGTATAGTAATTACAGGTGGTGGTGCGCAGCTTAAACACCTGCGTCAATTGGTAGAATTTGTTACCGGTTTAGATTGCCGCGTAGGCTACCCTACCGAGCATTTGGCCAAGAATGAAGTGCTGCCAAAAAATATTTACGAAGAGCTGCAAAGCCCAACGTTTGCTACCGGTATAGGCCTTTTGATAAAAGGTATCCAGAAAACAGAGTACATGAGTGTAGATGTACCGGTTGAAAAAGCACAGAAGCCCAAGTTTGAGGGCAAAGGAAAAGAGGGTGGTTTATTTGACAGGTTGTTAAAGAAAAGCATCACCTTTATTAAGGATGATATAAATGATGAGGACTTTTTGAAATAATTATACACAACGCTTAAGTTTTTCCACATTGTAGACATTTGTGGAAAACTGTTGTTGAAAAAGTATTATTATTACGATGGTAAAATCTAAATAGTGGTTAAATCACATATACCTGAAAACGAAGATTATGCAGTTTGAGATGTTAAAAGAAAAATCGTCAATCATCAAAGTTATTGGTGTTGGCGGTGGTGGCGGCAACGCGGTGAACCATATGTACAGGCAAGGTATTACCGGTGTCGACTTTATAATTTGTAACACAGATGCCCAGGCGCTGGAACTTAGCCCTATACCCAACAAGGTACAATTGGGTGCCAGCCTTACCGAAGGTATGGGTGCCGGTTCGATTCCCGAAGTTGGTAAAAACTCGGCTATCGAAAATATCGACGATATAAAACAAATGCTAGGCGTTAATACCAAAATGCTGTTTATTACCGCAGGTATGGGCGGTGGTACCGGTACAGGTGCAAGCCCTATTATTGCTAAAGCGGCCCGCGAAATGGATATATTAACCGTGGGTATTATAACTACGCCATTCTCTTTTGAAGGTAAACGCCGCAAAATGCAGGCCGATGCCGGGATGGAAGAACTGCGTAAATACGTTGATTCGTTCCTGGTGATCTCGAACGACAGGCTGCGCCAGATTTTTGGTAACCTTACCATGAGTTCCGCTTTTGGGCAGGCAGATGATATATTAACCACAGCTGCCAAAGGTATCGCCGAGATTATAACCTTACCGGGCTATATCAACGTCGACTTTAAAGATGTGCGCACCGTAATGAAAGATAGCGGTGTATGTATCATGGGCAGCAGCAGCGCCGAAGGCGAAGGCCGTGCCTTAAAGGCAGTTGAAGGTGCTTTAGCATCGCCATTATTAAAAGATAATGAGATAGAAGGTGCACGTTATATTTTGCTTAACATCAGCTCGGGCCTTAAAGAGGTTACCATGGATGAAGTGAGCATTATTACCGATTACATACAGGAAGAAGCCGGTTTGGCCGCCGACCTGATTTGGGGTAACTGCGTTGACGAAAACCTGGAAGATAAACTTTCGGTTACCATTATAGCAACAGGTTTCCAAACCCAGGACGAGCGCGCAAAAGAGCAAAACAACAAAAAGATAGTATCAATGTTGGTTCCCGAGAACGCACCGTTGGTAAAACCTGTAAATGAATTCATAAACCCGGTTAAGGCCAACACGCCTGCTCAGCCATATATTAAACACAAAGAGGAGCCTAAGCAAACCGGTTTGTTTGATATGTTTGGAGCCACCGAAAAAAGGGACGACGATGTAGTTAAGTTTAACCTGCACGAAGAGGAGCAGGAAGAAGAAAACGAGCAGGATATGGCTGGATTCACTTTTAAAATGAGTGAGCCTGAAACTTACAGTGCGCCAGTACAGGAAGCACGCAAGCCCGAGCCTGTGCCAACTCCTGTTCCTGAGCCGGAACCGGTAGCCCTTGCAGGTGCTGATGATAATAAAACAAACGAATCGATAGAGGAGCAGCTGAAGAAATCGCGCGAGCGTATCATGCGCCTTAAAGATTTGAGCATGAAACTACGTACAGGCAACATCCAGGAGCTGGAAAATGTACCTGCTTACAAACGTAAAGAAGTTGCCCTGCAGGATACCCCAAAATCTGACGAAAGCGCCATTTCCCGTTTCAGCCTTATGCCCGATAACGAAGGCAACACCGAGATAAGGAGAAATAACTCGTTTTTGCATGATAATGCAGATTAGTATCAAGTAGTTAGTGTCAAGTAGCAAGATAAAAACGCCGCTATAGAGTATTTACTTTATGGCGGTGTTTTCTTTTTAATATAGTTAAAAAAACTGTTGGCTTTGTCATGACGCCAGCGCCGCTGCATTTGCAGCTGCCAGCCCTGCCTGAAGCGATTGTAGGTTGATTTGTGCTTTATTTAATTGGGCCTGGGCTAGGTTTAGCTGGTTTGTAACTATTGTAAGTGCGTTAAAAGTACGGTCGTACTGCAGGCAACTGTCGTTGTACACTTCATGAAGTAGCGATGGTAAGCTTTGTAATTGCGTAACGGAAACGGAATCAGCGAAATGTTTCGCCTTGGCAGACACCAGTGTCATAGCTGCCAAACTTTCTGTATTGCTCGCCTGCGCTGCAAACGATGTTGTTAATGCTACAAGTGTTAGCGAAATCGCGTTATTGGCATTATTACCCGCCGTGCCCACCATTGTAATTAAATCATCCGATACAAGTGGATTTATGGCTTTTCTCCTGATGATTAAAGCAGATAGCTTATTAACTATCTCCGCGGAATATATGAGTCGGTCAATTAACGTTTTTATCCCTGTAGCTATCTTATCGGTACAAGTGTTTGCAGTCTGCGTTTCTGCCATAGCTATAGCAGAATTGGCCTTTAGTTCAATAACTTTTTGTACAAGCTCATCGACAAGGTTCCGATTGTTTAAGCTCGCGACTTTGTTGTTATCAGCAATACTTAACAATGTTTGTATATTAGCCTGCTTGGCAGCAACTGAATTTACTATTGCTTGGTGGGTATCAACTGCTAATTGAGCATCAAGTACCTGGCTTGTAAGTGAGTCTAATTCTGCTTTTTTCGCTTCGGTAACGCCGTGACTTTTTTGCGAATGAGGGCTTAAATGTATTTTCATCTTTTTTCTTAACGTTAATTATGGCTTGCCAAATACTTAAAGCTTGCTGTGGTATAAAAGTCTGACAGTGTTGGCTTATACCAGGCTTGCTTCTCTGCTTCCCCTCCGCTGTAAACGGCCAATATTGCCGGCACGTACTCATTGTTAATAATTAACCGGTTTCCAAAGTTGTCGGTAGTGGCGGGTGTAATAGCCGTGTTGTAGGTAATTGTTTCATTTGTTGCGCCGGTAGCAGGAACTGCCACGCCGTAGTTGCCGGATGCAATAGCCTCCGCGAGCACATCGTTAAATATAAAGCCGAACGTGTTCTTTTTCAATTTTTCATTCCCGGCTTTTTTTACAGTTAAAAATATGCAGCGATACTCTACAGCTAAGCCGGGTGTATTGGCCGGCAGCGAAAATTTTACTGCTTGCGATATTTGCAGATCGGCAGCGTTTTCAATAATGTTTGAATTATTATCTTCAACCCATATGCTGCTGTTTTCCGGTGTATTTAAAGGGATGGAATATGCAAACGGAGCGGATGGAGCCGAAAGAAAATCATCGAAAGCATTCAGCTCCTTTTTATATCTATCTGTGAATATGGCAAATATAAAGGCAACGTATTGGTTGCCGGGAATGATGGCTTCATCGTCGGCATCCCAGGCCGTTCCTGTACTTATTTGCTGGCTAAGCACTTTATCACTTACAGATTCGGTAACTGCGACACAGCATCGTGCGTTAATAGCGTGCAGTTGTTGAGCCTGAATAATATTAAAAGCTATGGCCTTACTAGTTTTAACCAATAAAATAAAGTACGCTTTAATGGGATTTACGTTGGCTACGTCGTGTTTAAATGGGTTATGCAGGGGAGTGAACGAGATACTGAAATATCCTCCCGGCACATTATTTACCACTACATTTAAATTAAGATTGAGGGTGTTGTTAGTGCTTGTGTAGGCTGCTAACGCTGCTGTTACACTGGTTTCAATATCGGTGTAATTGCCTTCGGCAGTATTCTCCCTGATATCCACTGCAGTTAGACTATCACTGACAGCGTTAACTATTTGTAGGGCAGCATCAAAGTGGGCAGATACTATTTTAAACAAATTACCTGCTGATAAATTTGCATTTTTTGCATCATCGTAAACTGTGGCTGCGGAAACTTCGGCTATTTTCATTGATGCCTCCATGGCATCCTCAGCTAATTGTTCTGCACCATAAGCGGTTTCATTCAACAGCTCGCGCATTTTTTTTGCCAACTCGTATATTTCTGAATCAAAGTCTGCAGCGCTTACAATACTGAAAATCGATCCCGCATCGCTTGCGAGCCTGATAATGGCATTGGCCGCTACTTGTATATTTGCGGCGGCAACCGCCCCGTTTGTAACCGCCTGTTTTACATATTGATTTGCCTGATCGGCACTTGTCAACACATTGGCCGATAAGTTAGTTGCATTATTAGCCAGCTGTTTTATAGGTATATGGTGTGTCGCTAACTGGCTTTTAGCATATACCAGATTTTGCGTGGCTGCAATTTTTGCCCCTTGCGTATAATATAACGTAAACATGGAAGCGGTATGCTGTGCTTTAAGCGTTTTTAATGTCAGGGCCTGGGTTTGCAAAACAGCGCAAACTGCGCTATTTAAATTTTGGTTGTACGGATTCATATTAACTAATTGGCTCAGGGTTTATGCAGAAAGAACGGTAAATTTGCTATTGATGATTAATTGATATAAATGTATCAATTAGTATCAAGTAGTAAGTCGCATGTATCAAGATAAAAATCGCAAAGCCGTTATAAGTAATAGCCCATTCTTACTATCGGCTTTTTTGGTTAAATGAAAATCTACTTTGATGCCTCGATGTCATTAACTTGGTGCCAGGAAAAAATCTTACTACTTGATACTTACTACTTGATACCTCTACCCAGTTATAAGCTATTCTAAAAAGTTATAGCTATTGTATCGGCTTCTATTTACAGCTATATTTGCATATTATTCACGATTAACGGTAAATTATTTTGGATTTATTTGATAAAATAACAAAAAGCTTGGGCGGGCCGCTGGGTCAGCACCAAAAATGGTCACATGGTTATTTTTCATTTCCCAAACTGGAAGGGGAAATTGGGCCGCATATGCAGTTCAATGGGAAAGAGCATTTGGTTTGGAGCCTTAATAACTACCTTGGCCTGGCCAATCATCCCGAAGTAAGGGAAGCTGATGCCAAAGCCGCTGCCGATTACGGCATGGCCTACCCTATGGGAGCCCGTATGATGTCGGGTAACTCCATTCACCACGAAGAATTGGAGAATAACCTGGCGGCGTTTGTAGGTAAAGAAGCCGCGTTTTTATTGAACTATGGTTACCAGGGAATGGTATCTATTATAGATAGCCTGGTTGACAGGAACGATGTTATAGTTTATGATGCCGAATCGCATGCCTGTATTATTGATGGCGTTCGTTTGCATATGGGCAAACGTTTTGTTTACCAGCATAATGATATTGAAAGTTGCAGAAAGCAACTGGAGCGTGCTACCAAACTAACCGAGCAAACCGGCGGTGGTATTTTGTTGATTACCGAAGGTGTTTTTGGTATGTCGGGTGCGCAAGGTAAACTGAAAGAAGTAGTAGATCTGAAAAAAGAGTTCAATTTTCGTTTATTAGTTGATGACGCGCACGGTTTTGGTACCATGGGTAAAACCGGCGCAGGTACGCACGAGGAGCAGGATGTTATTGAAGGTGTGGATGTATACTTTGCCACCTTTGCCAAATCAATGGCAGGTATAGGCGCTTTTGTTGCGGCTGATGAGCAAATAGTACACTTTCTACGTTACAACATGCGCTCGCAGACGTTTGCCAAGGCCTTGCCGATGCCAATGGTGCTAGGCTTAAAAAAACGTTTTGAACTGTTGGTATCGCAGCCTGAACTACGCGAAAAACTCTGGACTGTAGCAACAACACTGCAAAATGGCTTAAAAGAACGCGGCTTTAACCTGGGCGTTACCAATACCATGGTTACCCCCGTATTTTTAGAGGGCGACCTTTACGAAGCCACCAGCCTTACCCGCGACCTGCGCGAAAACTATGGCATCTTCTGCTCAATAGTAATTTACCCGGTTATCCCTAAAGGATTAATATTATTAAGGCTTATCCCAACTGCCGTACACACCTTAGAAGATGTAGAGCGCACCCTAAACGCCTACAGCGAAATGGGCGAAAAACTAAAAGCCGGATATTATAAAGAGAACAAGCTGGAGATAGCATAATCTTGAATTTGAAGATTTAAAAATTTGAGGATTTGAAAATGAAATCCTCAAATGTAATATGAGTTAGAAGGCTTCAGTGATGAGGCCTTTTTTATTACGCCAATAATTAGTGGTCACCAGGCATTCATCTTCAAATTTTCAAATCCTCAAATCAAAAGCTTAGTGCTTAAAAAACGTCAGATACACCTGTTTTACAATATGATAGGCTGCAAACGCGAAAAATAGTATGGCAATGCCTGTATTGATTAACCGGTTGCTAAGGGCAAATTTGCTTTGCATGTACCGGGCAAACTCCGCATACAAAAAGAGGCATAAAAAAGCACCAGCTGCCGAGCCAATACTAAATATCACCAAAGCAACTTTGCCGGTAAGGATCCATTCATGTGTAATAAGGTAGGTGCCGGTTATCATCCAAAACGGCACCTGTACAGGGTTTAAAAAACCCAACAAAATGCCATACTTAATACTATCATGTTCCGACTTGCGGGGTTCTGGTGGTTTTTTACGGTTGGCCCAGGTAATTGCCCCCATAACAGCAAATAAAACAACCATTATCCAGTCTATAATTACGCTTAAATGCATCTGGCTTGACAGCCAGTCGGCGGCGTGCATAATAAAGTACGTAAAAAAAAATTCTACACACGAGAAAGCTATAATAAAGCGCATGGCCTCTTTCATGCCGCGGTTTATAGTAAGTTGCAAAAGTGCCAGGTTGATGTTACCGGGCGGGATGTAACCAATAAAATTGGCGATAAGCCCGATAAAAAAGGTAAGAAATATCATTGGCACAAAGATAGGGTGTAGATGTGCAGATGTGCAAATTATAGATGTGCAGATTTCAGATGTGCAGATTTCAAATGTGCAGATTTCAAATGTGCAAATTCAGATGGGCAAATTTTAATTTGATCTTTGCAAATCAATTTTTTCATCTGCACACCTGCACATCTGAAATCTGCACATCTAATCCATCCATCTTCCGTACATTTGCACATCGATAATCTGCACATCTGAAATAATGTCAACTGATAAAATAGTTTCCCTGCTTCCATCCGCTACCGAAATAATATGTGCCCTGGCGCTTCAGGATAACCTGGTGGGCCGATCGCACGAATGCGATTATCCTGAATTTGTAAAACAGCTGCCGGTTTGTACCGAGGCTAATTTCCCGGATGGGTTAAGCAGTGCCGCTATTGATGTAAAGGTAAAAGAATTACTGGCCGATGCCTTATCCGTTTACACCGTTAAACGCGAAGTGATTAAACAACTGGCCCCTGAAGTAGTAATTACGCAGGACCAGTGCGAGGTTTGCGCGGTATCATTGGCCGATGTTGAACTTGCTTTGGATAATTATCTTGATAAAAAAGCCCGGATAATTTCTTTGCGCCCAAACAGCCTCGGCGATATTTTTAACGATATCGCCACTATTGCCGATGCCCTGGGCGTACCACAGGCAGGCGCCGAACTGCTGGAACTGTTAAATGAGCGGGTAGATATTATTAAACATAAATTGAAATTTGCCGATAGCAAGCCTACTGTGGCCTGTATTGAATGGCTTGAACCTATGATGGTATCCGGTAACTGGGTGCCCGGCCTTGTTAGTATTGCCGGCGGTACCCCCGTATTGGCACAGGACGGAAAGCATTCGCCCTACGTAAGCTGGGACGATATCCGGCTACAGAACCCCGAAATTATAGTAGTGATGCCTTGCGGCTTTTCGATAGAACGTACGTTAAAGGAGATTGATGTTTTAATGCAATTACCCGGCTTTGACGATTTGAAGGCCGTAAAAAACAATCAATTGTACCTAGCCGATGGCAACCAGTATTTTAACCGCCCTGGCCCACGGATTGTGGACTCTATTGAAATCCTGGCCGAAATCATCCGCCCAAAACAATTTGCTTTTGGGTACGAGGGCGAAGGGTGGATTAAGTTTGGGGTATAGGCTGTCGGATTTATTTTAAAGTTGTCGCACATTTTAATCAATGACTTTGATAGTGGAGGTGTACCACCGTGTACCAGGGTATTTTACGTGTACCGGTACACACAGCATACAGTTTGTGAAGGTTTTGAAAAATATAGAGATAATAATATTTCAACTTATTAAAATTATTTAAAAAGTTGCCTATATTTAGCTGCCCTTTATTATCTAACATAATCCTACTATGCGCAAAATCTTTATCCTGATGCTGTTTGCAGCATTTTTTATGAGTACAGCTTTCAAAACTACGGATGGCGTAAAATTTAATGCCGCCGACCTGCGCATCAGTTGGGAGGTGATAGATAACAATTATCAGAATAAAAATGAAGCGCTAACCGTACTGGTAATTACCAATAGTGGTAAAACCGTTTTGCCGGCCGGCGGGTGGAAGTTTTACTTTAACTCGGGCCGTGGTTTTACCGAGAATACGGTAAGCGGCAACGCCAAAATAAACCAGGTAAACGGCGATTTATACAGTATTACCCCAAACGCAGGCTTTAAAGATTTAAAACCAGGCGAATCGGCCCGGATAGAATACGTAAACGACGACCCTGTGGTAAACGTTACCGATGCTCCCGAAGGTATATATATGGTTTGGGATGAGCAGCCCGAAAAAGGTTATAGTATTGGCTCTTTTGATATCAAGCCATACAAGCCGAGCTACGCAGGCCTGGTTACTCCCGAAATTGTTTACGACAGGAATAAAACGGTTACCGATATTCCTGCCGATCAATTGCCTAAAATATTGCCTACGCCGGTAAGCTATACCGAAACCGGTGGTACGTTTACCATCGACGGAAAAACGTTGGTTGTTGCCGATGGTACCTTTGCTAAAGAAGCAGCTTACCTGGCCAACAGCTTTAGTAAAATATTGGGCAGGCCGTTAACTGTTTCGGCAGGCGCAGCGGGTACAGTTATCGCATTAAAAAAAGTTGATGGCATTGCTCCCGAAGGATATGAACTTAAGGTAAGTGCACAAGGTGTTGTCATTAACGCCTCTACAGCTGCCGGTGCCTTTTATGGCATCCAGTCGTTAACAAACCTGGTTTCGCCCGCTGCATGGGTTAAAACCGAAAGGAGTATTAAAATTCCTTGTGTGGATGTAAAGGATGCTCCCCGTTTTGCCCACCGCGCCGTGATGCTGGATGTGGCCCGCAACTTTCAAACACAGAAACAGGTTATTAAATTGATTGAGGCCATGAGCCTTTATAAGCTAAATGTTTTGCACCTGCATTTAACGGATGATGAAGGCTGGCGAGTTGAAATCCCATCATTGCCCGAACTTACTTCGGTTGGTTCAAAACGCGGGCATACGCTGGATAGTAAAAATCATCTGCCTGCATCCCATGGTTCGGGACCTGATGTAAATAATCCATACGGTTCGGGTTTTTATACTAAGGCGGAGTACATTGAAATATTAAAATACGCTACCGATAGGCACATCATCGTAATCCCCGAGATTGAAACACCCGGCCATGCCCGTGCATCTATCAAAGCCATGGATGCCCGCTATGACCGCCTGGTGGCCGAAGGCAAAAAAGACGAAGCCGCCAAATATTTACTGCGCGATTTGGACGATAAATCCGAATACCGGTCTGTACAATATTGGAATGATAACGTGATCAACGTATCCTTGCCATCAACCTATACTTTTGTTGAAAGGGTTGTTGATGATTTGATAGCCATTTACAAAGAAGCCGGTGCGCCATTGCCCGGTATTCACTTTGGCGGCGATGAAGTGCCACCTCATGTTTGGGAAAAATCGCCGGCCTACCTGGCTCTAAAGGTCAGCCACCCCGAAATTCAAAACACAGGCGATTTATGGTATTATTTTTACGGCCGGGTAAACCAGATACTAAAAGTCAAAGGAATTCACCTGGCGGGATGGGAAGAGATGGCCCTGCGCAAAACAAAGATAGATGGTAACGACACCTATGTGCCCAATCCCGATTTTACCGGCGAGCACCTGCAGGCCGATGTATGGAACAACGTGTTAGGTGGCGGACAGGAAGACCTGGCCTACAAACTGGCCAATGGCGGCTACAAGGTGGTGCTTACCTGTGTTACCAACTTGTACTTTGATATGGCCAACTACAAATCATTTGATGAACCAGGCTACTATTGGGGCGCGTTTTTAGGTATCGATAAATTTTACTCCTTTATCCCATATGATTATTTTAAGAATGCAGATGTTGACAAGAACGGGGCACCCATAAATCAAAATATATTTTTAGGCAAGCAACGCCTTACCGATTATGGTAAATCCAACATTATTGGTTTACAGGGCGCGCTATGGGCCGAAACAGTTAAAGGGCCCGAGCGTATGGATTACATGATATTCCCCCGCCTGTTTGGCCTGGCCGAGCGCGCCTGGGCGGCAGACCCAGCCTGGGCTACCGAAAAAGACCCCATAAAAGCAAAGCAAGAGTACGATTTAGCGTGGTCGACATTTTTGAATGTATTGGGTAAACGGGAGTTACCCCGCCTAAGTTATTATAATGGCGGCTATAATTACCGCGTGCCTAAGCCAGGCATCAGCTTGCAGGATGGTAAGTACGCCAGCAATATCGAATTTCCGGGCCTAACCATCCGTTACACCACCAACGGTAAAGACCCTGATGCTAACAGCAAAGTATATACTGCACCGGTTGATTATAAAGGAGGCGAAATTAAATTCCGCGCCTTTGACCCAAAAGGCAGGGGAGGTAACATAGCAACAGGCGGTGAGGCGACAGAAGGAAAAAAACAAGGATCGACGTTGTAAGTCGAAAGTCCGAAGCCCTGAGTCGAAAGTCAAAATAAAAACAAAAAAAATCCGCAGATCAAACAATTGACTGCGGATTTTTTTTGCCACTAATGACTAAACCGCAGGATACCTTCTTCTTAAAAGAGCATAAAATTTCTCGGCTGTGGCAGCTTTGCTTTCCCAGTTGTTTTTGGCAACGTAATTGGTTTTCAGGAAGCGCTCGGCCTCTTCGTAAGTGTTAAAGCGGTTTACTATTTCAATCGCTTCGCTGTAGGCCAGGCTGTAACCGTTAAATAAGTCTTTAATATAAAGTAATTTATCGTTCAGGTTTATGGCCGATTTCAGGTCGGTAACAGGCAATGCATTTACATGTGCCGATAAACCGTTGTCCCGTTCGGTTTTCTGGGCCGACATCTTTTGGTTAAAGGTGAGGATTTCTTCTTTAGCTGTTTCAGTTTTAGCCACCATCGGTTTAAACAATTCGGGCTGTGGCGCAGGTGCCGGTTTTTCAACGGGGGGAGCACTTACTACTATCGGTTCTTCAATCTGCGTTACGGGTTCGGCATCTTTAAAATCCGCTTCAGATTCTTCGGCCTCATCCAAAACTAATTCTTGTTTTAATATTTCGGGCTGTTCTGCTTCAAATGAATCTATGGTGTTATCCGCTTCGGTGTCGATAAACGAGATCGGTTCATCGTTAGCGGCAGTAGGCAATTCTATTTCGGGTTTTACCGGATTATAAGGCACGTGAACAGGCGTTTCGGCTTCTTTACTTAATTCCAGCCTATTTTCAACTACCGGTTTTTGCTGAACTACCGGCTCAAAAAAGCGGCGCTCATGCAAGGGCTCTGGTCTTGATGCCGGTGTTGTTGTAACCGCCGGCCTGGGTTTTTCAATTACTGGTTCCGGCTTCATGGCAACAGGCTCCGGTTTTTCGGCCGGTGTGGTTTTGCGCTCATGTATTTTGCGCAATATTTCGGCATGATCTTTTAAAAAATGGGCATTGGCTACAAAAAGCTCCAGTTCAAGTTCATTCAAATCGCTGCTTTCGGCTTTCAGGTAATCATATTGGTCATTAAGCTCCTGTAAAATACCACCAATCTTTTTAAAAATATCCATTTGCTTCATGGCTTCAATGTTGGGAAAATGCTTACCAAAAATAGGATAAAATTCTGATATTTGGCGCCGTGCTATACTATACACGTTGTATGCTGTAGTTACAATATGAATATCAGTTGCTTTGTTTTACATCTTCCTTTTTTTCTTTTCGGGTTAAGGAGTCAAGAATCTAACATCAAATTTGGCAATTACACCAGGTTTTTGAAATTTAGAGTTTGGGATTTGGGATTTAGAGCTTGGTTTTTAGAATTTGGAGCTTGGTTTTTTTTAGGATTTAGAGTTTAGGATTTAGAATTTATTTAAAGAATGGTTTACCACGAAGATGTTTTCAGGCGTAAAAGCGAATCAGGTGGCAGTATTGAACTGGTATGCGGATCTATGTTTTCGGGTAAAACCGAAGAACTTATCCGCAGGTTAAACCGTGCGCGCATCGCTAAACTAAAAGTGGAGATATTTAGCCCTAAGTCAGATACGCGTTACTGCGAAGATGCCATCGTTTCGCACAATGCCAACAGGTTTAGCTCAACGCCGGTTGATAGTGCTTCGGCTATATTATTGCTCACCAATGATGCCCACGTGATAGGGGTAGATGAAGCCCAATTTTTTGATGATCAGTTGCCCGAAGTATGCACCATACTGGCTAACCGGGGTATTCGTGTAATAGTTGCCGGGTTAGACATGGATTTTAAGGGCCGCCCTTTTGGCCCTATGCCAGCCATTATGGCCATTGCCGAATCGGTTACCAAGCTGCATGCCGTTTGCGTGCAGTGCGGCAACCCAGCTATGTATTCCTATCGCCTTGTACCCGATAATGCCCGCATCCTTTTGGGCGAGAAAGAAAGCTACGAACCCCGCTGCCGCATTTGCTATAATAGCTAAGGTAATAGCCGAAAATATTTTCCTGTATCAGCTTAATTGCCAAAACAAAAAGTGGTCTGTTTGTTATTATAACACCGGACCTGTTTAATTTTAAAATGAATTATAGGAAATTTTTATAATTTTTAATTAAAGTTAACTATATTCGGTATTAACTATCAATACCTTATGGCTAAGAAAATTTTAGTGATCGAAGATGATAAAGACATCAGGGATACTATAGTGTACGTTCTGGAAGAGGAGGGTTACGAAGTTGTAGCCTCGGACAATGCCCGGATATTAAAAAAGCTTTTAGAAATAAACCCTGACCTTATCTTGCTGGATAACTGGCTTACCGACTGGAAAAGCGATGCCAGCGGCCAGGAAATAAGCAAAGGACTTAAAAGCGACCCAACCACAAGCCATATACCGGTTGTCATGATATCGGCCGTAAACAATATTGAAGAAATTACCAAAGCCGGAAGCGCCAACGGTTATTTGAAAAAACCATTCGATTTAACCGAGCTAACCGGAATAGTGAAAAAGTATTTAGAATAATTTGTAAAACGTTTAAACAAAAAGGCCTTCCAGATAATCCCGGAAGGCCTTTTTTATTTACAGCTTAATCCCAAAGCCTACATTAAATATTCGGCCATCTGCCGGTAAAATACCCGGCCCGGGGTACATGTTAATACGCCGGGTATAATATTGGGCATTAAAAAGGTTATTGATACCGGCGCTGATGTGGTAGTTTTTCATGAAGCAGTAGTTGAATGCCCAGTCGGCCACATGATAAGCGGGTACTATTCCTGTAGCGCCGGTCGAGTTAAATACCGTATTATTGGCGTCGCTGTAGCTTTTGCTGGTATAGCTCAACTGCAGGGTGCTGCTCACCGGCCCGCTTAAAAAGGTGAGGCCGGTACGGTTTATCCAATCGGGCACATTTTCAAGGTGGTTGCCCACCAGGCTAATATTTTTACCTGCCTGGTTAATTGCCCCGGTGATGTAGCGACCGTGTGTATAAGCCAGCGAGTTGAACAAGCGGATATCGCTGCCGGCGCGGGCATCAAACGAACGGAGTAATGATACTTCCGTATAAGCCTCGACCCCCTTGGCCACGCCATTGCCAATATTAGTTAAATACAAATGGCTTACATTTTGAGCGTCGGTTTGGGTGAGCGTGCCTGCCCGGTTGTTGTAGCGCACATAAAAACCATTGATGTCATAACTAAATATGGTGCCGATGTTGCCGCGGTAACCCATATCTATATCATATCCCCGGCTATCTTTAATGTTAGGGTCAATAACTGTCAGGTTATCGGCAGGAGTAACGGCTGCATACAGGTAGGGGCGGTAAGCCTGCGAAATATTGCCGTACAACTGGCTGCCATTACCGAACTGGTACTGTAACCCTGTGCCAAACAGCGGGAAGCTGCGGTTCCCTTTGTAGCCAATGGGGAAGGTAGCATTACTGATAACGCCCGAGGTGGTTGATTTGATAACCTCGTACCGTACTCCTGGCGTTACCGTAAATTGTGGCGTAACCTGGAAAATATTCTCGGCGAAGGCTGCATAGTTGATGGAGTGCAGCCTTAAATCTATTCCGTAAGGTTTAACCAGTGTTAAATCAAAATCGGAGGCGATGGTACCTACTCCTTTTTGCTTGCGTTTGGTGGTTTCTTCAAAATATCTTACCCCGGTGGTAAAGGTACTTTTAAGGTAGCCCAATTTGTAGGTATGCAGTAAACGCGCTTCGGTGGTAAAGCCTGCATAATAATCCCTGTCTACCTGGCGTGGGTTAAAAGTTTTCAGGCTGGTGTTAACGGTGTCTTTAATGTTAGGTGTATTGATAAACTGCACGCTGTTACGCTGGCCAAATACCACATGCGATGTAATCTCTAACCGGGTATTGCTGTTAAACGCGTAATTGAATAACAATGCCGGGATATTAATTTCGGGGTTGAAAAAGTTTCTTGCCCTGAATGACTGCCGGTTATCAGCCGCAAATTGAGCATCTGTTAAGCCGCCCGCTATTTGCTGCACATAATCTGATCGTGAAAACTGCAATGCTATGCTGCCTTTGCTATTAAACTGGTATTTGATATTGGCATAGTACGAGTGGTAAGCAAAAGCCGCGTTAGGCCGCCAGCCATCGCCCCGGCGGGTGGAGTAAAACGCGTAGTAGCTTAGTTTGCCAACTTTACCGCCAACGGCGTTGTATGAGTTGAAAAAATTATTTGAACCGGCGGTTTGTTCGCTTTCGAAGCCAAAAACCTTGGTGCTGTCGCCCTCTTTAATTTTGTAGTTTACCATGCCGCCAAACTGGGGCCCAAACTGTAAAGCGGCCGAGCCCCGTACAAACTGTACCTCGCCAATGGCTTGGAAGGGTACGTTATAATGGTTTTCCGGGTACCCAAACGCGTCGGAGTTGGTATTGTATCCGTTTTGCCGCATGTTCATCTCGATAGACCGGTGCGGATCGGTACCCCGGTTGCCTATGTTCAATTGCAAACCGGCGCCATCCATTTCCCAAACATTTAGGCCAGGTACTTTGGCAAACAGCATTCGGGCAGTATTATTGGCCAGGTTTGTTTTGCCGGCATCGGGATAAATTAAATGGGTGCGTTTGCCGGCGAAAATATAAGTGCCCTGTACATTGGGCAGGTATTTTGCCCTGCTTTCTTTAATTATCACACTATCCAGGTGCAGCGTATCTTTAGTGCTTTTTTGCGCATGGGCATAGCCGGATGCCACGATGATTAGTATAAATGGTGTTATTTTATAAAAATTATTCATGAGTTTAAATTGATGATATATGCACATAGCCAGCCCACGGGTAAAATACCCAGGCCTGTTATGCAGCTATTAATGTTGTTATTGATAAATAATATATTGCTTACTAACTTATAAGCTCGGGCGGCCGGGCACTAACCGAAATTAATGGTGGATTTATCTTGATGAAAATAACCCCGCGAGGCTTTTTAACTGCCGATACACCGGGCGTAAACCTATAGGCTATTACCGGGTGATTATATTTATTATCCACCCCGGTTCTTTTGCCCGACGATTCGTGCGCTTTTTTGCTCACCGGGATATCGCTTAGTTGCCGGGCATAAATCACATTCTGACTTAGGAGTTTGGTGGTTTGGTAATTGGGTATACACTGCACAAATACGGTATCGCGCGTTACTTTAAGTTTCACATAGTTATAAGCAACACCCTCCAGTTGAATTTGCCCCGATACCCTGATGTATGATTTCCAATTGCTGATACCAGGCAGGTGCTGCGGAATTTTTATTTCGATGAGGTTTGCGGTATCATACTTGCCTTTGCTTATCTGTTCGCTGGCAAACTTATCCGAGCGATAAACCAAGTATTGGCTCAGCAGCATGTATCCCCCTAAATTAAAAAGGTGGGCAATGAGTAATACGATGGCAAACGCTATTTTCAAGAATGATTCTAAATAAGGACAATGCTAAGCATAATTTTTGTGGATTTATAGGTTTATTTGAAAATATTCATGTTGCTCCGCATCTGGCTCCATTAAAGTTTGCAGGCAACCGTTCTGCTGCGTGGCTTCCTTGCCGCGAAATTCGGTTGTTTGAAAGTGATAGCGCCTATTGTTTCTTAAAACCTAATTATATACTTTTGTAAACGCTTGGTTTTCATAGCATAACCCCAGTTGCTATTTTTGGGAAATTTATTTTGGGTGTTGTTATACTTAAAATAGAAAATTCAGGTTACTTTTATACGGCCAATTTTATAAACACAAAATATATGATAATCAAAAATGTTTACTTTTTGCTGGTCACCTTTTTGGTGATTGGATCTACTTCATGCAAGAAGCCTTCTTCCGGAGATAATTCCGGGAACGTTCCCGGAGATACCACGACGGTGGTTACAGGTGGTAAAGCGTTGCCCTCGGGCGCTGTTGACGGGGTTACTTACATCAACTCGGGCAAGTCGGTTATTTTAAATTTGTACGCGCCATCAAAAACATCGGTAAGCGTTATAGGCGATTTTAATAACTGGACAGCCGATGCCAAGTATGCCATGAACCATACACCCGATGGCAAAAACTGGTGGATACAGATTGATAACCTTGATGCCAATACTGAATATGCCTATCAGTACCTGATTGACGGCACACTTAAGATAGCCGATCCGTACACCCAAAAAGTATTGGACCCTGCCAATGACAGCTATATAGAGGCAACTACCTATCCTGGTTTAAAAGCTTACCCAACCGGCAAAACAACCGGAAATGTTAGCGTGCTGCAGGCCAACCAGCCTGCTTATAGCTGGAAGGTACCAACCTTTGTACGCCCTGAGAAAAAGAACCTGGTGATATATGAACTGCTTGTGCGCGATTTTGTTACCAATCACAATTATCAAACCTTAAAAGATTCATTAAACTACCTGCAAAAACTTGGTGTAAATGCCATTGAGCTGATGCCTATAAATGAATTTGAAGGCAACCTTTCATGGGGATATAACCCTTCATTTTACTTTGCGCCCGATAAATATTATGGCACTAAGAATGCTTTAAAAGCATTTATCGACGAATGCCACTCCAGAGGGATTGCGGTTATTCAGGATATGGTGTTAAATCATTCGTTCGGTCAGTCGCCAATGGTGCAAATGTATTTTAATACCGCCGCGGGCAAGCCGGCGGCAAATAACCCCTGGTACAATGTTGATCCCACGCACCCGTACAATGTAGGCTACCAGTTTAACCACGAAAGCGCCGCTACCAAATACTTTGTAAAAAATGTGCTCAAATTCTGGATGCAGGAGTATAAGATAGATGGTTTCCGGTTTGATCTTTCCAAGGGCTTCACGCAGGTAAATTATGGTACCAGCGATGCCGCGGTAGGTCCCTGGGGGCAGTATGATGCCAGCCGCGTTGCCATCTGGAAGGATTACAACAATTACATCAAAAGTATCGACAATAATAATTTTTATGTGATATTGGAACATTTTGCAGCCAACCAGGAAGAAAAAGAACTATCCGGCGAGGGCATGATGCTTTGGAACAACCTGAATTACGCAGCCAACCAGGCCACCATGGGCTACATTACTGGCTGGGATTTTAAAGGGATCTTTTACGATCAGCATACTTTTACCCTGCCATACCAACTGGTGGGTTATTTTGAAAGCCATGACGAGGAGCGCCTGATGTTTAAAAATGAAAGCTACGGAAACGCATCGGGTGGTTATAATGTTAAGGATATTACAACCGGCCTGAAACGCGAAGAAATTGCGGCGGCATTCCTGTTCTCGGTACCGGGCCCTAAAATGTTATGGCAGTTTGGCGAATTAGGTTACGATAAATCTATCGACTTGAACGGCCGCACAGGTAATAAACCTATTTTGTGGAACTATTTTGCCGATGCCCAGCGGGTGCAGCTATATAAAGTTTATTCGGCAATGATTAACCTGCATAAAAAGAACGCGGTATTTGCATCAACAAATTATGTGTACGATTTATCAGGTTATATTAAAAGCATCCAGTTAAAAGATGCCAGCGCCAATGTGGAAGTAGTAGGAAACTTTGATGTGGTGACGCAAACCGCTAATATTACCTTCCCGTCAACAGGTACCTATACCGACGCATTAACAGGGGCAACCTTAAATGTTACCTCGGCAACCATGCCGGTAACACTTGCGCCAGGCGAGTATCATGTGTACAGCAGCGCCGCTTTAACACACTAATAACAGGCTAACATGCTAATAATAAAGGCCCCGCGGTAACCCCGGGGCCTTTGTTATTTAAAGTTTTTTTATGTGGTAAAACTTTAATTGCCTTATTTATAACAGATTGTTAATTATTTAACTGTACATTCGCCTAATTAAATAAAAATATAATGCAAGGAACAGTAAAATTTTTCAATGAAAGCAAAGGATTCGGATTTATCGTACCAACAAATGGTGGTGCCGAAGTTTTTGTACATGCCTCAGGCCTTATCGACACTATCCGTGAAAACGATAGCGTTACCTACGATGTAGAACAAGGTAAAAAAGGCTTAAATGCGGTAAATGTAAAAGTAGGTTAATAAATAAACTATTATTATAATCGTACAAGCATCTGTTCTTAAAGGGCAGATGCTTTTTTTGTGGGGTAAAGTTTTGTATCAAAAAAAAGGCTGTCATGCTGAGGAACGAAGCATCTATTCGCGAACTGTGCCAGACCAATATTGCACGGCGTGCAGATGCTTCGTTCCTCAGCATGACAGGAGGGGGAATTGTGGCACAAAAAAAACGCGAATAATTTTCATCATCCGCGTTTCTTATAATCTGTAAGATCGTTTCTTAGTTCAAATACGATTGTAAAAGATTTGATTTTGAGTTGTGGCGTAAACGCATCAACGCTTTATCTTTTAACTGGCGTACACGCTCGCGGGTAAGGTTAAATTTCTCGCCAATTTCTTCTAACGAATGGGCAGCATAACCACCTAAACCAAAGAAAAGGATAATAACCTCACGGTCGCGTTCGGCAAGGATACCTAATGAGCGCTTGATCTCTTGTGACAATGAATCCATCATCAGTTCGGTATCGGTTGCTGCATCGGTACTTTGCAAAACATCAAGCAAGGTATTTTCTTCGCCCTGTATAAACGGAGCGTCCATAGATACCTGGCGGCCTGCATTGCTTAATGAATCGGCAATTTTATCAACAGATATTTCAAGATCCTCGGCCAGTTCTTCTGGAGTTGGTTGTCTTTCAAATTCCTGCTCTAATTTTGAAGCTGCTTTATGAATTTTGCTTAATGAACCAATTTGGTTCAAAGGTAAACGCACAATACGTGACTGCTCGGCAACGGCAGATAATATAGACTGGCGAATCCACCATACTGCGTATGAAATGAATTTAAAGCCTTTTGTTTCGTCAAAACGTTTAGCCGCTTTAATTAAACCTAAGTTACCTTCGTTAATTAAATCGCCAAGGGTTAAACCCTGATTTTGGTATTGCTTTGCCACAGATACCACAAAACGAAGGTTTGTTTTTGTCAAACGCTCTAATGCGGCCTGGTCGCCCTCACGGATCTTTTGCGCCAGGATCACTTCTTCCTGGGCAGATATTAAATCTACTTTACCTATCTCGTGAAGGTATTTTTCAAGTGATTGAGATTCACGATTGGTAATGGATTGGGATATTTTGAGTTGTCTCATTTTATTGAATAGATTTATTTCAGCTAATTATATGTCCGATAAGAATTTACACGGTTGGTTTAACCTGCTTTACAAAAAATATGATCATTAACGGTGCTCCTAATTTTTTTCTGAACCCGGGATACTGATGATGCAGGGGTTGACTTTTTGATACTATTGCAGTAGGATGCGCGGTGTTTACCGTATTGAAATATGTTGCAGTTACCGGTAAGTGTTTAATCAAACGTGATCTCTCTTTAATGGATGCACAAAGATACGCATTCAATTGCTATTATTGTGTCAAAAATACATCTATTTTATTTGTTATAAATGAGGCACATATCGTGCCGTTTTTATAATTGTCAGTAGCCCGTTTTTTCATCGGTGTTTTCTGTTTTTTTGTCATCTTTTTTGTCTTTATCGTGGTTTTTGTTCCACTTGATTTTTATTTTGCCATCATCGCCATCGGCGGCCAAAATGTGCAATACTATTCCCTTCATACGCTTTTTATTACGTTCGGTTGCGTCAATTATTGCAGTATCGCCTTTTGGGTTACGTAAAGGTATATCCAACGCTATATTTGTGCCCCTTGATAAGGAGTAAACGCCGGCTACATTCATGTTAATGGCGCTTGAATTAATTTGCATCGGGCTGATGTTTATTTTATCGCCATCAATATCAAACTTCATATTAAGCGTTTGAAAGCGGATATTCTTTAAATCCCTGAACGGAAAAGCGAATTTACCTACGCTTGTAATGGGTTTAAAGTTTAGCAATGCACCCTCTTTTAAATCAACAGTTGTTAAGCCCTTTAAACTGCCGGGTACAATATTGCCGGCACCGTTAATTTTGCCCGTAAGGTGGGCCTGAGCCGATAAAAAACCACTTAGGTTTTTAGATGTAAAACTATCCATCCCAAAATTATTAAACGCAGCAAAAAAGGCGCTGGTATTTACGTTATCAACTTTAGTATTTACGGTAAAATCATTCAGCTTGCCGCTTTGTACAAAGTTGCCGTTTAGCTTTAGTGAACCACCTGCATGTTTAACGCTTACATTGTTAACCCTGATGCTATTATCGGCCATTAAAAAGTCGGCAGTGGCATCGGTGGCCAAAAAGTTTTTGTAGTATACCTTATCAACCTTTAAATGAATTTCGGCCTTGCCTTTCTGAAAAGCGGTACTTAAAGCGTCATTAATATTGGTTTTTTTGCCTTTGGTTTTCACCTCTTCAACGGGTTGGGTACTATTTAAAAAGCCCAGGAACTCGGCCAAATGCAATTGCGGGCTATGTACCTGCCACTTTAATATTATTTTTTCGGGCGCTGTATAGTACAGGTTTAAAAAGTTATTTACCCGGCCATCCATATAAACAATGCTGCGACCCGATTGCATGCGAATGTTGTTCAGTAATAAATCGTTACCGGCAAATTTGATGGTGATTGCGCTGTTTTTAAAATTAAGGTCGCGCGGTACGTAACTTACATCGGCGTTTTTGATGTTGATAGTGCCACCAAGCTGAGGTTTCGAGATTCTGTAATTTACCAGGTCGGCTTTGTAAGCAAGCTTAACGTCGGCATAACCTTTGGTAAAACGCAGGTCGTCATCGCCAATGGCGCCGTTAAGTTTGGCAATATCAAAACTCGATTTAAATATTCCCGTTGCCACCGGGGTATTCAGGTTGTTGATGAAAGCGGTATCGATAGTAAACGGCACTTTTTTATAGGTACCATTAAAATGGTAGAGTTTGATAACGGAGTTTGCATCATTATAGCCTTTGCCATTAATATAGTTATTTGAAAACACACCATTAAAAGTGCAGTTTTCAATTTTTACACCAGGGGTGGTAACCACGTTATCCATCACTTTGGCGGTAACAAATATTGATGGGTCGCCACCACCGCCAAACGCTCCGGCAATATCGCAGGTTACGGCTATCGGTTCATCAATGTTGAACATCCTGAGGCTTTTGGTAATATTTGGCGACAATAGATTTGATGCGTTTACCCACAAAATTTTATCGTTCACAATGTTCAATACAAAATTAACATTGGGTTTGCCCAGGTCAAACTTGCCGCCTATGGTAAACGCTTCGCCGCCGATATTCAAAACTTTAGGGGCTACAGTAATTAGTTTTGATGGCTCATTATAAGTGATGTCAAAATCGCCATCGAGCAATTTCTCTTTCATGAAGCTGCCTTGCCTGGTATTAAAGGAAAAACTTTTAACCATCGTTTTTAGGCTAATATTGGCATGCCAGCCGGTTGATGGCCATTGCATGCGTCCATCAACGTCCTGTACTTCAAACTTAAAAAGCTTATAAGCCTTGCGGTCATCAACAGTAAAGTTTACATTGCTTAGCCCAAAGCGTTTGAGCTGGGTAGATGGGCTGGTGTTTTTCTCAACCTTAACAGAATCTTTTGGCTTGCTTTTAAAAACGGAGGCGTTGCTATAACCACTGCTATCGGTAAACAGGTCAATTGCGGCATCGCTGATATCTATTTTGTTAATCTCCACGCTGCCATGCAGTAATGCGGCAGCATTTACCGATACATCAAAGTTTTTGGCCTCCAGCAGGGTATGATGATGAACCGGCCATTGCTTATCTTTTATAACCACATCCTTAAGGCTTACCGAAACACCAGGAAAGCCCTTGAAAAATGTGGGATCGAGTTTGGCTATGGTAATTGTGCCGTTTAGGTTTTTATTCAATTCGGCTGTCATCATTTTCAGCACTTTCTCTTTATTGAAAATGATATACATAGAAATACCCGCAAAGGCGATGATTACAACACCTATTAACGCCACGAATATTCTCGATATTATTTTAATCCACTTAGGCATTGCTAACTATTTTATCTAAAAAGCACTGATGTGATTAATTGTTTGATAGCTACAGATTTAAACAGTAAAGTTGTTACAATTGGAGTCTGTGGTCTGGCTTCTGTGTTCTGGGGGGTGAGGACTGAGGTCTGAAGTACTCGAAGGTAAAAGTCCGGCTCACACTATAGGCTACTCACCTCAGATCTCACACCACAGACCACAGATGTCACAATTACCTGTTGCGCTCACTTAGCCAGTGAAACTGCCGTTCGGTCAGCTGGAAGTGGCGGTTTGTCCGTTTCAGTACTACATAAAGGCTATCGTTACGCAATTTGCCCCATAACTTTATGGTTGTGCTATCCGGCTGTTCATACCTGAAAGTGGCCATCCATAGGCTATCATCGGCCAGTTTTTTTATTTTGAAAATATGTTTTGCCTCATCAGTTGTATAGGCAAAATACCCCCTTTTATAGCGCTGCCTAAAAGCGGTGTCGGCGGTTTTGATACTGCCTGCGCCGTTTTCTAAAACGAAGTCGTGCCATCGTAAAGTATCTGCAACAGACAAGGGGATGTCTTTTTTATTTACCGAGTAAATGGCAACTTCATACACCCCATTTTTGAGATATTGCTTAGCTGGCGCTGCATTTGTTTCCTGGTAGTATTGCCAGTTGTTTACAATTTCCATAAACACTGCCAGTATTATAAATACGCATTTGACTACAATGCGGCCAATGCGCATCCATTTTTGGGTATATTTAAAATGATAAGTTTCGGCAATAGGAGCCGGCTTATTGAGTACAAAAAAATAATAGAGCCGGCTGGCTTCGTTAGCCAGTAAAAACAAACTTACAAAAGTAAGCTCGATAGCAAATAGCTTAACGGGGATATCATAACTCAGGTTAAGCATCATTACATTGGCAAATACGCCTGCCGCCATAAATATGCCGAGTGTAGCCGTACGACGGTTAATCAGCAGCAGGCCTACCAATGTTTCCATAATGCCCGAAAATACCTGGTAGGTTTTGGAGTAACCAATAAACATCCACGATAAACGCATGGGCAATAAATCGCCTAACGGGGTGGCCAGCTGATGCAGGTTAGGAAAGGGCATTTGCAAAGCATATATTTTAAGTATGCCATAACTGAAGGCAAAAAAGGCGAGGTAATAACGGGCTGCCARGCAAAGCCAGTAGTTAAGGTGGGTGTAGCTGGTCCGCTTACGGTCAAGTACCGACCATAGCAGGCAGCCAATGACCGCTACAGACAACATTGCCCACAGTTGCGCCCAGGCCCATGATGTATCGCCGCTGCCGTTTGGATGCACCAATACTTCGCGAACATGAAAAAATAGCTTGTTGGATGTGTTTACAGCCCAATCAACAAAGGAATAGTAAAAAGACAATAATTTACCGACTCCCGGGATTTCGCCCAGCCAGGCCAGCGGGGCTATCTGCAAGGTAAGGTAAATAAAAAAAAATCGGAAGGCTATCAGCCTCCATATTGGCCATGGTGCATTGGTTTGGGTAGGTGTCATTTACAGGCAATAAGGTTGATGTTGTACTAAATCAAAAGCAAAAACCAATATAAGTTATTTCGTTGGTATTTGCATTTAATTGCAGATAAAGTGCTGGTTTTGAATTATTTTTAATCGCCTGTATCGCTGCGGGTGGTGCAACCGTATTAATAATAAAACTAACCATGAAATTGCTTGCTATCATCTTTTGTTTAGGGTTGCTATTTGCATCCTGTAAAAAGAATAACGAAACCCCGTATCGAAGCGATGGGGTTTTAACAGGCTATGACCTCCGTATGTGCCCTTCGCTTTTATGTGGCGGCCTGCTCATTACCATTAAAAACGACACTGCAAAAAATCCACCTTCCTATTATCATATCAACTCCTCGCTGGCCCAATTGGGGATTAATGAAAATACCCGATTCCCAATAAACGTTAATTTAAATTACAAAAAAGATACAGGCATTTTTGCTACATACAATTATATCATAGTCACTAAAATTAGGGTGGTGAAATAATTGCGGTACGCTAAAAATCATGGCCTGTCAAAGTAGGTATACGTAACACAATCGCGTAATTATACGCGCCAATATTAGTACCGGCACTCATCATAAAAAAGCTGTTTATGGCCAATTTTACTGCAGCAAAGCATTAAAATTAAAGTGATGATTTACCAGGCAGTAAAACTTTTGGCCCAGCAATTAAACAATAACTTGAAAACAGAAACCGGCGATGGCGGCATGCCCGATGATTTTGTTCAGCTGCGCAACGTTGCGCATTTAACGGGCGAAGAAATTAACAGGCTAAACAACGTGCTTATTACCCTAGTAATTGCATCTGAAGATAATCCTGTAAAGCACTTTCCGGATAATACACACAATATTGGCCGGGTGGCATCCCGCCATCTGAGCCTTTATGTGCTGATATCGTCGTGCGTTTATCATTCGTACGATCAGTCGTTATTAAATCTTTCGCACATCATAAACTTTTTTGACAGCAACAACGTCTTTACCTGGCCTGCTAAGCCCGGCAAGGAAACTGGTACAGAGGGGTTTAGGCTCACTGTCGAAAATTACTCGCCCGGTTTTGATGAAACCAGTAACCTGTGGACTACCATGGGCGGCAGGCAGTTTCCGCATATGGTATACCGTGTACGAATGGCAGAGCTCCCGAGACAAAACCCTATGGAAAGACGCGGCATTATTAAACAGTTTGAGGCACGCGAGCGGATGAGCTGAAGAAAGTATTTTTAATCAAGATTTGCTTTTTACCATTTGTTAAGTGGATGGGCCGCCATCGTGCCGAATTTTGTGCCATCAAAATTTAAAAACGATGAACAGTCAATCATTAGTAAATAGAAGAGTAATATTATTGGGGGCCAGCAGCGGCCTGGGCCTGGCAACAGCCGTAGCGGCGGCAGCCGAGGGTGCCAAAGTGGTTATAGTATCCAGTAACCAGGCGCGCGTTGATAAAGCATTGGAGCAGCTGCCTCCGGGCAGCGAAGGTTATGCTGTAGATTTAAGTATAGAAGAAAACATTAAAGCCTTTTTTGAAAAAGTGGGCCGGTTTGATCACCTCGTATATACTGCCGGCGAAAACCTTAACCTCAGCAGTATCAGTAATACAGTTGTTAATGAAGCCATAGTTTTTTTTAACCTCCGTTTCTGGAGCGCGTTTGCCGCTGTGAAGTATGGCGCGCCTTACATTAACGAAGGTGGCTCTGTATCGCTTACCAGCGGCACTGCCAGTCAAAGACCTGGCGCGGGCTGGTCGGTTGCATCGGCTATTTGTGGTGCCACGGAGGGCTTTGTAAGGGCCATGGCTGTCGAGCTGGCGCCTATCCGTGTAAATTGCGTGGTGCCCGGTGTTATTAAAACCAACCTTTGGGATTCCATGACCGACGAGCAGCGCGGTGGTATGTATCAATACCTGCAAAATAGCCTGCTACTGAAAAGAGTAGGGGAGGCAGACGATGTAGCCTTAGGCTTTATTTACCTGATGAAACAACAATACGGAACAGGCCGGAGCCTGGTAATTGACGGGGGGACGGTACTGGTGTAAGGTAGCTGTATTAATATCTTGTTTCCCTGGATACCGGTATTTAAGCCTGCAAAATTTAACAACTTTTATATTTTGCAGGCTTACAATAACACTGATAATTATTGCTTAAATTAAGGCAATATTTCTTTTAGCATGTCCCGCCTTTTTACAAGCCTTATTTTCATTTGCCTGCTGACTTACGCCTGCTCAAACGCTCAAAAAAAGCCAGCCAGTACGCAGCCGGTTAGGATTGTTTCTTTAAAAAATGAGCAATTAAAAGATAAAACGGGTAACGTAAAACCTCCGAAGCCCGTTTGGGGTTACCGTTTTGTAATCACCGGCGATTTTGATGGAGATGACAAAAAAGACACCCTTACCGAACATTTTGTTAGCGGCATAGATCATAAAGAAACCAATAAGTTTTATGAGAATGTAGATTATGATGGTATGGTTGATTCGGTTATCAAGAAGAAACCAATATCAGTCTTAATGTGTAATAACAAGAATATAAGCAAATTACAATTTGCGTCGAAAGATAATTTTGGATTGACTTTCTTAAAAAATGAAGGCGATTTAAATGGCGACGGCACCGATGAGATATCTTTTGTAATAGACAATGCTGATTGGTCGAGCCTAAACTCATATACCATAATGACTTTCAAAGGTCATAAATGGCGGCAGCTGTATTCCTTCCCGATTTGGGAGTGGCAATTGCCGCCATTGCCAACAACAGCAAGTCAATATGGTTTATTTGGGCTGGATAAGAAAGTCAATATAAAAAACGATACCCTCAACCGGAGGATAGAACACGAGCTAAAAGCGTTTAGCGGACTTGTACAAAAAGTAGCCAATAATAAAATCAGAATAAAATTCCGTGATGATATCGATTTTACGAGAGGCACCAAACTGGTAACCTTAAAGCATTTAAATAAACGGCGATAGGGATGTTTATAAGATACAATTGTTAAATGTGATCCTTTGAGAGAGGAATTGTTGTGTCGTCGCAGGGTACATTCTTCAAAATTTAAGTTGTAAGGTGTAATCCGTAAATTATACAATTACTACCTTGCATGCAGGAATTTTAGGCATGAAAAACATCTTCGATAATTTTATTCAAAAAAAGGGTTTCGTTGTACTTGATGGAGCAATGGCAACTGAGCTGGAAGCAAGGGGCGCTAACCTTAATCATAGTTTATGGTCGGCAAAGTTGCTGAGCGAAAATCCGGAACTGATTAAGCAGGTGCACTATGACTATTTAGTGGCCGGCGCCGATGTTATAACAACAGCCAGCTACCAGGCCAGCTTTGAAGGTTTTGCAAAACACGGATATACCGACGACGAAGCCTTTGCCCTGATGCAACTAAGTGTACAGTTGGCTTTCGATGCGCGTGACGAGTTTATGAAGGCGTTCCCCGGACGCGAAAAGCCTGTTGTAGCGGCCTCTGTTGGTCCTTATGGGGCTTCATTGGCCGATGGATCTGAATACAGGGGCAATTATGGGGTAAGTATCCAGGATTTGAAAACATTCCACCGCCGCCGGATGCAGGTGCTGATTGAAACCGGGGCGGATGTACTGGCCTGCGAAACCATCCCTTGCATAGATGAGGCCGTAGCTTTGCAGGAATTACTGGCGGAATTTCCTGGTGTACAAGGCTGGATAAGTTTTAGCTGTAAAGATGAAACTCAGCTGAGCAGCGGCGAAGATTTTGCCGAAGCCATAAAATTATTAAATCAATCGGCACAGGTTGTGGCTGTTGGGGTTAATTGCACCGCTCCGCAGCACATCGCATCGCTGGTAAAAATAGCTGCCGAAAATACAGATAAGTACATCCTGGTTTATCCCAATAAAGGCGAGGTTTGGGATGCGGCAAATAAATGTTGGCTACCGGCCAATGCCGGTGATAGCCATTTTTATGATGGTGCAAAAAGCTGGTATTTAGCGGGCGCCAAAATTATTGGCGGCTGTTGCAGAACAACGCCCGAAGATATAAGGCAATTGCAGCAGTTGGGCTAAGTCAAAAGTCAAAAAGGGGCTTGGTTTTATATCGGAATGATCGTTTCGATATAAAACAATCGGGCCTGTTGTTTTATTATACTTGGGTGGACAACTATAATTTATTTTACGCAGGTACAAGTGGTTTACAAATTCCCATACCCAAGCGCGATTTTCCGGCAAAATTTCAACATTTAAGCCGGTTAGGTTTTTACGCAACGTTGTTCAATTCTATCGAGATTAATAGCTCGTTTTATAAATTGCCCATAGGTAAAACCGTTGCCAAATGGGCTGCCGAGGTGCCGGATAATTTCAGGTTTACTTATAAATTATGGCGGGAGATAACACACAATAAAAACCTGGCTTTTAAACCAGAGGATGTTGAGCGCTTTATGCAAGCTATAAACAACGCCTCCAATAAAAAAGGCTGCCTGCTGGTGCAGTTTCCGGCCAGTATACAGGTGAGCAACTTGCACGCATTTGAGCAACTGATTAGCATTATTCGCCTGAATGACCCGGGTAATAAATGGGCAGTAGCGGTTGAGTTTAGGCACCGGAGCTGGTACCATGATGATGTTTATGAGCTACTAAGGCAATATAATATGGGCATGGTACTGCATGATATGCCTGCATCAGCCAGCCCGTTAATTGCGGTTAACGATGATATAGTTTATCTGCGGTTCCATGGGCCCGATGGCGGATACCGTGGCAGCTATGCCGATGACTTTTTATTTGAGTATGCGCAATACATAAAAGAATGGGAGGCAGAGGGTAAAACAGTTTACGCGTATTTTAACAATACCATGGGCGATGCTTTAAACAACCTGCAATTACTGAATAAGTATGCCCACTGAGACAGAAGGGCTCTTAGGTAAATTTACTTTTATATAAGGTGTAACCTTGATTGCATAACACGGGTCATATCCGGCAAACCGTTATTATGAAGCCTAAACCGCAATTATTTATTCAGCTTACCTTTAAAAATCTGCTGGTATTTGTATTTTTTTTCTTTGCGATGCATGAACTGCATGAGCAGGCTCATATTATTACAGGCAGGCTTATTTGTGGTTGCTGGGGCAAAAGAGATTTTAACGTTTGGGATGTATGCTCCAACTGCCTGGAGCAACATCCGGCAGCTATACTCGCTACTTTTGCTGGTCCGGTTTTTACATTTATAATGCTTTGGCTCGGCCGGTACATGGTAAAGTTTGGTCAATCAGCACAACATCAGTCGTTAGGATTGGTGCTGATTTTAGGAAATATGCAGTTTGGGCGCATGTACATGGCCGCTGTGGGTTCTGGAGATGAGCAGTGGGGGCTTCGTCAGGTATTTTTAAACCACGACCATTCCAATGCCTTGCTGATAAAGATAATTGGGTTTTTAGCTGTTTCGGTTATTTGTTTACCACCACTTATAACTGCAGGCAAAGCCATCGCCAATAAACGAAAGTTATTGGTTTTCATAAGCTTCCTTATTGCACCGCTGATTTTGGATACCGTGGTTATATTGATACTGCTAAACGGAATCCTCCAGAAAGGAGTATTAAACATGGTATTGATGCCTGGTACGCCTTTACTAATTACACTGTGGTTTGTTTTTTGCCTTGCGGTGGTGGCTGCAAATTTTAAAGTAATTGCGCATTTTGCTTTGAAAAGCAGCTAATTTAACATCAGGCAATACTTTTAAAATGTTCTGCATACTCCATTAACAGGGTTCAGGGTTGATGGGCGGCAATGGCTTTAATCCATTGCTATATAAATATATAGGTTGGTATAAATATAGGATGATGTAGCATTTGCGTTAACCTTCACGTATAGTCATATTCCAATACTTATTAAACCATGATAAAATACCTTTACCCTATCAGTCTTTTAGCTTTAATAGTTATAGGCTTATCAGCCTGCGGAAAAAACGACAACCAAAACGTTGGTGTTACAGGCAAGTGGCAGCTGCTTAGCGATTCATCTTCATTAGCCGGTGGAGGCCCCTTTAAAGGCGGTGGTAGTAAATACATTGGCGAAGCTGCAGATACTTATGAATTTACAGCAAATGGCCGGCTGGTTGCCCATGTAAAAAGCCTGGTAGATTCGGCTACCTATAATTTTCGTGGCGACGGTAAAGTGGTAATTGATTATTCTGTTGTGCATGCCGGGAGTGCTACTATTCGCGGTTCCGAAACCATTTATGATGTTACCCGTCCCGATAGCCACACGGCCATTTTAAGCGCTGGCGGTTTAACTCCCGAAGGTTGGTATGCCAGGATCATCACACTTAAAAAGTGACGATTAACCGTTAATCTGATTGACGCGGTTATACTTTATTTTTTTGCTTTTTCCAGGTTTCGCTTTACCAGGAATTTCGTGATCCTGCCTATCAGGTCCAATGGCATAGGTTGATCAATGGGAAACTGAACAGACCCTTTTGCACCTTTGTATTTGGCAAGGTCATCTTTAAACTCGTCTATCCCCGCTGGCGTTGGGTAAAGCCCAATGTGGCTTTTATAACCTGCAAAGTAAATCAGGTTACCATGCAAAGTAAAGGCAGGCATGGCATAACTTATTTTTTCTTCCGCTTCCGGGGCCGCCTGCCTGATGGTAGCGCGTACCTGTTGTAATATTTGTTGAACATCCTCAGGAAAGCCTGCAATGTAATCGTCGATAGAGGCTGGTTTGGTTGTTGTCATAACATTGGTTTTAAGTATTTGGTTGCCAGGGTCATAAATAGATAGAGCGCCTAAATATACAAAACCTATATTACGCGCGCTAAGTGATATAGGTTTTGTGTAACAATTTTTTGTATCGCTGGATAGAGAATAAATAGAAAGGTACGGCGGTCCAGGGGGCAGTTTAAATGGGTTATGGTAAAAATAATGGCCTTTATTACAGTGTGTTGGATGCTTTTTAAAAACTATTTTTAAAAAATAATTTCCAAACACAAAAAAAAAGCTACATTTGCACTCCCCAAAAGGAGGTATCATAGCTCAGTCGGTAGAGCAAAGGACTGAAAATCCTTGTGTCGCTGGTTCGATCCCAGCTGATACCACAAACAAAAAAGGTCATTTTCAAATTGGAAATGGCCTTTTTTAATAAAAAAGCCTATTTTGCTAATTCTTCTATGGTAACCCGATCAGGTGTCTTTGCAATTCAGCAAAAAAGTTTGTCGAACTGGGTCTAAAAAAATTGATAAATAATTGATAATGGAATTTATCGGTTTTTATAATGCTTAGAATCAAATTTACCCAAAAAACCTAAAATTCATTCTGATATCACTTAGCCGGGGCATATATCGACTGACTTTCGAGTCTTGGAGGTGGCGTAATACATTTTACAACATATTAATTGTCGAGGTTTGCAAATGTACTTTTGTTCACCTTCTTTAAGTAAACATCATGAGTGCAAATTTTAGTTACTTTACTATTTGAAAAAGCCAAGGAGTTATAAATAAATCAGGCCCGATGCTGGTTTGTTTAAGGATCACGGTCAACGGAAAACCATCAGAATGTGCCGTTGAAAGAGAAATTGAATCTTCCGAATGGGGTAATGAGCGCAAAAAAGCCAAAGGGTTTTAACCAGCAAGCCAGGCAATTAAACAGTCACCTGATTAGTGTTTCAACCAACGTGAAAAACGTCCACACCCGATGATCGACACCGCACATCAATTACGTCAGGATAGCTGCAACCTGGGTTAAAAAACACACTGGTCAAAAAGCGCGACACCTATATCCGTTTTATCCGCGCACAGGAAGAAAAGTTGCTCATCCCGAGAAAAGCAGAAGTTGACCGGATGATCAGATCGCAGTTAAAGATTGTTAATCGTTTTAATGAACATTCATGGATCGCCTTTATCCTGTACGGCGAGCAAAAACAGGCGGCTATCACAGCCATGCACAATCACCGCACAACCCGCCATGCGGTTCCGGAATGCAAAGGGATTTTTCTTTCAGCCGGAGCGGGAGTTTTATGTTAAATTTAAAACCAACTTTTCAAAAGCTTAATACCACGCTGTAACATATATTTTAAGATAAAACTAAATCCTTGGTATTGATTGTTTTTTTTGGGAGATTTGTAAAAGGTTAATTAATAAATAATATATAATTAATCTTCTGCAAGATACGCATGACCAATTTTACTAAGTTTGATGAGGAGCAATTGATTAGTCTGATGCAACAAGATTCTCTTGGCGCATTTAAGGAGATTTATCAACGTTACTGGAAAGCATTATATGCAGAAGCATACAAACGTTTGAAGGACAAGGAGGCTTCGGAAGAAATTGTGCAGGAATTGTTTACTGCTTTTTGGCATAAGCGGCATGCGTTAAATATCCATCAAACCATAGGGGGATACCTTTATAAAAGCGTTGGCTACCGCGTAATTGATCATTTTCGGAAAGAACTTACCCGGCAAACACACCAGGAATCTTTCAAGCTTGGTTACACCGAGGCCGACCATTCTACCGAACAAGCCATCATGCTTAAAGATCTGCAACTGAATATAACCCATGTGGTAAACCAGTTACCAGATAAATGCAGGTCTGTTTACGAGTTGAGCAGGGTTAGCCATAAAACCAACAAAGAAATTGCCACCGAGCTTGGCATATCAGAAAAAACCGTCGAAAATCACTTGACAAAAGCCCTTAACAAACTTCGCCTTAGTCTTAATAACTACCTTCTCCTGCTGATAGTTCTTCTGCTAAAATAATTTTGGTTCTGTAATCCAGGTATTTTTAATTTGTTCAACCATATATTAGCATGGCTCATATGTCCCGAACCTATGGTTTTCAATCGCTCTCTTCATTTTTTTTCCCGGGTTAAACCCGCGGCTACAAGATTGACCGAGGCTACGCCTCTAAGACGTGTTGAACAAGCCCCCCGATGTGTCAACAAAATATATCCTTAGACGCTAATCAGCATCCCATCTGCCTTACCCACACAAAACGGCATAGAGCCATAAAATATTTTTTTATTAACGCGTAGGGGATGTGCTCTTTTCAAACGTCAATTATTTATAAACCGCTAATATTTTAGTTTTCATGAAACCACTTATACCCGTAGAATTACTGGAAAAGTATTTGAATGGTAATTGCACAGAAGAAGAGATAGCATTGATTAAGCAATGGTATCATTCTTTTGAGGATGACTATGATTATATCTCGGGCGCAAGCGAAGCCGATGAAAAAGAAATAGAAGAGCGGATATATAACCGGATTACCGAAAATATTGAAGTTGATAATATCCCGGGACAGACAGGTAATGTACGATACCTCGGTATATTAAAATGGTCTGCCGCCGCGGCCGTTGCTGCGTTTTTACTGGGTGCTTTTTATTGGGTTAATAACACAAAAAGCCCATCATCACAAGTAGCACAAGTTGCCCCTCAACAGGTAGAACAGGTTGATATCACCAACAATTCAAATCAAATTTACAAAGCAGTATTGCCCGATAGCAGCACCATTTGGCTAAGTCCGGGAGGCAACATAAGATATCCTAAAACATTTGCAAAAAATGTCCGGATCATATCCATGTACGGCGAAGGCTTTTTTGAGATAACTAAAAACCCCAGGCGACCTTTTATTATCAACGGCCGAACTATAATTACCAAGGTTTGGGGCACCAGTTTTTTAATACGTGATAATTATCGCAGCAACACTGCCGATGTATCGGTTGTAACTGGCAAGGTATCGGTAAGTATTAAAAACAACGATCAGGATAACAACGTGAACACCAATTTAGAAAAGCACGAGCTGATGCTTTATCCCAACCAAAAGGCAGTTTACCTGGTAGATAAACATTTATTGAAACCGGCAGGCATAGTAAATCAGCCGGCATTAAAAATATGGAGCCAGGTTAATCTTTCATTTGATAACAAACCCCTGCGCGAAATTATCCCGGTGCTTAATGCTACTTATGGAGTACATATAAAGGTAGCTAATGACAGGTTGAACCATTATATGCTTAATGCCGATTTTGCAGGCTTTAACCTGCCGGATGTGTTGGCGGCCCTAAAAAAATCTATCAATGTAAATTACCAGATAAAGGACAATAACACTATTGAACTTAATTAAACCAATTAATTACTAACCCAAATTAACCTGATAAGCCTATGAAAAGTAAGATACCCACTTAAAAAAGCACCTCAGTTCCTGAGGTTGCAAATTCACCCGTAAAATAAAAAAGCTTAGAAGTGTTGCGACCACTCCTAAGCTCGAAAAGCCCAATACTGATGCACCATAAAATGGTGTAGCGGGCATTTAATTGTCTCATTTTTAACAAAGAAACATTACAAATATATGAAATTTCGTTTGCGAAAGCCTATTCCCTGGTCTAAAATCATGAAGATTACATTTAGTCAAATATTGATAGCGGCTTTGCTAAGCACCTTAGCTTATTCAAGCCCGTTAAGGGCGCAAAGCGTACTTGACAAAACGGTTAGCCTGTCGTTTAAACAGGTTACCGTACAAGAGGTTTTAAACTACCTGCAAAAAGACAACGACATCAAATTTATCTACAGTAAAAACTCGATAAACCTGTCGCAAAAAGTTACTGTGAATTTTGAGAACAAAAGTTTAAAAAGCGTCCTTGACCAGTTGCTAAAAAGCAATGGCATTGACTACGAGGTTTTAAAAGACAGAATAGTACTGGGAAAACCTGCCGATATTAAAGCAGCTGAAGGTACTGCTACCTCTGCCGACAAATCCGCTGAGCTTAACCAGGCAATAGCCGGTATCGTGGTAGCAGGTAAAGTAGTTGATGAAAAAGGCTTGCCGTTGCCTGGTGCAAGCGTACGTGAAAAAGGAACGCAAAACGGTGTACAAACAGATGTAAATGGCAACTTTAAGTTGAACGTTAGCAGCGAGAACGCGGTTTTGGCTGTCGATTTTATCAGCTACCGCTCTACCGAAGTTAATGTTGGTAAACAAACCTTTATCACCATAACCCTCATCGAAGATATAAAAGGATTAAACGAAGTAGTGATTGTAGGTTATGGCACACAAAAAAAGAGTGTAACTACCGGTGCAATATCTGGCGTTACCGCCAAAGAATTTGAAGACCTGCCGGTTACACGCGTAGAGCAAATATTGCAGGGCCGCACCTCTGGTTTAACCATTGCCGCAAACAATGGCCAGCCGGGCGAGGGCGCTACCGTACGTGTAAGGGGTATCACCTCATTTAACAATAACGACCCGCTTTGGGTGGTTGATGGTGTTGTGGTTGATAATGGCGGTATTGGCTACCTTAACCAATCAGATATCGAATCGATTGAAGTGTTAAAAGATGCTGCATCCCAAGCAATTTACGGTACACGTGCAGCTGCCGGGGTAATTTTGGTAACCACCAAAAAAGGGCGCGAAGGTAAGCCTCAGATAAATTATTCCGGTTATTATGGCACATCTAAACCAGCGCGCACAATTGATTTATTAAATGCCCAGCAATATGCTACCTTACGTAACGAAGCAAGTGTTGCTGGCGGCGGCGCCATTGTATATCCCAATCCGGCATCGTTAGGTGTTGGAACCGACTGGCAATCCGTTATTTTCAACAACAGCGCTAAACGCCAAAATCACGAGCTAAGCGTTAGCGGCGGTAACGATAAATCTACCTACTATACATCCTTTGGTTATTTACAGCAGGATGGTATTGTTGCCACAGATATATCAAAATACAAACGCGTCAATTTTAGGGTTAACCAAACCTACAAGCCTGCAAAATGGATAAACTTTGGCGAAAACCTTGGCTATACTTATAACAAATCAATCGGCCTGGGTAATACCAACAGCGAGTTTGGCGGCCCTATCAGTTCGGCTTTAAACCTCGATCCTATTACGGTTCCGGTTGTAACCGACCAAACTGCTGCTTCGGCCCCTGTATACGCCAATAACCCTGTGCGCAGAAATTCGTTGGGCTATCCTTACGGTATATCAAATATAGTAGGCCAGGAAATTACCAACCCGCTTGCATATATATCAACCCATTTAGGTAACTATAGCTGGGCGCATAACATTGTAGGCAATGTATACGGCGAGTTAGAACCTATAAAGGGCCTTAAACTACGCTCGACAGTAGGCACCAAGATTGCTTTTTATGGCGGCGAATCGTTTAACCCGGTAGCCTACCTCAATTCATCTACCATAACCTCGCAAAACAGCTACAACCGCGAAAGTAACAGGTTGTTTAACTGGAACATTGAAAACACCGCATCGTATAATCGCACAATAGGTAAACATAGCGCCACCGTGCTGGTTGGCCAGGGAGCTTATTCAGAAAACAACCGCTATACTGATGGCGTAACTTATTACAACTTGCCGGTTGATAACTTCCAGGACGCATCTTTAAATTACAGCATACCAGCCGCTAACAGAATTGGTTACGGCAGCGAAGGGCAGGCACACACCATCAGCTCGTTATTTGCCCGTGTTAACTACAACTATGATGAGCGTTATATCATAGAGGGCGTTATCCGCCGCGATGGTTCATCAAGGTTTGGAGCTAACTTTAAGTACGGTACTTTCCCGTCATTTTCTTTGGGTTGGGTGCCTTCAAAAGAAGCGTTTTGGCCTAAAAACGAAACTGTTAACTTCTTAAAATTCCGTGGCGGTTACGGTGTGGTTGGTAGCGATGCCATTGCAGACAATGCCTTCCTTTCAACTATTGGCGGTGGCCGTAACTATAGTTTTGGCACCGGCGATACCTACATAAGCGGTTACAGCCCTAATGCGCCATCAAACCCTAACCTTCGCTGGGAAGAAACAGCACAAACCAACGTGGGTTTTGATGCCGTACTATTTAACGACTTTAACCTAACCTTTGAATGGTTTAAAAAGAAAACCAGCGGCATTTTACAATACCCGCCAATCCCGTTATATGTGGGCGCTATATCAAACCCTGCTGCTAACATTGGCGATATGGAGAACAAAGGCCTTGAGTTAGAATTGGGTTACCGCAAAAAAATAGGCGAATTTAACTTAAACGTTAATGCCAACGTCACGCACATCACCAACAAGGTTACCTATTTAGGTAACGGTCAAAAATTCCTTGATGGCGCGGGTTTCCAGGGAGTTGAAGGAGGTATTACACGTACCACTGTTGGCCAGGCTTACAATTCTTTTTACGGGTACCAGAACATGGGTATTTTCCAAACACAGGCAGAGATTGACAGCTATGTATCGGCAAGCGGCCATAAAATACAGCCAAATGCCAAACCCGGCGATTTTAAATGGGCCGACCTTGATGGTAACGGAACTATTAATGATCAGGACCGTACCTACATTGGCAACCCTACGCCATCGTGGATATATGGTTTAACCTTTAATGCATCGTACAAAAACTTCGATATCGTTGTGTTTGGACAAGGCCAGGCAGGTAACATGATTTTCCAGGGCTTACACCGTTTAGATATCGGTAACTCCAACTTCACCACCAAACGTTTAGACAGATGGGTTGGCCCGGGCACGTCAAACACCGAGCCCCGTGTAGTTGATGGCGACCCCAACCATAACACCACCTATAACTCTAAATACTACCTTGAAAAAGGCGATTACTTCCGCATCAAAAACCTGCAGTTAGGATATAGCCTCCCTAAAAATCTGATTAGCAAAATTGGTATGCGAAGGGCGAGAATATATGTAACCGGCGAGAACCTGTTCACCTTTACCAAATACTCTGGTTACGATCCGGAGATTGGCGGCGGCAGCTACAGTATCGATCGTGGTTTTTATATGCAGGCAAAATCATACATGCTGGGTGTAAGTGTTGGATTTTAATAATTAATGAAATGAAGAAGAGTATAAAATATTTATCATTTTTTCTGGCGGCGTCATTTGCGGTAACCGCCTGTAAAAAAAGTTTTCTGGATGTAAAGCCTAAAGGCACCAATCTGGAATCGAGCTATTACCGTAACCAAACCGAGGCCTATAATGGGCTTACAGCTGTTTACGATGTTGTTGGATGGCAAGGCGGCGGTTTTGTAACCAAAGAAGGCGCCATGGATGCCGGTTCTGACGATCATTATGCAGGTGGTGGTAACGCTACCGATATTAACGATTTGCAGGTATTTTCAAACTACACGCTATCCCCATCGGTGGGCCCGTCATACGAGTTATGGAAAGCCGGCTTTTCCGGAGTATTCCGCGCAAACGTGCTGATCCAGAAATTGCCAAACGTTCCGATGGACGAGGGCTTGAAAAGCAGGTACAAATCTGAAGCTACCGCGTTGCGCGCTTATTTCTATTTTGACCTGGTAAGGCTATTTAAATATGTGCCTTTATTAACCGAGTCGATACCGGCCGACCAGATTTACAATGTAGAGCAAGCTACCCCTGCAGCAGTGTATAAGCAAATTGAAACCGATTTGAAAGCAGCAATAGCCGACGGAAATATCCCCGATAAAATAGACATAACAATAGATGGGGGCCGCCTTACAAAAGGCGCTATACATGCGTTATTGGGTAAGGTTTACCTTTATGAGCAAAAATGGACGGAAGCAGCGGCAGAGTTTGCAGAAGTAAATGGCGCAACGCCTGGCCAGGCAAACACAAAATATGGTTACAAACTGCTTGCAAATTTTGCCGACCTGTGGAAAACACAAAATAAATTTAACAGCGAGTCGATACTCGAGGTTGGTCACTCATCAAAATCAGGAGGCGATTGGTCATGCATTGCCTGTACCGAGGGTAACGTTTTAAATATTATTGTTGGCCCCAGAGATTATAAGGCCCTTAAACCCGGAGCGCCGGATTATATTTCAGGATACAGCTTTTTGCCTATCACCAAAAACTTATTCGATGCCATACATTTCGATCCGCGTAACAAGGCAACTGTGGCAAATTTAGACAGTTTAAAAGCAAACGGCATTGCCGACTATACTCCGGGATATATGAACACCGGCTATTTCCTGGGCAAATTTGCCGGGCATGTTGCCGATAAAACTACCGGCGGCGGTGCTCCCGAACTAAATTATCCGCAAAATTTATACGAAATACGGTTAGCCGATACCTACCTGATGGAAGCCGAGGCGCTTATTCGTGGTGCAGGCAACACGGCACGTGCAACAGCGTTAATGACCGCCGTACACACCCGGGCTTATAACGACGGTGTAACGCACGGAATGGCTGCCACCTTCGAAAATTTGAAAAGGGAACGCCGCCTTGAACTTGCCGGTGAAGGGCACCGCTGGTTTGATCTGGTACGCTGGGGCGATGCTGCAACAGTGTTGGGTTCAAGAGGCTTTACTGCCGGTAAAAATGAAATTTTACCTATCCCGCTTAATGATTTAAACAACACCAAGCTTAAGCAAGGTAAAGAGTGGGGTGGTACGTTATAATTAATTTATTGAAATAATTATGAAATTAAACATTATTAAAGCCTGTGCCCTGGGGGTACTTGCTATTGGAATGTACGAAGGCTGCAGGCCAGAAAAATATGATGGTAATGGCTTAACCTCTACCGACCTTAAAGCTACATTCACCGTAACGCCGGTAAGCGGCAAAGCAAACTATTACGTATTAAATGCCGATACGAAAGGCGTATTAGCTGTAAAATGGGACTTGGGCGATGGCGCTGCAATAAGCAAACCTACCGACACTGTTTTCTTCCCCGATGCGGGCAAATACACCGTTACCCTTACTGCAATAGGTAAAGGCGGCGAAACAAAAACCGCTTCCCAGGATATTAGCGTAGCCACCTCTGATCCATCTGCCGGAAACCTGGTGCTGGGATCAAATATGGCTGCAAGCGATGATGCTTTCTGGAACCATATAACCATATCAAACGGTGTTACCTTTGCTATAGATAATGGCAAAATGGTTGCAAAAGGCGGTGGCTATGGTCATGCCGGCATTTGGCAGGCAATAAACGTTGTTGCTGGGCGCAGATATCAAATAGATATGAACGTTGATGGCAGCGGCGCATCTGACACCTGGTTTGAAGTTTACTTTGGCACAAAACAACCTGTTAACGGATCAGATTACAGCGATGGTGGTGCACGCCTTGCTATAAACACCTGGACGGGGTGTGGTAAAACACCATTTAATGGTAAACTATCTGCCATACAATGCGCCGGGAGTGGTAATGTTGTTACTGCTGCCGCAACAGGTAAAATGTATTTACTTATTAAAAGCGGAGGTAATAACCTTGGCTTAACCGGCATCGAGTTTACCAAGGTAACACTTCGCGGGGTTCAATAATTTATAACAGAACAAGGTTGCATGAGCTCATGCAGCCTTGTTCTTACTCTTATCAAAACATGAAAAAGCTAATATTTGCTATATATCCCTTGCTCGTTTTAGCTGCACCATCGTGCTCAAAAAAGAGCAGTTCGACGATGGAGCCCTTTAAACAAATAGAACAGCCTGTTAAAACATACGGCTTTGAAAATGCCGTCACCTGGGCTGATGAATTTGATACCAACGGTGCACCCGACCCTGCAAAATGGACCTACGATGTTGGCGGAAGCGGCTGGGGTAATAACGAACTGGAGTATTATACAAACACCATCAACAATGCGGTTATTAAAGATGGCGTACTAACAATTACCGCCAAAAAAGAAAGCCTGAACGGAATGAATTATACCTCATCAAGGATGGTTTCAAAAAATGGCAGCGATATGCTTTACGGCCGCGTAGAGGTGAAAGCCAAACTGCCTGCCGGCAGAGGCACCTGGCCTGCAATATGGATGTTGCCAAACGATTATGCTTACGGCGCGTGGCCAAACTCCGGCGAAATAGATATTATGGAACATGTGGGCTACGATCCGAACAAGGTTCATTTTAGTGTACACAACCAGCTATATAACGGCGGCAATGCAAAAACAAGTACTTTAGAAATTCCTACTGCGTTTACCGAGTATCATTTGTACCGTGCCGATTGGACACCAACATCTATAAAAGGTTATTACGATGATCAGCTGGTATTTACTTATACCAATGATGGTAAAGGATCTGCAGGTTGGCCTTTTGATAAACCTTTCCACGTATTACTAAACCTTGCCATTGGCGGTAACTGGGGCGGTGTACAAGGGGTCGACGATAGTATTTTCCCCGTTTCAATGCAGGTAGATTACGTGCGTTTTTACAAAATGAATACAACAAACTAGTGTCGTGTCGACGATAAATTGACGGATTTTCTTTAGCCTAAAGTCTTAAGTTCTAAGTCGAAAAAGAGAAAATTCAACTTTAGACTTACGACTTAATACTACTGACTTAACACTAAAAAAAACGATAAATATTATCTGTGGTTTTGCATCGGCGTTAAACCGGTTTTGAATCCCTTTTTCCTATAATTTGCGCTAAGTATTCTAAAAATATGAAAAAACATTCGCGATACCTGCTTGGTATTTTAGCCATTGGTTTGGCCGTAACTCAATATAGCTGCAGCAAATCATCAACCGGCGGCAATGATACACCAACCACACCAACTAAGCCGGTTGATCCCGTAACTCCTGTTACTACCGATGTAAACATGTGGCTTACCACGGCAGATCAGGCGGTTTTGTTTAAGCAGCAAAATATCTCGCTGGTGTTTAATACCAACACCAGTACCAACCCTACCATTAACGTAGATGATTCAAAAGTGTACCAGCCTATTGATGGATTTGGTTTTGCACTTACCGGGGGCAGTGCTTCGCTTATCAACTCGTTAAGCGAGGCCAATAAAACTGCGCTGTTGAATGAACTGTTTAAAACCGATGGAACCAATATAGGTATAAGTTATTTGCGTATAACGCTTGGCGCATCTGACCTTAGCGCGGCACCTTTTAGTTATGACGATGTAAGCGGAGACGTAGCCCTTACTAATTTTAACCTTGATAAAGAAAAGGTGGATCTTTTGCCAATACTTAAAAGGATATTAGCCATAAACCCCGATATAAAAATACTTTCGTGCCCCTGGAGCGCCCCCGCATGGATGAAAGATAATAATAGCTTTTATGGCGGCAGCTTAAACCCCGAATATTTTGATACCTATGCCAAATACTTTGTAAAATACATTCAGGCGATGAAGGCCGAGGGCATAACCATTGATGCTATTACCCCGCAAAACGAGCCGCTTAACGCCTATAATAACCCCAGCATGTTAATGCTATCGGCAGATGAGGGTAAGTTTGTAAAAAACAATTTAGGGCCTGCATTTAAAACAGCCGGAATTGCAACCAAAATAATAGTTTATGACCACAACGCCGATCACCCGGAGTATGCTACAGATATTTTTGCAGATAAAGCAGCAGCCGATTTTGTTGACGGCGCGGCATTTCACCTTTACGGCGGGTTCATCAACGCACTTGGCACCGTGCATGACCAATACCCTGCAAAAAACATCTACTTTACAGAACAGGCAACCTTTGCCGGCGGCAACTTTGGCAGCGATTTAGCTTACCATGTAAGCAACCTTATCATTGGTGCTACCCGTAACTGGAGCCGTAATGTTATCGAGTGGAACCTGGCCTCAGATCCTAACCAAAACCCGCATACCGTAGGCGGCTGTACATCATGTTTAGGCGCAATTACCGTTGGTACCAGCGTATCCCGTAACGTATCTTACTATATTATTGCACATGCATCAAAATTTGTAAGGCCTGGCGCAGTTAGGATAGCATCCGATTTGGTAAGCAATGTACTAACCGTAGCTTTTAAAAATACCGATGGCACCAAAGTGCTGGTTGCTTTAAATGCCGGAACTGCCGACCAGCCTTTTAATATTAGTTATAAATCAAAAATGATTAACACATCGTTAAAAGCCGGAGCCGTGGCCACCTATATTTGGCAGTAACCTGTTAACTCAACATAAAAAGCAAAAGTTGGATGCTATATTTTTTAATACTGTCTCCCCCCCCCCTTATTGTTGCCCTCACGCAGTGCATCGGCCTGCTGTGTGTGCTAACCTGCGTGGGGGAAATTTACGTGGGGCAGCAAACCTATAATAATGCCATGCTCAGATCTATAGATATTACTTATATGCAAAGAATGGGATTAGTAAAGTTGGCAATATCTATCAGCGATTAATTCGGGCCATTGGTGATACAGGAGCAAACTGCCAAACTCAACAGGCCCTGCCGGATTTCTTTCTGAACTAATCGTATCAATGGCGGTGGTAACCTTTTGAAACATGTAAATACTTACCGAAATTGACAATCAGATTTTTAGCTGTTCATAACATACTGTAGTCTCTCCCTGTTTTGAGCCATATTGCCAATACCATTACAGCCGGTAATATGGATGAAATATTTATAGCGGCGTAACCGACAATTTATAAATCCAAATCGGCGATTAACGCAAATCAGACAGGAAATAGTTCGAGATTTGTACAGTAGTCACCACAATTCAAAAGCTTCTTAGTTAATTCTAGGAGGCTTTTTTTGGAGAAATCTCAACCGCATTTTTACGGGATTCTGAAAACTTGTTTCATTATGTGTTTAGATGAAGTGAATGGACGAATTACGAAACCCTCCGCGCTTATAGCAATCAGGTACAAGGACGAGCGTAATAAATACTTCCCTGATTATCTTCTATGATGATATACGGTGTCATGAACAGCAATTATAATCAACACTATGGTTGCTATCCCCCCAAATGGTATAGTAATTATAGATAGCCAGAAAAGAGATCCAATAGGATTAAATATTTTTCCAAAGGCAATTCCCGCTCTCACGCAATCGTCGGTTCCTGCTTCGTTGATTTGACAACCCAAACAGTAGCCTATAAAACCGGCCAACATCGATATCAATATCGGGGATAAAGCTATTATCAGAATGTAAAGATGATATAGCAGTACTTTTTTGATGCTAACTGTTTCCGGGAATAGGTAAGGCTTCATAATTAGCAAGATAAAATAATTTTCGTATGGCCTTGTGCTTTCCTTCTTAAAACACATTTTAAACTGGTACAGTAGAGGAGTGAAAGTCCTTTTGTTGCTGGTTCGATCTCTGCTGATACTACAAATCAAAAACTTCTGAATGAATCGGAGGCTTTGCAACACTGAATCTTCTACGAAAATCAAAATAATTTTACCTGGCAGAATTTTCCAGAAATGTTGTGGGGAATATCTATTATCTAATAAATATAATTAATTAATGACTTTTGATTGTTATTTCTTTTAAATTAAAAATAAGCATAATTTCTAATTTTATTTTTTATTTGATTCGGTTTTCCACCGCATAGCTTGCGTAAAAATACGTTCCTGAACACGTACAAACCCTATTGTTATACAGTGTATTAGCAGATAATTTTACCCTCATAGGTATTCGGAAAATAACACGGCCCCTGATCCGTACGTTCCCGATATCTCGCCCCAATTATTCTAAAGATTAAACATTTGTTAACTAATAGATATTGAATGCTTATTGTAATAAGTAACAAAATACTATTGTGCAAATATTAAAAAGTTCCTGAACTAATAAAAACCTTTATCTGCCTTACTATATGATCCGTACCGCACTTCAATTTATACAAAGCGAACTTGAAGCCTACATGGTTAACCGGGAGAATGATCCCGGCAGCTATAAAACAGGCAACGTGGTTGATTTGAAACCCATTGTTTTACCTAATGGTAATGTCAATATTACAGATTCGACGCATGTTACTATTATGCTGGTGAATATTGAGGAGGAACGCAGGGAAGGTAAGCAAGCCTACTATTTACCAACACCCGATAAAAAGTATTTAAGGCTTAATCCTCCGGTTGAAATTGATTTGTTTCTGCTGTTTGTTGCAAATAATTCCGACTACCCAACCGCATTGCGTAATCTATCGGATGTTATCGGCTTTTTTCAATCACATTCCGTGTTTGATAGCCAGGGTTACCCTTCTCTTAACGCCTCGGTAACCGATGCCGTTAATAAACCCTGGCAACTGATAGACAGGCTGAGTTTCAAATTGGTTAGCCTGACGTTTGAGCAGCAAAATAACCTTTGGGGCATGTTAAGTTCAAAATATATGCCAAGTGCGGTTTACCGGGTTAAGCTCCTTACCGCGTTTGAAACCAAGGGCAATGATGTGGTTACTTCGGTTAGTGAACTTGATTTTGTTGAAAACTAATTAAAATTATGGCAACGCTAACAGTAAAATATTCGCAACTGCTCACCTTGTCGGTAATGCAACAGTTTTATAGAAACGGCATTTGCGCGGCGTACACCACTGCCCCCAAATTGGATTTCACTATAGTGCCAACTGATGAATGCCTTACTTTTTTGAAAGCAAAAAATATGGTATTTAAAAATACTGATACCACCGGTGGTTTTACCATCATGGCACGTACCCAGGGTCCCAATCTTTCAGGTAATCCCCTTTTGAAAAACAGGGTTACCAATGCGGATAAACTTACTTTTTTTATGCTGCTGAATAATCCTAACGCGGTAAATTTTGATTTGCTGCCAACACAACTGACGGCCGGCAATATCTATTATTTCAGCAACCAGGTAGTTGATAATGCTGCCTTGCGTACCAATCTGCATTTATCAAAAAATAAACTTGGCGTTGATGGAAACAACGACCAGGTAAAAAAAGCGGATGCCAATTATAAGTACAGTTTTGCTGGCGTTGTAACAACTGCCCAGGCAGTAGTTAAACACCTTTTAACGGGCGTAACCGTTAATGCCACATCGGTTATTATGCAAGGTACAAACTCAATGTTATCGTTTAACCTTTCAGCATTGCCGTCGGGTCGCTGCCAGTTACTGATCAGCAATGTGCTTACCGATTCATTTTATTTTTTGGGTACTATGGCCAGTCAGCCTGTGTTCGGCATTATCGAACTTATCCTCGCTGCAACATTAGCTGCCAATTATAGGATAATTGAAGCCGATCAATCGTTACTGCCCGCACGGCCCAACTATACTGTTTTGTTTAAAAATCGGCCAACCTTTTGGCGTTACAATATTCAACTGCAAACTACCAGTCCTATTTACCTGGAGATGGCTAAGTTAACTCCAGCACAAAAAACAGACTATATCAATCAGCTCAGTATTACCTGTAATGATGCCAGTATCAAATTCAAGTTGGCTTCAAATACCGATCTGAGTTTTGTGTTTGTATCGCTGGCTAATATTCCACTGCAGGAAAGGTATATCCTGTCGTCAAGCGCCACCGGTGCCCCGCTCGTTTTTACACTATACAAACACATTACAACCAATAAAACCGAGATAAAATCAAACCTGGCGTACCCGTCAACAGGCGTCATTAATGCAAGCAGCCCTCCAGTTATTTACTCAGACATATTTATATCACTTTAAAAAACACTTTAAAAAACAATAAAAATGGCAAATTACAGATCTCCAGGTGTATATGTAGAAGAAATATCCACCTTACCACCTTCAATTGCAGAAGTAGAATCTGCTGTACCCGCTTTTATAGGCTATACACAGATAGCTACTAACCTGGCAACAGACGATCTGGCCGGGGTGCCCACGCCCATCAACAGCATGGCCGATTATATTCAACTTTTTGGGGGGGCGGATGTTGAAAGCGCAGCAAACCTGGCAATAGCGGTTGACGAGCAGCAATCAGGAGGCAAAACAACTGGTTACACCGCTAAACTGACGTTTGCTAACTCGGGCATGAGCAAGCATATTTTGTACCATGCGGTAAAACTTTATTTTGCAAACGGAGGTACACGCTGCTATATCGTTTCAGTCGGGAAATACAGTGGAAGCATTTCGGAGACCGATCTGGAAGCGGGCCTTACAACTTTGGGCACAACAGAAGGACCTACCATTTTATTGTGCCCGGAGGCTATATCATCGGCTACGCCCAACACCTTTAACCAGGCTATGCTTTTACAGGCATCAACCCTGGGCGATAGGTTTGCCATTATTGATACCGCGATAACAACTGTACCTAAAAGTACAAGTTCGGTAGCCTCGGATACCAGCGCTACCATTACCCCTTTACCAGCCGGGCAGCCCGAAAGTTCATACGGAGCAGTGTATTATCCATTCCTGCAAACATCTTATAATCATAATTTTAATTTTGATGCACTTACCATAACCACTTACACCGTTAACGGAGCAGTGCCAAACCCTGCAAGCCCCAACGCCGGTGTAGCGCTTGGATCACTTAAAACTACCGTTTCGTTATTATACAACGCTATTCTTGCTCAATACCAGGGCTATTTTATTACACTGCCTCCTTCGGCAGCAATAGCAGGTGTTTATTGCAATGTAGATGCAACCAGGGGTGTTTGGAAAGCGCCCGCAAATATTTCTTTAAACGCGGTAAACAAGGCCGTAGTATCGGTAACGCGCGGCGAACAGGACCTGCTGAACATAAACGATCAAAGTGGAAAATCGGTTAACGCGATTTTGAACTCACCTAATTTTGGCACATTGGTTATGGGCGCCCGCACCCTGGACGGAAACGATAATGAATGGAAATATATTAACGTTCGCCGCTTTTTTATAACTGTTGAACAGTCTATTAAAAACTCCACTGCATCGTTTGTATTTGAACCAAATACTTCAACAACCTGGGTTAAGGTACAGGCAATGATATCAAATTACCTGTTTTTAAAATGGCGCGATGGCGCACTTGCCGGAGCTAAACCCGACCAGGCCTATTTTGTAAACGTAGGTTTGGGCAGCACCATGACATCGCTTGATATCCTTGAAGGGCGAATGATCATTGAAATTGGAATGGCTGTAGCGCGACCTGCCGAGTTTGTAGTGCTCCGTTTCGAACAAATGCTGCAAACATCCTAATGGCATGTCAACGATAAATTGACGAATAGTCTTTAGCCCAAAGCCTTAAGTTCTAAGCCAAAAAATGAAAAAAATCAACTTTAGACTTACGACTTAATACTCTTGACTTAGCACTAATCGCAAAAAACAAGTATTTAACTGTATTATAAAAACATCAACAACAATATAAAATGGCAAATTACCCAATTCCAGTCTTCCATTTCAGTGTTTCATTGGGGGGCGGAGCACCTATCGGTTTTTCAGAAGTAAGCGGACTTACGCAAGAGGTACAGGCAATAGATTACCGTGATGGCTTAATGTCATACACCACCTTGCCGCTTAAAAGACCGGGCCTTAAAAAAGCAAGCAATATCACTTTGAAAAAAGGATACATTGAAAAAGATAACAATTTTTATAACTGGCTCAACAACAGTGGTAACCCGGGCGTTGATCGTCGCGACCTGACAATTACGCTGTTGAATGACGAAAACAATCCGGTTTTTGTTTGGAGTGTAACACAGGCATGGCCGGTTAAAATTGAAGGCCCGGGTTTAAAAGCAAGCGGTAACGAAATAGCAATCGAATCGATTGAAATAGTGCACGAGGGAATAGTAGTAGCAGCAATTTAAAATGGCAACCTATTATCCACCGGGTGGCTTTTACTTTAAAGTGGAATTTGTTGGGGTAAGCGGTGCCGATAGCGATACCGAACAACGTTTCCAGGAAGTTAGCGGTTTGACGGTCGAAGTTGAAGTGGAGGAGTTGCGCGAAGGAGGCGAGAACAGGTTTGTTTACAAATTCCCAAAACGGGCCAAGTATCCAAACCTGGTTTTAAAAAGAGGATTGTTAAAAGGCACCAAATTGCTTGATTGGTTTCACTCTGCCATGAATACCTATTTTACAGTAGTTGTTTATGACTTTAAACCGGCTGATATGCTGATAACACTGATGGACGAAGCAGGCCAGCCCTATGCCGTCTGGAACGTGGTACAAGCGTATCCGCTAAAGTGGTCTACTTCCGATTTCAAAGCTACAGATAACTCTGTTGTTGTGGAAACGATAGAGCTCGCTTATCAATATTTTGAACGAAAAATGTAAAAAGCTATGCCTGTACAGATAAACGAAGTAATCATCCGGACGATAGTTGATACAGCGCCGGTAGGCCAGGGAGGTCAGCCGGCGCCGGCGGCAAATAACAATAGCTCGGAATACGAAGCAATTGAAAAAGTACTTGAAATAATTAAAGAAAAAAACGAACGCTGATGGATACGCAAAGCGCGGCAATGTTGCCCTTTAACCTTAAGATAATATCGACCGATGAGAATGGTATACCCAGTTTAGGCGTGCCCTTTTTGGCCATGTTTAATCCTGAAAACATAGCCATTAATGAAACCATTGACTGGAATGAAAAGAAGCCGGTAGGCCAGGCAGGCACCGACCCAACTTTTATTGGCATACAACCCCGCACCTTTACCATTGACCTGACTCTTGACGGAACCGGGGTAAATACCAACGGTGTAAAAATTCCGGTTACAGCGCAGGTGCTTCTCTTCCGGGCGGCTACAACCACTGTTAATGGCTTAATTCATAAACCTAATTACTTACTGATTCAGTATGGGTTGTTTATCTGCAATTGTTCTTTAAAATCATCAACGGTTACTTATACCATGTTTGATATGTTCGGTTTGCCAATACGGGCAAAAATAAGCGCCACCTTTACCGAACGGACGCCACAGGCATTGGGCGGCATATTAAGCATGCTGTCGTCGCCCGATCTTACGCATACCGTACAGGTAAAGCAGTGGGACCTGCTGCCTTTGTTAACCTACCGGATATATAAAGATCAAAGCTATTATTTGCAGGTAGCAAAGGTTAACAAGCTTAAAAATTTCAGGAAGCTCACGGCAGGCAGTTCGCTCATTTTTCCGCCGATTTCAAACAAATAAAAACCCCAATTTAATCAGCTAAGTTATGTTAGATAGTTTACCACCGGGTGCTGCACATGCAACAGATTTGGTTACCCAAAAGGTTCTTATAAACGGGACTGCATTGAGCACCAGTGTTTTGCTTTCGCGGATTTTGGTAAATAAAACTTTTAATAAAGTTTCATACGCTAAAATTGTGTTTTTGGATGGATCGGCCTCTGATGCCGACTTCCCGCTTAGCGATGACGATACCTACAAGCCGGGCAATACGGTGGAAATACAATTAGGCTATCACGGGCAAACCGACACTGTATTTAAGGGGATTATTGTAAAACATGCTATTAAGGCAAAGCAAAACGGCGCTTCGTTGCTTACCATTGAAGCAAAGGATAAGGCAATAACACTAACGGCAAACCGAAACAGCGCGTACTACATTAATCAAAAAGACAGTGATGTAATCACCACGCTGGCCGGCAGCTTGGATACCGATATTGACGACACCGGTGTAACCCAGCCCCAATTGGTACAGTTTGACGCCACCAACTGGGATTTTATACTAACCCGCGCCGAAGCAAATGGCATGCTGGTACTTGCCGACGATGGCAAGCTGGTTGTTAAAAAACCAACCACAAGCGGCCCGCCGGTATTAACCGCAACTTATGGGCAAAGTATTTTTGAGTTTGAAGCCGAAATGGACGCTCGTCGCCAGTTTTCTTCAGTTTCGAGTATTTCATGGGATTATACACAGCAACAGCTTGAAAAATCAGGCCCTGGTAGCACTTCATTCGGCGACAATGGCAATATCCAGGTTTCTGACCTTGCTACGGTGTTGAACGCTCAGGTGCAACTGAACCACCCGGGACATTTAACCCAGTCGCAGTTGCAAAACTGGTCCGATTCGTACGAGATGCGGAACCATCTTTCTAAAAATGTTGGCCGTGTGCGCATCCAGGGAAATGCCAAGGTAAAACCAGGCACCATGATAACCCTTGCCGGTGTTGGCGACCGTTTTAACGGCAACGTGTTTGTAAGCGGCATTATGCACGTTTTTGACGGCTTTTGGTCAACCGACGTTCAGTTTGGCTGGAGTGAAGACTGGTTTTATAAAAAAGAAGATGTGATGAACAAGCCTACCTCCGGATTATTACCCGGCGTTAATGGCTTGCTTATCGGCACCGTGCTGGATGTTAACGACACCGATCAAAGTCAATACCGCGTGAAGGTACAGGTGCCAACTATTACTTCGGGCAGCGACGGCATTTGGGCCAGGGTGGCCACGCTTGATGCAGGTGCCAATCGCGGAACTTATTTTCGTCCGCAGGCTACTGACGAAGTGATCCTGGGTTTTTTAAACGACGATCCGCGTGAGCCTGTTATACTGGGATACCTGCACAGCAGCAGCTCAAAAAAATCGCCCTTACCGGTAGATAGCGGCGCCGAGCAATATGGCTTTGTAAGCAAACAGGGCATAAAGCTCATCTTCGACGATACCAATAGCCGGCTTACACTGTCGGTAACCACGCCAACGGGGCAAAAATCCATCATCCTTAATGATTCTTCGGGCGCTTTTGCAATGACTGATGAAAATCAAAATAGTATTAAAATGGACCCGAGCGGCATTACCATACAAGCAGGTACCGGCAATGTTATCATCAAAGGTACTACCGTAATGATTAATTAAAGTTTAACAATAAACAATATCAATATGCCACCAGCTGCCCGCGTTTCTGACAATCATGTTTGCCCCATGGTAAATCCCGGCGGTGTGCCCCATGTAGGTGGGCCGATACTGCCGCCCGGTGCGCCCACCGTATTAATTGGCGGTACGCCGGCCGCAACGGTTGGCAGCATGTGCACATGTACCGGGCCGCCCGACAGTATTATAATGGGATCATCAACAGTGCTTATAGGCGGTACGCCGGCCGCGCGACTGGGCGATTCAACGGCGCACGGCGGCACCATAGTTTTAGGTTGCCCCACCGTACTAATTGGGGGTTGATTAAAAAAAAAATTGAAAAATGGCTATTACAAACCAAACTTTTTTAGGAACAGGGTGGAGCTTTCCGCTAACATTTCGCAGGGAAACGGCAACCGTAGATATGCTGACTAATGAAGCTGACGTGCAAAGCAGCATCCAGATCATAATATCAACCATAAATGGCGAGCGGGTGATGCTGCCCAATTTTGGATGCAATTTGCAACCCCACGTTTTCGATGTTATGAATGTACCCACCATCGCCATGATACAAAAAATAGTAAACGATGCACTGGTTTACAACGAACCAAGGATCATCGTGGAAAGTGTTATAGCAACGCCCGACGAGGTAAATGGCGTATTGAACATCAATGTGCAGTATAGCATTATAACAACCAATACGCGGTATAACTATGTGTATCCATTTTATATTAACGAGGCCACCAATATTGCTACATAATACCTATCTGCCAATAAAATAGATTTTTTACACCAATGGCCCTTAAAGCCAGGACATCAAAATACTCTTAAAAATGGAAAACTGTAATTGCCATACCGAAATAATACTGAAGGGTTCGGGCCGGTTGGAGCGTTATCTCGAAGCCCTCGACCCATCCTATGTGTCGATTGATGGCAGGAGCTTTGAGGATTTGCTATCATTTGCCGCGGCTTATGCCGATCAGATCAGGTTTTATGATATGCCCGGCGATGAGGTAAATGACACTACGCCGGCAGCAAAAGTTAGCTGGGCTGAATTTTTTAAAAGAGATATGGCTGTAATTGCAGCATCGGTTGCATCTGTCAATCTTGATAAAATCAAGAACGATTACGAAAGCATCAGCGAACGGATATTGCTTGACCCTTCGGCCGAGTTATATACCGATTTGCTTAACCAAATAGTAACCATTGCCGCGCAAATTGACCAATGGTATACTGCTGCCATTCCTCAAAATCCCTTACACACCGATATTGACCTGGCAGTTAAATCATCGTTGAGTGCACAGCTAAAAAAATTAATTGCTTACGAGGAAGGCTTTATAGTAGTTGATTCAAAAACGGTTTTAAATATTGATTTTTCAAAACTGCAAAATAAGGAGGAGTGGGGTTTAAATGCTGCTGTTAACCCCGAGTTTGATATTTACCTGGGCACGACACCCGAAGCCCGGATATTAAATGCGGTGCCATATGTTGATGATATTTTCCAGGCATTTTTTAGTGTTATCAGTAACATTGTTGATGACGCACCAGGCTACCTTACTTTTGCCATTACGAAATATCCTTCGCACCAGCCTTATATGGCGCTGTATATTGCATTTCTGCAATTATTTGCCCTTGCGCAGGAGCAGATGAACGGACTCACCGGCCGCATGCTCGATTTTTATTACCGTGATGTATTGCGCCTTGCCCCAAAAGCAGCAGTGCCCGATAAAGTATTTGTAATATTTCAATTGGCCCAAAACGTTGCCGAATATGATTTGCCACAGGGCACATCGTTATCTGCAGGAAAAGATGCATCCGGCGTAGACCAGGTTTACCAGACAGAAGCCGATTTTGTTATTAACCAGGCCAATGTAAGGGAGCTTAAAAATATATTCATACAAAAAACACCTGTTACTGCCGATGAAGCCAACAAAACAGTTGCCGCAGTTTATGCCAATCCGGTAGCAAATTCAATGGATGGTGAAGGTGCAAAATTCACCATTCCAAATTCAAAATGGCCAACCTTCGGGTCGGGAGGCGTTATGCGAACTGCCCCCAAAAATATTTGCGAATATATCAGCCAAAAGCAGGCCGCGCTAACCCCGCCAAATAATACCGAAATAGGTTTCGCCGTCGCATCGCCCCAGTTGGTATTGCAGGGAGGTACGCGGCTTATAAAATGCAGCATGCCGTTTGATTTTTCCAAATTCCCGGTGAATGCGAACATGTTGAAGAGCCTTAATTTGCAGGTAGTATTAACCGGCGAAAAGAGTTGGCTAAACATCAGCCGGCAAATGGACAAGAAAGAGGCTGAAGCTATTAAACAGGTAATGGACTTCGGTTTATTTCCTGCTCCCGATCCAACCAATGGCTTCCTTTCAGAAAGCGGCTTTTTCCTTGCCCAGGAAGAGGATACTAACGGCAAACCAGTAACGGGTGTATTGTACATTTTTATGCCGATATCCGAACAAGGTATTGTGCCGTTTAATGCCAAAACGCACACCGGCAACTACCAAACGGCCTATCCTGTTATGCAGATTTTAATGGGGTCGGGGCTTGGTTTCCCGGCAAGCTTTTTCCACGGCCTAAAGGTTGACAGCCTGTCGATAGCTGTGCAGGTGGGGTCCATTAATGACATAAAAAATAAGAGCCAGGATATTAATAATGATGGCTTAAAGAAGGTTAACATTCAAACCGATACCGGCCTGGTAACGCCTGGTAAACCGTTTGATCCGTTTACTAAAGTACCTTACCAGGGCATGTCGTTTTATATTGAAAGCGATGAAGTGTTTAATAAGCCGCTGGGGCAGCTGTCAGTAAATATAACCAAGTCTATTCCCGAGGAGAAGGATTCCGATTACTCATTTCCATATAATGTGAGTGTACTCGCCCGAAATAATTGGAAACAATTAATTGATTATAGGGGTGGCGATTTCTCGACCTATAGCCTCACGTTTAATATATTAAACGTGGCTAACCAATCAGACGCCGGCCAGGTTGTTGAATTTACTGGAGTAATTAACGAGGCGGCAAGCACCGCTTATCATTTTCCGATAAGCCTTAACCGTTCGCCAATTGAATATTATACCGGTTATGATATAAGTGCCTATAAAAATTTTATCAGGATTGATAACCAGGCCAACTTTGATGATGATATTCAATCATTAATACGGGATGCGCCTAAATTCCAGATACAGGGGCTCTCGCTGAGCTACCAATCGGTATTAACCGCGCTCGACCCTAAAATCGACCAGTTTTTTCATATTTATCCATTTGGCACTGTTGAAACTTATATTACCCCTCCAGGTACCGAAACTGTAAACAAACAATTGATATTGCAGCAAAAACCGTTGATGGTCGACGCAAAAAACATCCTTTTGCCACAGTTTACCTTTTTAAACCCCACAGCGGTTTACAAAGACGTTGTGTCGCGTAAGGGTTCAAAGATACATACAGAGCTACTCATTAAATCGGCCAAATATTCAGGCGACGAGACACTCGACAGATTAATATATGACGCCAGTGGTTTAAACAGGATAATTAAAGGTGGCAATAACCAATATTCCGACACCGTACAGGAAGAAGGGTTGCTATTTATCGGTGTGGAAAAATTACAACCGCTGCAAACGCTCTCCTTACTTTTTGAATTTGCACCGGGAAGCGCTATAAATGAAGATGACGACCCACCAATCATCAATTGGTCGTACCTGATATATAACGAATGGCGGCCGCTTGAGGCCGAGTGCCTGATATCCGACAGTACCTATGGCTTCCAGACCACCGGTATTGTCAAGCTGAGCGTTCCTGCTGATGCCAACGACAGCCATACGATAGTTACTAATGGCTTGTACTGGTTTTGTGCAAGTGTAACCAGCGAGTCGGATCGCATTCCGGAACTGATCGATATAATTGCACAGGCTACCGAAGTTGTTTTTTATGACCAGGCGAACAGTCCTTCGCATTATAATAATGCACTGCCTGCCGGCAGTATCAGTAAATTATCAGTTGCAGTTTCGCAGGTAAAGGGTGTAACACAGCCGTACGCCTCGTTTGATGGTAAACACAAAGAGGAAGGAAAAGAATATTATACCCGCGTAAGCGAAAGGCTAAGGCACAAAAGGCGTGCAGTTACCCCATGGGATTATGAGCGCCTGGTGTTGGAACAGTTTCCTGAAGTGTTTAAAGTGAAATGTATCACTAACGTCGACCCCGGATGCCTGTGCCCGGATCCTCCATCTTTATTGGAAACGCGGGATACTAACCTGCTGACAAGCCCCAAATGCTGCGGACCGGTTAAATCATCCGGCAACGTTTTAATTGTGCCTGTTCCTAATCTTAAGAACAATAACGCCGAAAACCCGCTTCAGCCTAAAACAAGCCGGTTAACCCTCATCGAGATAGTAAACTATTTAACCCCCTTAACTTCACCATTTGTAACGGTGCATGCTAAAAATCCGGTTTATGAGCAGGTGATTGTGTTTTTCAGGGTGAAATTTTTAAGCGGGATAGACAAGGGATATCATCTGCAAAAGCTGAACGAAGAAATTGTTCAATACCTTACGCCCTGGGCATTTAATGCTGAAATTGAAGCTGATTTTGGCAAAAAAATATACGCGTCGTCTATAATCAACTTTATACAACAACGCAGCTACGTTGATTTTATCACCGACTTTTTAATGGGCGTTTGCCGCGACGAATGCTGCGTACCCGAAACGCCGGATACAACCACGGTTACCGCAGAAAACTTTGTGACTGCCTTAAACCAGGTATCGGGTTGTAACGATATTGAAGCATTTTTGAAAAATCAGGGTTATTTTATCGGCGATGTAATTGCAGAGCCGTCAACCCAGAGGTCGCTGCTGGTATCTGCGCCAAAACATATTATCCTGCTTTATGAAGCCCCGAAGGAATTAACCGTTTGCGAAAAGCTGCAAAAAGCAGTACCGCTGCCAGTTCATTTTCCAACTCCGGTTGTTGTTGAAACCCCAGTCGAACAAACGCCCGCACCGGCACCAGCGCCATTTGCTGCACCTGAGGAGGCGGCAGCGGCCCCTGCAACTAAAGAGGTAAAACCGGCAGCAACCGACCTGGAGAATAAGCGTAACGCCGGTGAAATAAAAGAGCTTGCTCCGCAGGAAGCCGCTGTTGCAGTAGAAAAACACAATGTGGTAGAAGAAACCATTGAAAATTTTGATAAGGCCTTGGGTGCCCAAACCAAAAACATTGCCGAAAAGGGCAAGGCGGCGGTTAAGAAAGCAGAAGATTTTATTAAAAACGTGGTTAAGGGTAAATCTTCGGGCCCGGAGCAAATTGATCCGGCGTCAGACACTAAAGCGTTGCCTCCGGCAGATGATCAATCTTCAAATAGTAACAAGTTAAAATAATAACCAATCGATCCGTAATCATCTATATAAAATCTATTCCTATGCTTACTCCAGTTTCATTAATAAAGGCAAATCCGCTTCTTCCTGCCGAAGATTACCAGGCATTGCGTTCACAGGGGATTAAACTGATTGAACAATTGGGCAGCGATATCTGGACAAACTATAACTATTCGGATCCGGGTATCACCATTTTGGAAGCTGTATGCTACGCTATAACCGACCTATCATATCGGACTGACTTTGATATTAAAGACCTGCTGGCTCCGGAGCAATTGACCAACAATACCTGGAAAGAGATTTTTTATACCGCCAAGCATATTTTGCACAACAGCGCGCTTACAATTAATGATTATCGTAAACTAATCATTGATATTGAAGGTGTGCGCAATGCATGGCTTACTATGAGCAAAGATTACGAGGTGCCTATTTGGATTGACTATAACAGTTTTGAAAAAAGGGTGAATTATGATTGCGACTGTGAAGACAAGGAAGAGGAGGTTTGCTACGGGAAACTGGGCCTTAACCAGGTAACCGTTCCAGCCGCAAAAACCGCACGCGAGGCAAAACTAACACAGCTGGAAGCTATCTTGACTAAACTACAGGCAAATTTGGATAAAAAAACCGCCGCGCTGAATGCCTTGCCGCCGCCGCCTGATACGGACTATATAGCTTTAGATAAATTAACAGCCGAAATAGCCCGGTTAACCGACGAAAGAAACATTTTGCTGGAGGAAATAGCCGATGCAAAAAATCCAACGTTTGTACGTCCCGAAATTTTGGAAATGGAAGGCTTGTACAATGTAATGGTTGAATATGAGGAGGATGTTATTGATGCCGGCAAACGCGAAGAGGTACGGCAATTGGTTATTGACAAACTGGCTGCAAACCGCAACTTGTGCGAAGACTTTTTAAGCATCGACGCGGTGGAATACGAAGATTTTGGGATAGGAGCCTCAATAGTGCTGGAAGAAAATGCCGACCCGGACCTGGTTTTGGCGCAGATGTTTTTTACCATTTATAAATATTTTACGCCCTCGGTGCCTTTTCACACCATACAGCAAATGCTGGACAAAAATTACGAGGTGGATGAAATATTTGAGGGGCCTGCATTGGAACACGGATTTATTGATTCGACGGATTTGGAGAAAACAGACTTGTTCCGCAATATTATGTTATCTGAATTAATATCCGATATCGCCAATATTCCGGGCATTAAGGGAATTACTTATCTGCACCTGCCATTTACCGGCGCGGCCGATACCGATACATCCGGCAATCTGTATTTTGATGCCTGGGCTGATAACCTGCAAAGCGAACGTAAAATTGCACGTATCCAACCTGCCAAATCCCAGGTATTGTTTTGCAAAGAACGCCAGTTTATTACCTACTACGCAGGTAGCAACAGCGACCGCAAACCCGATAAAATGCTTCGGCTTTTTACCAATATGAAAGCCGTTGAACGTAAATATAAACTGATAGGCGCCGAACTGGATTTTGCTGTACCTAACGGCGAATACGTGAACCTTGAAGACTATTACCCGGTTACTTACTCGTTGCCGGTTACTTACGGTGTCAGCGAGCGTGGCGGTCTTCCGGCCAACGCCGATTCTGGTCGCACGGCACAGGCGCTGCAACTTGGCGGCTACCTGCTTTTTTTTGAACAGGTATTAAAAGATTACCTGGTGCAACTAAACCACCTGCGCGAGCTGTTTAGGTTTGATGACGAACCACGGCACACCTATTTTACTACCGCGCTTACTGAAATTGAGAATTTAAACCAGTTGCTGATTGATAAAAACAACCACGGCCCTCAAAACTTCGACTTGGTAGTAAAGGATTTTGAAAAAGTGATTAAAGGCCTTACCGAAAACCACGATTTATTCCGCAACCGGCGCAACGGTTTCCTTGATCATATGCTGGCCCGTTTTAGCGAAGACCTGACCGACTATGAGGCCTTGATGAAATGGATGGATCCGAAAAATGCAGATGCAAGGTTAATTGGCGATAAAACCCGCATACTCAAACAAGGAGAGTATGAACGCATCAGCAGCGATAGGGCCCAGGCATATAATTATGCACTCCCTAATACCTGGGATTCGGGCAATGTATCGGGCGCCGAGCGCCGCATAGGGCGGCTTTTGGGTTTCGAAAATGTAAAACGCCGCTCGCTTGTTCCTTCATTCCTGATGAGCGAAGCGCTGTTGGTGCAGGACGATCCTTCCTCGCCGCCTAAACAAAAACTAACAAAAACGGGAGTGCCCTTAAATGTTATTAAAATAGTCGATCCGCTGGAAAGTGAAACCGTAATTTTTACAAGTGTTGAAGTAATGCAGGGCTGCTGTACCGAATTGTTGATGGAAGATATTTTGGAGCATGCCGATGACCGTGCCTATTTTAAATTCAGCGACGAGGTAAAAACACGCAGCCGCAGATCTGCCGGGTTGGTAGGTAAATTCTGGTTCGAATTGTATGACAGTACCGACCCTGCAACCGCAGTACTGCTGGGCACCAGCGAAATGTTTTCGAAAAAAAGCGACCGCGACGAGGCCTTTACCAAACTGGAGAAGTTAATGAAGCACATTAACGCCAACGAAGGGATGCACATGATTGAGCATATTTTGCTGCGCCCTAAATTAGATGAGGTAGTTGATGAAACCGGAAGCGACCAGGCAGTTAGTCTTTTGGATATTTGCCTCAATAGCTGCGATTTAAACGCAAGCGATGATGAACAAATTACCGAGCCGCCTTACATCAAAAAAATAACCCGGGTCCCTGCCGCAAAATGTTACGATAGTATGCCATGGGTATTGCAATATATAAGGTCGGCCACTGAGGACAATGTTACACAGCCGGGCGAAGACCTGCCTGCCAGATCTATACTTTATCAGAAAGTTTACCTGGACGGCACCAACCCGATGCTGCTGAAATTCAGGAAATACGAAGATATGGTTCAGCGCATCAAGGATTTGAATGAATTTGGGTCAGAACGGATAAATTATCAGATAGTTGCCGATAATGGAAACCCGGCCAAATATGGGTTTATCATCAATGGTACAAACGGGGTGGTTTTGGCACAAAGCCTTTACCTGTTCAACAAAAGCACCGATACCACCGATACCTTTGATATTGAAAAGGAGATTGCTGTATTGATGGAGTATTTTGGCTACCGGCTTTACCTGTATTGCAATTCCTATCCCTGCGATGCCTCAACCGATCCGTATTCATTCCATACTACCGTTGTTTTGCCTTGCTGGCCAAAGCGCCTCCGCAATCCATCGTTCAGGAACCTGGTCGAAAAAACCATCATATCCGAATCGCCCGCGCATGTTATTACACGCGTGATGTGGATAGGTATTGAAGAAATGCAGCGTTTTGAAAAAGCTTACGCCGCTTGGCTGGTTGAGATGGCACAAACAGAAGTGCCCGAATACGATGTGGTAAACCCGTTGGTTGATGTACTTAACTCATTGGTGCCCTGCGGCGTTTGTGCCGACGACTGCACGCACGAAAATGTGCCTAATGTAAATGCTGATAAATGACACATGTAGTTAACCGGCTGCAATTTGAGGTAGTATGTTCTGATGAAGAGCTATCGCTAAACCTGCGTCAAAATTTTGCGCAAACGGTTCAGCAGGAGATCGCACAGATTATTGACGAAGTATGTTCTGAAAGTGTGGGAGAGGATGAATCGATAAAAATTGACAGGATAGAACTGGACATGGGGTCTTTCAGCCGGCATACATTCGGAACTGATTTCAGAACCGTGTTTCGCCAGAAACTGCGGGCCGAATTGGCCAAACAGCTGGCAGCCATTCCCCCGCAAAGCAGGCAGATTTCGCGATTACTATCGGATACCGAAATGCTTTTGTATTTCCTGTCCAACGGCTCCCTGCCCTGGTTTGCAGACGAAGGTGGCATCAACCTCGACGAAATATTCCGCAACGTGGCCCTTAATCACGCCGAAGTGCTAAAAAGCTTTTTTGCACATGTAAAATCAAACGAAAACATCTGGAAAAGGCTGGCCTGGCAATTTAATGCATCATCAAAAGAAGTAATTATAAGTTTATCGGCTGAACTTAAAAAGGCTCAGGAGGTATTTTTAAACTGGGTAACACAAATTGTAAGTAAGATAACTGCTCCCGGCAGTTCCAAGGTTGATTTTGCCGGTACAGATATACAAAAAGAATTTAGCGATATAAATGCTATCATCATCAAAAATGCACCGGCAATATTTGCCTACAGTAGCAGTATTAATGTTTTGCAGCAGGTATTTCAATCGCACATAGACGAAGTTTTTAAGGCAAATCAGGCCCTTGCAGATGAGGCCACAGCCGAGCTATCCGTTATTACCGGCATTAGCCAGCCCGAGATCGGAGTTTTGGCAGAAGCTAAACGGCCTACACAAGACGATCCTGTAATAGCATCCTCTTCGACCGGAGCCGCGGCAGATGATGTTCAAAAATATTCAGTTAAATACGCAGGCATTGTATTGCTTGCTCCTTTTTTTAAGCCATTTTTTACTCAATTAAATTTGCTCGACGGCAAGGAATGGAAGAGCACAGAATCGGCATTCAGGGCGGTGCACCTGTTGAAATTTCTGGCGACCGGGCAAAAGAAAGTGCCGGAATACGCTCTTGTATTCGAAAAAATACTATGCGGTTTGCCGGCAGATATGCCCGTACCCCTTGATGTAATTTTAACTGATGAAGAGATAGCCGAATCGGAATCACTTTTAAAAGCGGTAATAACCCATTGGAACGTACTCAAAAACACGAGTACTGATGGCCTGCGCGAAAGTTTTATAAAACGCGACGGATTGCTGACCCGAAAGGAAAATGGCTGGCTTTTACAGGTAGAAAGAAAAACGCTTGATGTACTGCTGGACAGTATACCCTGGGGCTTTTCGACCATAAGTTTAGTATGGACCCGCGATTTGATTTTTGTTGAATGGTAATATAATGATATGGCGAAGACAAAAAAAAATATTGAGCCAACACCCGCTGAAGCCGAACAGGCAAAGCCCGAAGTAAGCATTCTTAACCGTAACGCCGACACGCTCACGCGCGAAATTACCTGGTTTGCAAATCTGGTGAACAAAAGTCTCCAGGATTTTTTTCCGCGCGACAAAGCGGGCGAAAGTTCGCAAGACCCCATTGCCGGTGCGGGCTATATTTTAGCTGATGCCCCGGTTCCTGATCTTACCAACGACCACTCCGTTTATGCCGATTTTGTAAACTACTATAAATTAAATACCGACGAAAGGCTGTTGCTGATACTGGCACTTATTCCGTATGTGCAACCCAATTTTCTGGATCCCTTTTTTTCGGTAAACAAAGCGCTCGGGCGTGGTTATACCGAATTTGGCGGCGTAAAAGGCAGCCGCCACAGCGGCTTTATACCTACCATTGAAACAGCCATGTTTTTATTGGCAGGGAATGACCTGGCGCATCGTTTTAAACTGAGCCGTTTGTTTGAGACTGATCACGTTTTGCTGGCCCACAATATATTGCAACTGGATCAGGGCAGCAGTTCCGAACCTTTTTACAGTAGCACCATAACCGTTACCGACGAATATGTTGATTTTTTTACCTCGGGTAACTTGCGTAAGCCCCAGTTTAGCCCCGATTTTCCGGCAAAAAGATTGACAACAGGGATGGAATGGAGCGACCTGGTGGTTGATGAGTACACGATGCAGCAGTTGGACGAGATACGCATCTGGCTTCAATATGGATCAATCCTGCAAACCGAATGGGGGATGAATAAAAAGTTGAAACCAGGCTACAAAGCGTTGTTTCATGGTTCGCCAGGTACAGGCAAAACGCTAACTGCTATGCTTTTAGGGAAGTTATTTGGTTTGGATGTGTACAGGATTGATCTATCCATGGTGGTATCGAAATACATTGGTGAAACCGAGAAAAACCTGGAGAAGGTTTTTAAAAAAGCCGAGAATAAAAACTGGATATTATTTTTTGATGAGGCCGATTCGCTGTTTAGTAAACGAACCTCGATATCCGACTCGAACGACAAATACGCCAACCAGGAAGTAGCCTACCTTTTACAACGACTGGAGGATTATCCGGGCCTGGTGATATTGGCCAGCAATATGCGCAACAACGTAGACGAAGCTTTTACGCGCCGCTTAAATTCAATTATTCATTTTCAGAAACCGCAAAGCCGGGAAAGGCACATGATCTGGAAAAACGCCTTTAGTAAGGTATGCACACCGCCCGATGAAAATCATTTGGAACAAATAGCACGGCAGCATGAACTTTCGGGCGGTTCCATCATGAATGTTGTTCATTACTCGTCGTTGATGGCTTTAAACAGGGGCGATAAAATAATTGCAGTCGACGACATTTTGCAGGGAATAAAAAAAGAATTCAAAAAAGAGGGAAAAACTATTTGAGACAATGCAGAAGTTGAATTTCAATATGGAAGAATACCCCTGATTTTTTAATAAGAACAGAAAACGACTAAACGATGAAACGGTACAGACACAGGTCATCAGGCGGCAACCGGGCAATCGCATCTTCCGGTGCGGTAAATATACAGCGTAAGCTTACAGTTGGCGAAACAAACGACCCAATGGAGCATGAGGCAGATGATATGGCCGATAAAATAATGCGCACGCCCGAAAGACCGTTGGTTCAGCGTCAGACCGATGATATGGATGATGAAGATATCAAACGCAAGCCGTTATCTGGCCAAATAACTCCTTTTATCCAAGCAAAAGGCGATGGTGGCGGTGTGGTTGCCAGCCCTGCCGTTGCAAACGGTATTCAAGCCACCCATGACGGCGGTAAATCAATGGACAGCAGCACGAAAAGTTTTATGGAAAGCCGTTTTGGCACTGGTTTCAACGATGTGAAAATACACAACGGAGCCGAACCGGCCCAGTTAAGCCAGACCCTGAATGCCAAAGCATTTACCGTAGGCAATAACATATACTTTAATGATGGCCAATACAGGCCGGAAACTCCTGAGGGCAAACACTTGCTGGCTCATGAGCTAACACATACTTTGCAACAAGGCACAGCTATTAAACGCAAGCCCGCTAAAACAAACTCCCAGGCAACTACCAACAACACGCCCACGGCGCCACCTAAACAAACCGGGCTGAACAGAACTTTATATGTAGTTCAAAATGACGTATGGAGAAGCTTGCCCGCTGCAGTCAGAACGGGTGCCGAAAATGAATTGAACAGGGTGTTTGCTTTTGTTGGAAAAACGGCAGGCGAAAAACCTTTTAGCATTAAAATTTTGAGCTCCGATCAACTTCACGAACAATTCGACTTTTCGGAATCAATCGTTTCGGTAATTCAGGAAGATGTGGGCGCGTATCTCGACAATGCTTTTGCACTGCAGCAAAAACAAATTGACGATTGGCTCACCACTCAAAAAGTACCCGTTGGCAAAGCGGCCAGCCAATCCCGCGAAGCGCGATCGCCCGAATTGATAGGACGGGGCGGCCAGTCAAAACATATAATCAAAGAAGGTGCAAATTCATTTGCCATACCACAAATGGCAGGTGCCGTTGACATGCGCGAAGTGGTGAAATCGTTTTTAGAAAACATTGATTCGCTTTTGGCCGATCAAATGGTCAAACTCCCTGGTAACGGAACCGACATTGCTAAATGGCCGGCTACCGTAACATCCAAAAAAGGAACAACAAGCTGGAACCCTTTAGATATGCTGGGCCCGGCGCTTGGCAGGGCCATAGCTCATGAAGCAAGGCACGAATATATCGGAGGCTCGCATTCCGAAACGGGACTGGGTAAAGACAGCGCGTTTATTATCGGAGAAAAAAACTCCGAAAATTTTTCAGACGAGGATCAGAAAGCTATCATAGCAAAAATACATGGGCTGGAAAAAGATCAGGGCAATACAACTGTTGTGCCTACATTTCCCCGAAGCTCAAGGTCAAAAAAAGATCAATTCCCATTTTAAAAATGAAAGCCCAATAAAATTAATAACAGGATAATTTAAACGATATGCACGAAACCGCTTCAATAGCTCATCAACCGCAAAGCAGCCCGGCTGCTTCGGCCGTTGAAGTTGCCCCGGTAAAGGAGCAACACTTTGAAAAAGAAGAACTGCTTATTGATAGGTATCCTATTCAGCTAAAACTTTCTGTTGGTGCGCCAAATGATCCGTTTGAGCACGAGGCCGATGAAATGGCCGATAAAGTTATGCGGATGCCCGAAAGCCGGGACGTACAGCGTAAACCAGCAGATGCTGCGGACACTTTTGATGACGACCAGCTAAGCCTTAAACCGCTGGCTGACCAGGTAACACCCTTTCTGCAACGATGCAATTCGTGCAGCAGTCACGATGATGAGCATGTGCAGCTTAAGCCAATACCCCCGGTTGTGCCATTTGGCTATCATAAATCAATGCCATCCTGTGTTGATGATTATGACGATGAGCACGTTCAGCTTAAACCACTATCAACCCCAATAGCACCATTTATACAACGCTGCGGTTCCTGTGGCGATTATGATGATGAACATGTGCGGCTTAAACCAATAGAGCCCGTTGCGCCATTTGGCTATCATAAATCCACAGGACCTGATGTAGTTGACGATGATGAAGATGAGCGCATTCAGCTTAAACCATTATCCAGCCAAATTACGCCGTTTATACAACGATGCGGATGTGGCGGTTATGACGATGAACATGTGCGTCTTAAAGAGGAATCCGCTCCGCAAACCCAACCCGCGGTCAGCAAAAAAAGTGATGGGTCGGGCACAGTTGATGATACGCTATCTAACCGGATAACATCAAGTATGGGCGCCGGCAAACCAATGGAGGCCGGTACAAGAGCTTTTATGGAAAATCGTTTCGGAACCGATTTTGGAGATGTTAAGATTCATAACGGCGACGAATCGGCTCAGATGAGCAAGGCTTTAAATGCGAAGGCGTTTACCATAAAAAATAATATTTACTTCAACAATGGGCATTATCAGCCAGAAACGGATACCGGCAAACATTTGCTGGCGCATGAACTAACGCATGTAGTGCAGCAAAACGGTTCTGTACAATTAAAGCGCGAAACGGATGAGGGAGTAAATAATAAGTTTGATAAAACAGGTACAACGGTTATTCAGCGTGATACAAACGGACAGGCAGCACCTGTTGCGCCGCAAAGCGCCAATAATAACCCTGCGTCGGCTCCGGCCGCTCCGGCTAATAATAGCGGAGCTTCTGTAGTACCAGGTACGGCAACCGCTGCGCCGCAAAACACAGTTAAAGCATCACCTTTAAAAGCGTCGGCACCTGCGGCAACAGCTTCAAACGCTGCCGGTGCGCCAAATGCAAAAACAAATGGCGCTGATAAACCCGGTAAAATGGAAGCTCCGCCGATAACGGCCACCGGCAATCCTGCCGATGTACTTGAAGCATTGCAAAAAACTCCGGTTACCGAAATTGCCCAGGCATTTAACACGGCTAAGGATGCAGGAGCGCAAAGTGAGGAGATGCAAAAGGATGATTCAGTAAAACAAATACCAATAGTTCCGGAAGCGAACGGCAGTCCCTATGGTGGGAAAAATGGCAGTAAAAAGAAATATTCGATAAGCAAGGAATCCGCTTCTGCAAAAAATACTTACGAGGGTAAGGGAGGATGGAGCCCGCCGGCCAAAACGGAGGTTGCGGTTCCACCTGTGCCGGCATTTGTTCCGTCGAAACTGCAAACGCAACCTACTACGGAAGAGCCTAACCAGGTTGATCCTGCCAGCGCCGAAAATGCACTCGACGGCGTATCATTTGACGACAGCGCAATACCTGACAAACTGGACAATGCCCCGGTTGTGCCGTTAACCGGCGAAGCCGACGCCAATAACATTAACGATGAAACTAAGGCGCAGGCAGACGAAGTAGCTACAAAGAAGGCTGCAGCAGCCATGGAGATAAACAATGATTTTGGCGAAAATAATGTAATACCAAAACCATCGGCCAATAACATAAAAACCAAACGCACATTTAAGGTCAGTGCAGGCAGGGGCTCTACCTTGAACGGCGGCAACGCGGTACCGGCTGAGCTTAAAGACAAGATCGATGCATCGGCAGCCGGCCACATCAATACAAAAATTGGCGAACAAACACAGAAATACGCGCAGGAAGAAATTTTATACCGCAATAAAATAAGCGTGGGTAAAACGGATGCGGACAAGCAAATAAATACCGAGACCGCCAAATCAAACCAATTGCAAAACAAGGCGCAGGACGATGCTCAAAGCCATGTAGGAGCCTCGCGCATTGAATGGCAAAAACGGCTTGATGAAACGGAACTAACTTTTCAAACCAAGGCCGGCGAGGCAGCGCAAGGCCATATCGACAAGGTAAATACAGAATCTAAAAAAGGAAATGATGAAGCCAAAAAGCATTACGACGATGCTAATGACAAAGTAGCTAAAAAGAAGGCCGAGGCAAAAAAAGAAGCCGACGATAAAAAGAACGAAGCCCGAAATGAAAGTAAAGGATTTTTAGGCTGGCTTGCTGATAAAGCCTCGGCCTTGATAGACGGTTTAAAGAAAGCGGTTAACTTTATTTTTGATAAGCTACGCGCTGCAGTTAAATGGGCTTTTGAGAAGGCCAAGGAACTCGCCATGGCGGCAATTGAGCTGGCCCGCAAGGTGGTAGTAGGCCTTATTAAGGAGTTTGGCGAAATATTGAAAGGCTTTGTCGACGTTGTATTTGCCGCATTCCCTGAAATACGCGACGAATTAAACGCGAAAATTGATGCAGCGGTTAATGATGCAGTATCCTTTGCCAACCAGGCATTTGATATTTTTAAAGAGGTAGTAGCTGCGATAATTGATACTTATGCCGCCATTGTTGATACAGCGCTGGCCATTGTGCAAAAGGCCTGGGATATCACCTTAACGGTTACAGAAGCAGTTGTGGTGGCATCGTTGAAGATCTTGGACTTCCTATTAGATATTGAAAAGCAATATAAGCTTTTCAAGGCCATGATTGACGGCTTTATGTTGATATGGAATAATCCGCAAATATTAGAAGATAAGGCCAAAGAGTTTTTACAACCTCACATACAGGAAATACCAGGCAGCGCCCAGGGCGCAGTTGAAAAAGCGCTTGCAGTAGCCGGTTTGTCGGCCGCTAAGCACCTTACCGGTATCATGAAATACCTTACCCCAACTGTAAACGCTTTGGTAGCTGATTGGTGGGGACAGGCTAAAAACATGATCTGGTTCCTGATCTGGCCGTTTGCGAAAGGTAGCCCGCTGTATGAGGACGGACCTAAATTGTGGCACCTGATACCACAAATGTGGACGGATTTTAAAGCCGGAGAGTATAGCAAAGTTACCGACGAAGGCCTGGAATGGATGCAGGCGCTGAACAATACAGTTGGTGCATTTGCCGGCTGGATAGCCATAGGCGGTGCTGTAGTAGGCGCGATATTGGGTGCCATATTTGGAGGTGGTGTAGGCGCTATTCCGGGTGCCGGTGCAGGTTTTGAAGTCGGTGTGGCCATTGGCGAAGGTATTATGGCTTCAATGGTAGCAACTGAAACCCTGGTCATCACCAAGGCTGTTTATGATCTATCGGTAACCGATGATGACGGAAAAGAATCGCCCGCGCCGCCACCTGAGCCGAAAAAGGTTGAACCCCCCAGTGATTCTGAAACCAGGAATGAGGCGCCGCCGTCAGGCGAAGGTGCCGAAAAACAAGGCCCGCGTATGTACACCGCCTCGCAGGTTAAAACCGGGCGAGACAGGATACTATTTGCTTATCAACGCATTGCCAACAGCGGCTTAACGCTGGGCATTATGCTCGCGTTGTTCTTGCTGGGCGCTATAGGCGGAAAAATTGCCGAAGCATTGTCGGCCGGTTTAAAGAAACTTGGCGGTATATTATCCGAAGCGATGCCTGAGCTTACCGAATCAATGAAAAGCCTTGCAAAAGGCGTAAAAGAAAGCAAGCCCGTACAGGCAATTGATAGCGCATTAAAGGGTATAAAGGAAAGTAAAACAGGTCAAAAACTCAGCGAAGCCAAAACCTCTTTTAATGAAGGCAGGGCCGGAATGAAGAAGAAGATTAACGCGGCGAAAAGAAAAATAGGATTGGGCGAGCCGGAAAAACCTGTTGTTGAAAGAGGAACCGAAAAACCGGGAGAAAATACCGGAACAAAAGTTGAAGAAACAAAAGAAGGGGTAACGCAGCATCCCGAGAATGAAACACCAAAAACAAAGGAGAAAGCGGTAGAAAACGAAAAACCGGTAGAAAAAGTAGGGAATACTGAAAATCCGGAAGCTGCTAAAACTGCAAAAACGCCTGGCGAACGCGAGTCGGGTAACCGTGTACCCGATCCAGAGGGCGAATTTTATGAATTTGAGCCTGGCGATGTGATGATGGCCGGAGATGCAACATCAGAAGTGGATGCTGCCAGGATGTATAGAAGCTCAATAAACGAAACTCCTGGCCGGGAAGTAGGAATTTATCGAAATACCGAAACCGGAGAATTTGTGGTGATCCAGGGGAATGAGGATAACGTACACGTTAAAGGGCCGGCCGGCGAAATAGAAGGGCCTACACCTGGCCGGGCTCAAAAATGGAAGGAAATTCTTGATGATCAATCCAAAGATAAGTTTGAGCTGGTATCCCATTACCACCCCGTTGGCGAAAATGGCTTTGTAATGCCCCAGGACAGGCTGCCAAGTGGCTCGGCAGGAGATTTTGGTTTAATAAGGGATCAATCCGTAGGCGCGGGCAATAAACCAGTGACCTCAAAAATTGATTTCAAAACACCACGAGGGAATGAATTTACCCTATTCTCCTATGAACCGGGGGTTGAAAAACCATATAAGATAGACTATCCGGACCCTGTTAGTATGAAGAGGGAAAAACTGGAGTTTAGCACTTTGCAGGAATACCACGATTGGATGAAGAATAATCATGGGATTGATATGGGCCCTGCTGGTTCTGAATTGCCTGCACCATCTGGCGGCACCGCTGCTAAACCGTCAAATCCAGCTAAAATTTCCGAAAATCCTTCAGGCGAGCGGAAGGTAACCCACGAGACCGTAACACCCGAAAATACAGGCAAAGGAGCTACTGTAGTTGATGAACCAGCAGAAGTAAAAACCGGTATAGAAGGCGATACGAACGAAGTGCCCGGAAAATCGCCCGAAGAACTGCCGGAAACATTTCCTGAGGAAGCGACTGAAGTTTCGCCGGAAGAAATTGGGGAAGTATCATCCGAAGGACTCCCGGAAGAGGCTACTAAGGAGCCCTCAGAACTACCGGTTGAAGAGCCCACCGAAACACCAACTGCGGATACTGCCGAAGAAAAAAATGCACAGGAATTTGCTGAGAAGGCCCAGAATGATGAAGGCGTGGTAGCCAAGGATAAAACCGAAGACGGCCACGATTTAAAAGTTGACAAAGATGGGAACGCGGCCAAATGTACAACCTGCGCAGCCCTTGAGGTTAAATACAAAAAAGCGCTTAAGGATAATCCTGATTTAAAGGCTGAGTTGAAAAAGGTAAAAGCTAAGCTGAAGAAAAGTCCGAAAAGCAAAGCTGCCCTAAAAGAGTTGAAGACCCTTGAAGCAAAGTTGAAAGAAGCGGAAAACTTTGCAAAAGTTCAGAAAAACTTGCTGGGCAACCCCAAAAAAATTAAAAAGTTTTATGACGGATACAAAGCAAAAAAGAAGGCAGCTGGGCAAAAACCACGTAATTTTAACAATTGGTTCGATGGTAAGTATAACAACAAAACAAAGTTAAGGAAAGGCGGCTTTAAAAACACGTTAAAGGGAAGATTGGGAGAGTACCAGGCAGATTTGCATTTAAAAAATGCGGGTTTCGAAAAATTAAACAACGGAGGTAAACTGATAGATTATAATAAGCCACCGCAGGGAAAAGGGTTAGATGGTGTATGGAAGAAAAATGGCAAGATTTATGTAACAGAAACCAAATATGGAACTGCACAGTTAAAGCCTGGCCAAATGTCGGATAAATGGATAAGAGGTTATCTTGAAACATTGGATAAGGCAACAAGGGATGAAATTAAGGCCGCTATGAAAAATAAAACGCTTGGAAAACTGCTTGTAAAAGTTGATGAACGGGGAATAGTGACATTAGTACCAATTGCACCATGATGAAACGAGAGCCATTGCTAAACCTGGAACACCTGAAAAGCTGTTGTACTGAGTTTGAAAGCGAAATTAATGAGAATAAAGAGCAGATTGCTACCAGGCCACCGGAGATAAAAAGCTGGGATACGGTTTACGCGTTTCTTTATGATGCACAGTTGAACTACGCAATTTATAAATACTCGGCGGGGAACAGTATAACAGAACTGGTGCCGTTGGTAACAGAAGCGACTGAAAATTATATTACCTATCAAAATTACCCGCCCGAAGACGATACTTCGATGAAAGATTTATTTTTGGTGTACCAGGAATACCTGACAATCTTATCGTTAAATATACTTGTTAAAAGCGGCCGCGGCCTGATGGAAAAACTGGCAGCGGTTTGCGATACTTTGGGAAGCGATAAACTGACAGACAGGATGATATCATACGTGATACCCGGAAGAAAAATGAGCAGTAAACTGCTTTGGCCAAAATCATTCGAGAAACTGTATGCTGTTTTTGATGCGAAAAGTGAGCAACAGCCCGATATTATTGCAGAATACCTGTCGGGCTGGTATAAAAGCATGAGTAAAGCTCCCTGGTACAATTCGCATAAAAATACCGAAAACGAATGCGCCTTTAATGGTTATTGGAGTTTTGAGTTGGCTGCTGTAGTTTGCTTATTAAATATTGATGACACATTATTCAGGGACAAACTTTTTTATCCAAAGGATTTTGTAGATTTTAACCGAAACTTGTGATCATATAAAAACCATTATGGATGCGAAATCAAATACAGGCAAATTTAGCAGTGAATACATAGCCAGTGAATATGCTAAGCTGCTTGAAGATGTAACTGATATTGACAACCGGTTGAAAGATTTTAAAGCTCTTTTAAAAAAAACGGTGGAGTATAAAACCGATTATTCACTGGAAGGGCTAAAGTACGTTGAGCTGTTGCTAATGCATTTAAACCCATCTTTTGAAGAGGATAGCGATCTGTTACTCGAAGCCGCCTATTATATTGGCGAAACCGTTAAAAGAACGTTCAATGGCACTTGGAGTATATCCGATGATGAAGAGAATTTTCCAGATGGATACGGCCAACCTATCATTACAGGCTATAACGCTTACGGGGATTTTTATCCTTTTATAGAGATGAAAAATTTTATAGCCAATCCATCCATCGGCTACTTTAAAAAAGTTATTAAATAGCTGTCAGGCAACCTGGGCATGGAGTTTTAATGGATGAAGATTGCGAAATAAACAACTTATAATTGGTTTACCTCCACGCTCGAGCCGCTAATTTAAAAGCTTTATGTAGTTTCGAATGTTGCAGATATTCTTCGCTTTTTAAAAACGTAAAGCTGAATTTGTAAATCCAAATCAGCCATTAAACTTCAATTACCCAGCAGGGAACTTGCAATTTGTACAATAGCCACAGCACTTTTGTGCATAAATTTAATGGTGCGACGGAAGGTTTCATTCATCCTTGTATATTTGATACACCAATACCCCCATACCCATATATGAAAAAGCTCATCCTTTTAGTAGCAGCAATTGCTGCATTAAGTTTCAACTGCTTTGCCCAAAAAACAACAAAGCCTGCTTACGATGCCGCCCTTGCCAAAAAATTGGGTGCCGATAAATATGGGATGAAAAAGTATGTAATGGCTTTTTTAAAGGAAGGGCCTACCCGCCTTACAGATTCGGCAGCGCGTATGCAATTGCAAATGGCCCACTTAAAAAATATCTCAAAACTGGCCGATGAAGGCAAGTTGGTTGTTGCCGGCCCGTTTTTAGATGACCAGCCCGTTAAAGGCATTTTCATTTTCAATGTAGAAACCATTGAAGAAGCAAAAAAGCTTACCGAAACCGATCCGGCCATAAAAGCAGGTTCGTTAATAATGGAATTGCACCCCTTTTATTGCTCGGCCGCATTAATGGAGGTGGTGAAAATTCACCACACACTTGAGAGCGCAAGTTTTTCTGATTAAGGCGATGGACGTTAACCTGGTTATAGACCTGCTTAGGCAACAGGCCAGTCCCTCTTATTTGGCCGGCATGCAGCGTTTCGGCATTAATAACTCCAGGGCGCTTGGCGTTAAACTCCCGGATTTGCGTAAACTAGCCAAAAGCATAAAAAAAGATCACCTGCTGGCACAGCAACTTTGGGATACGGGTATCCACGAAGCCCGAATTATGGCATCATTGGTTGACGATCCTATGATGGTTACCGAGCAGCAAATAGATAGCTGGACAAACGACTTTTACTCATGGGATCTATGCGACCAGGTATGTGGTAATCTTTTTGACCGTACCCCCTTTGCCATAGCCAAAGCCATTGAATTTAGCGCGCGGGACGAAGAATATGTTAAGCGTGCAGGTTTTGTTTTAATGGCCGAATACGCTATACACAACAAGTTGGCTGCCGACGATATTTTTATCCCCTTTTTTGCCTTGATGGAACGTGAGGCCTGGGATAACCGCAATTTTGTAAAAAAGGCGGTAAATTGGGCATTACGACAGATAGGTAAGCGAAACAGCACCCTGAAAATGGAAGCGATTGCAACTGCCAACCGTATTTTAACGCAAAATTACAAATCGGCTAAATGGATTGCCTCTAATGCATTGACCGAGTTGGCAAGCCATAAAAACTCCTTTTAAAATCGTAAAACGCTCTAAAAAAAGAACTTATCAGTCATAAAAAAGTACTTTTTTGTCATTTTAAAGGTTTTTTGCTACTTATTTAAATGTACAATCCTTAAAAGTATTATTTCAGTGCCTTTTTTTGTATAAAGCTTTAAAAATCAGATTTTAACTCATAGCAATTGGCATTATTTATTAAGATTTTTTAATAAACGCCTGAATTACAAGTCGGTAATTTATTTTTTTGTAATTGTCAGTATTAGAGTGGTTTATATCATTCCAAACATTATATTTGGAATCCCATAATTAATAAAAAAATAACAAGTTTAGTTTAAACATAAACAACCAGAGGTTGTAATTTAATTGATTTTGTAGTTGTGGCACATATTTTACTAAGAGCATAAGGGATTTAGCTAAGTAAATGAGGTTATTTAAGGTATGAGTTTTTCTGAAGGGCACAAATTTTCTGACGATAGCAAGCAACATCTTGCTCAAATCATCGATAATATAAACGCCGGTATTTGGGAATATAACGTTACAAGTAAAAATATTAAATGGTCTGTTGGCTTTTATACCGTTTTGGGGTATGAGCCCGACGAAATAGAATGCTCCAACCACGTATTTTTCGAACACATACTATATCACGCTGATAAAACTGCTTTTTTGGCCGCCCTGAATGGCCAGCCGTCAAACGCTGTCGCGCCCCTATATATAAGGTTGCTTACCAAAGCATCTGGTTATCATTGGTTTGAGAGTACAGTAAAAAGATACAACGATGAAACCGGGCAAATAATTTACGGGTCAATCATTAATGTTAACAAATATAAGCAGGCCCAGATTAAGGCTGCGCATGATGACCTGTTTTATAACGAGACCCTTAAAATTGCCAAATTGGGAGGGTGGGAGCTAAATACAAGTACCATGGTTCTAACTTTATCAAAGCAAGTGTATGATATTTATGAGCTGCAAAATCATGTAATACTTTCGCTTGATGAAGCTATTAGCTTTTTTGAGCCACCATATCGCCCGGTAATCAAAAACGCTATTGATAATGCCAGGGATTATTGTCAGCCTTATGAGCTGGAATTGCTTTTCAGAACGGCAAAAAATAATGTAAAATGGGTAAAGGCAAAGGGGATACCTGTTATTGACGATTTTGGAAAATGTATTACCATAAGGGGTATTATACAAGATATTGACAATAAAAAGCGAAAAAACCTGGCATTGGAATCGTCGTTAAATTTATTGACCGATCAAAATCGTCGTCTTCAAAATTTCGCTTACATTGTATCACATAACCTTCGGTCGCACACGGGCAATCTGCAATTTATGGTAAAGTTGTACGATGAAACAGAATTGCCCGATGACAGGGCCGAAATTTTGTCGCACATTAAATCCATTAGTGATAGTCTCAGTTCAACAATTGAGCATTTAAACGAGATAGTTCAGATTCATACTGAAATTACAAATGAACGCACGGAGATTGACTTTGAGACGCGCTTTAAAAATATCATATCGGCACTAAAAAGCAATATTGAAGCGCTTGATGCCACCATAGAGTATGATTTTAGCAGGTGTCCGCAGGTAAATTATATTCCGGCTTATATGGATAGTATTTTGCAAAATCTGCTTACCAATTCGCTCAAATACAGTTCGCCAGATAGGAAGCCGGTTATAAAATGCTATACCTTAAAAGAGCGCACCCGTATTTACCTGATTTTTGAAGATAATGGGGTTGGTATTGATATGGAGCGGTTTGGCGATAAAATATTTGGCATGTACAAAACCTTTCATCAAAACCCCGATGCAAAAGGTATTGGGCTATTTATTACCCGTAACCAGATAGAAGCACTGGGCGGCACCATTAAAGTAGACAGTACCGTAAATATTGGCACAAAATTTACTATTAGGCTGGTATAAATATTGCCAATTTAATATAAAGCAGATGATAGCAGAGCAGGATACCGTGAGGGTGTGCTTAATTGACGACGACCAGGTTTATACTTTCGGGTTCAAAAAAATGATTAGTTTAAAGGGGATTAATAGCCGGGTAATTAATTTTGGCGACGGATACCAGGCTATTAACTGGCTAAATAACCCGTTGAACGTTCAAAATTTGCCCGATGTAATATTCCTTGATATTAATATGCCTAATATGGACGGCTGGGAATTTCTGCATGAATTTGCGGAAATAAAATCCCAGCTGGGCAAAAAAATCACAATTTATATGCTCAGTTCATCTATTTACCTGAACGATATTTATCGGTCAAAAAATATTGCTGATGTTGAGGATTATATTTTTAAGCCTATCAATGAACACCAGCTTAACAGCATATTTGATTATATACGCCATCAAATTGACAACCGAAGGTTTAAAAACGAGACTAATTGAGCCCCGTTTAAAAGTGTTCTATTGTTTTACGTATGTTGATATTGCTACACTTCCAATTGATTTGATAGTGTCTTTGAATACTATCTGGATACTGCCTCCTACATCACTTATTTGTCCGTAGGAGGTAGCTGTATATGGTGTCAGCACGTTCAACTTTATCAGGTTGCCTTTTTGCAACCATGCACTCGTTGTGGATTGCCCTTTTATCCCGATGATTAAAGACGAAAAGGCCGCCTTTTTAACATAACAACTATCGGTTCCACTGTATACCGAACTTGAAGTACCATCACCTTTAAATGTTGTTTTGTTATTGGCAAGGCAAGGCGTAAGTAAACTGGTAAAAGTTTCAGATCCGGTACTTGTAAGGTTAGTATTAACTACTGATACAAGGCTGTAAGTACCTGTTGCATTAATCTTAATTGTTGTATCTGCTGTATTACCGGCACTATCTTTTTTACAACTATCAAACGCCAGCAATACTACCACACCAAGTAAAAATATTTTCTTCATGATTTAGGTTATATCCCCATAAAGATAACATTATTCGATATAACTTTCCAAAATTTTAAATCCACTATTGGTTTCCAACTCAATTTTATCAATGCTTTTTGGCAGCAGGATGCACTCGCCCATTTTTACAGGGTAGGTTTCGCCGTTATAGGTTACATTATAAGCTCCTTCAACGCAAACATGTACCACAAACGAGTCAAGCGCCGAGTAATCTTTTGCGGTGCTTTTGTCAAAATCAAGTATGTTGGTGGTAAAGTACGGGCAGGTTACTAAATGAACCGTTTCGTCTTTTTGAGGTTGATATATGGTTTTATACTCCGGGTAGTGTTTATAGTCAATTGCAGCCAATGCCTCCTGGGTATGCAGTTCGCGTTTGTTGCCTTTATCATCAACCCTGTCAAAATCATAAATACGGTAAGTGATATCAGATGTTTGCTGAATTTCGGCAATTAACAATCCTTTGCCGATTGTATGCACACGACCTGCCGGTAAAAAGAAAACATCGCCCGCGGTTACATCCTCTTTGTTCAGGATATCCATGATATGGCCACTGTTTAGCGCGTCTATATACTTTTGCTCGGTCATCTCCTGGTTAAAGCCAGCTATCAGCGTGGAACCCGGATCGGCTTCAATCACATACCACATTTCGGTTTTGCCGAATGAGTTATGGCGTTTTTTGGCCAATTCGTCATCCGGATGCACTTGAACAGAAAGATCGTCATTAGCATCAATAAACTTGATCAGTAAAGGGAAAATATTACCAAAATGGGCGTAAACTTTTTTACCAACAAGCTCGTCTTTATATTGCTCCAGCAAATCAGCCAATGATTCGCCGTCCAGTGCACCGCCGTTTACTACAGATACGTCGGATTTTACGCCTGAAAGTTCCCAGGTTTCGCCACAGTTTGGCAAATCGCCAAAATCTTTATGCAGATAGGTACTGATTTTTTGACCGCCCCAGATCTTATCTTTAAATATGGTTTTAAATTTTAAGGGATATAATGCCGACATAGTAGTGTTGTTTTTTGAAGCGCTAAGTTAAAAGTTAAATATAAAAAGGCGTAAATAGTTACAAAAAAAGCCTATTCCATCAGAATAAGCTTTTTTTTGTAACATATTAACCAATAGAGGGAATTTCCAATTGTTTACAAACCTTCTTGCAAAGTAAGTTATCTAATTCCTGGTGACGCCCAACTGCAGTTTGCTTTTGATTGATCGGGTTGACATAAATAGCGTGGTTGCCCCCTTCTCGCAGCAGGTAACATCCGTTTTTTTCAAGATGCTTAATTAAGGCCGAGCGTTTCATCAGCTAAGTTCAACCTCTTCAAAAATCACTTGTTTGCCTACATACTCTTTCTCGGTAATCTCTTTATTGGTATCCATTATTAGCCGCAATGCATCTAATAAATTAGTTTTTACGTCCTCAATAGTTTCTCCCTGGGAAATTGCCGCCGGAACTTCTTCGATCTGGCCTACAAACCAACCGCTTTCACCTTTTTCTATAACTGCTGTAAACTTCATATTCAAATATAAGAAATTGCTTGCACAAAAAAGCCCGCTCTTTTAAAGAGCAGGCTTTAAATATTAAAGCATTATCAGGCTTATTTACCCAATTTAGCTTTCAGGTTTTCGTCAATTGCGGCCAAAAATTCTTCGGTATATAAATAATCTGTGCCGTGTTCAACTTTTGGTTTAATGGTGATGGCTAAATCTTTGGTCATTTTGCCACTTTCAACAGTTTCAATACAAACTTCTTCCAAAGCTTTACAGAAATCTATCAGCTCCTGGTTTTTATCTAATATACCACGGAACTCCAATCCTCTTGTCCATGCAAAAATAGATGCAATAGGGTTGGTTGATGTTGGCTTGCCGGCCTGGTGCTCGCGGTAGTGGCGGGTTACTGTACCATGCGCAGCTTCGGCTTCCATTACAGTACCATCGGGTGTAACAAGTGTTGATGTCATTAAACCTAATGAACCAAAACCTTGGGCTACCGTATCCGACTGTACGTCGCCATCGTAGTTTTTACAAGCCCAAACAAAATTGCCGTTCCATTTTAAGGCCGATGCAACCATGTCGTCAATTAAACGGTGCTCGTAAGTAATGCCTGCTTCTGCAAATTTTGTTTTGTAATCGTTTTGATAGATCTCTTCAAAAATATCTTTAAAACGGCCATCGTATTTTTTAAGGATGGTGTTTTTGGTTGATAAGTACAAAGGCCAGCCTTTCATTAAAGCCTGGTTAAAACAAGCGTGTGCAAATCCTTTGATAGATTCGTCGGTGTTATACATAGCCAACGCCACGCCGTCGCCTTTAAAGTTAAACACTTCAAATGATTGCTCGGCACTGCCGTCTTCAGGAGTAAAAGTGATGGTTAATTTACCCTTTCCTTTGGTAACAAAATCGGTAGCACGGTACTGATCGCCAAAAGCGTGGCGGCCAATACAAATAGGGGCTGTCCAGTTTGGCACCAGGCGTGGCACATTTGCCATAACAATAGGCTCACGAAAAACAGTACCATCCAAAATGTTACGGATAGTACCATTTGGCGAACGCCACATTTGTTTTAAGCCAAATTCTTCAACACGTGCTTCATCAGGAGTGATGGTTGCACATTTAATACCTACACCATATTTTAAAATAGCATTTGCGGCATCAACAGTTACCTGATCGTTAGTTTCATCGCGATACTCAATACCCAAATCATAATACTTGATATCCAGGTCAAGATAAGGGATTATCAATTTGTCTTTGATGAATTTCCAGATGATCCGGGTCATTTCATCGCCATCCAGCTCAACTACCGGATTTTCTACTTTAATTTTTGACATAGCTGACGTTGTTTCTTTATTTTAATGGCTTCAAATATATTAATTTGAGTTTATCAAACTAACTAAATAACACATGAAAATAATTGATGGCTGTTTAATGACGATTTATTGAAACAGTTTATTGTTTTTATAAACTTTGATGCTATTTTTATAAAATTAAACGTTACTACACCAACGGGCAGCTAAATCAAAGCCCTGTTATTTGTATTATGATAAAATTCATCGCTAAAACCGTTCTGATAATAACCCTTTCAACAATTTCCTTTTTAGCAAAAGCACAGGTTGGATATGATTATGCCCAATATGATGTTGGTACCGCAGTAGGGGTTAACATTGCCGCTATGGCCGATGTAAATTCATTCACGGTTACTCCATCAGTTCACTTTAATTTTAATTATAACCAAAGCCCGTTTGTTAATTATGTATTTGAGTTACAGGTTGGCCGTTTAGAAGGTGGAACGCTGGAATCATCGTCGGGCAGGAAATTTGAAAACCACTTTACAGCCTTTTCATTCAGAGGACAGTTACAAGCTGGTGAGTTTTTGGATTACTCATCAAGTCCGTTCATGAATGTGATGAAAAACTGGTATGCCTCGGCAGGAATTGGCTATATAGTGAACCATATTGTATACAGGAGTGATGATAAGCGTGGATATATTATACCCGGCGACTACAATGCCCAGGTACCCTTTTTACCCGTAAGGATAGGATACGAATTTAAACTCTATAATCAATATAGCCAACCCAGTGTAAGAATTGATTTGGGCTACCAATATAATTTTGTATTTAGCGATAACCTGGATGGTTACAACAACTCGAGCACGGCTAATAACGATGCGTATGCCCAATTTACCATAGGGGTAAAATTTGCTATTGGCGGCGTTACTTCGTACCGTAAGCAAATTCATTATTGATACAGCAGGTATGCACTTAATTTTTGCATTACTGCCAGCACCTGATATTATACTCGCTGTTGTTTTTTTGGCAAGGTTTTTACTGTATCTTTAATTACAAATTACAAAACCTATGAGCATTCAAAATATCAACCCCGGCGATGAAGATGACGATGCATTAACCGATAATGCCAGCGACCGCGACCTGACGCTGAAAGATGAACTTGGCGAAACCATTGACAAGGAAGACCTGAGTTATAACGAGGAAGAGGACAGCTTTGAATACGATGTAAAAAGCGACGACCCGGATTATGACCACCCGGATCCGTATAAAACATCAGTAAAAAATGGCGAGGACATGAACTCCACGTACGACGAAGCCAACCCCTATGATACGGCAGACGGTGAATACGCCAGTAAAAGATCTATTGAAACAGATGTTGATGACCTGGGGATGCATATTGACGATGGCGACATTGTTGAGGTGGATGCCGCCGATGCCGCGCTTGCCCATACACCAGAAGATGACAGGGACGACCTGGATGAAGAGGGGTATCCTAAGAATATTTAAGTTTTGAGTGGTAAGTTAAAAAACAACTCAAAACTCATTACTTAAAACTCACAACTTGATTAATCAAAATCGAGATTAAAGCGATTGCGCAAATCCATTAGTTCGGGGTTGCGGGATGCCATATACTGAAATTTTTCTATTGAGGTGTAGGGCTTGCGTACAACTTCCTGTTCATCAACGCGTGCATTTACTTCGATAGTGAAGTTGTTTAGCTTACTTCGCAAAAAATTATGCATCTCTGGCCGCTCTTCTCTGAATAAATTTTCCTGCACTTTATTGCCCACCAAAATTTCAAATTCGTACGGCCTTATCATCCGCGGCGCGTTTGATGTAAAAATGGTAACCAGGTTTTTTTTACCGTCGGCTTTAACTTTAGCGGCAAAATCACTCCAGTATTTTAAAAAACTATCCATTGTAAAATCATCCCGGGAATCGCCTTTTATATACGGGTCTTCTTCTTCAAGTATTTCCTCTTCTGTTTTAGCGGTATCTGTTAACGACGGAGTTAGCGTACTCCTAAGCGGCATAATAATTTTAGGCTTTTCGGCAGCAGCTTCTTTTACCTGTACAGCTTGATTTGCCGGGGCGGGCTGTCCATTAGTTGCGGGAACTGTTTTGTTGATAGCCTGTGCAGCGCTTAAAACCGGCGCTTCATTGGCTAAATTAACTGCCGGCAGAGGGGTTATTGCTGGGGTATCAGGTTTTTTTTTTAATCCCCCATCTGCGATGGGCGTTGCGTTAAGTGGCGTGGTTGCCATATTAAAGGCCGAAGGCAGGTGGCACATTTTGAGCAGCGCCAGCTCTACCTGTAACCGTTGGTTTTTACTTAGCTTATAGCTGATGTCGCATTGGTTGGCAATATTCATGGCCGATAACAGGAACGATACCGAGCCTGCCTGCGATTGCTGCAGGTATTTATTTTTGATGCCCTCGCTTACTTCCAATAACTTTAAAGTGGTTTGATCTTTACTTACCAGCAGGTTACGGAAGTGTTCGCTTAAGCCGGCAATAAAATGCGCTCCATCAAAACCGCGCGACAATATCTCGTCAAAAAACAATAGTACTTTGGCCGTGTCTTCTTTGAGTAGGCTTTCTGTTATATTAAAGTAGTAATCGTAATCAAGTATGTTCAGATTGTCAATAACCGAACGATAGGTGACCTTACCGCCCGAGAAACTCACTATCTGGTCAAACATCGAAAGCGCGTCCCGTAAGCCGCCATCGGCCTTTTGGGCTATAATGTGCAGGCCATCGGGTTCATAACTGATATTTTCTTTGCCTGCGATAGAAGCCAGGTGGCCAGCCATATCATCAACCCTGATTCGGTTAAAATCAAAAATCTGGCAGCGGGATAATATGGTGGGCAGTATTTTGTGTTTCTCGGTAGTAGCCAATATAAATATGGCATAATGAGGCGGCTCTTCCAGTGTTTTCAGGAAAGCGTTAAAAGCCGCCTGCGACAGCATGTGCACCTCATCAATAATATAAACCTTATAGCGGGCAGCCTGTGGCGGTATGCGTACCTGCTCAATAAGGCTCCGGATATCATCAACCGAATTATTGGACGCGGCATCCAACTCATGTACGTTAAAGGAGTTGCCGTTTTCAAATGCCTTGCAGCTTGGGCATTCGCCACAAGCTTCTCCGTTTGGCTGCAGATTAGTACAGTTAATGGTTTTAGCCAGGATACGTGCGCACGTAGTTTTGCCCACACCACGCGGCCCACAGAACAAAAATGCCTGTGCCAGCTGGTTGTTTTTAATAGCGTTTTTGAGCGTATTGGTTATATGCTGCTGACCAACAACGGTTTCAAAAGTAGCCGGGCGATACTTACGGGCCGAAACAATGAAATTATCCACAGCCGCTAAGTTAATGAGAAATTAGGTTTGTTTAAAGCTGATGTTGGTAAAATTTTGGAAGGAGTATAGCGTTAACCAAATGAATTAAATGCGTATTTTTGATTAAAGTTCAAATACCATGCAGTTATCAGACCTTGATATTACTAAATCATACACTTACGCCGACTATTTAAAATGGGCTTTTGATGAACGATTGGAGTTAATTAAAGGCAAAATCTTTAAAATGAGCCCTGCCCCGGGATCTGCTCATCAACTAATCTCGGGCGCTATTTTTAATGAGCTTTATAACTATCTCAAAGGCAAACCCTGCAAGGTAATCCACCCTCCTTTTGATGTACGATTGACTACGCGATCAAAAAAAGACAACAAAGACATTTTAACTGTAGTACAGCCGGATATTGTGGTAGTTTGCGACCCTCTTAAAATTGATGAAAAAGGGTGCCTGGGAGCGCCGGACATCGTTGTTGAAATTTTATCGCCAGGAAACAATAAAAAAGAACTTCAAAATAAATATGAAGTTTATGAAGAAAATGGTGTTCTTGAATATTGGATCATCCATCCATCCGAAAAAACATTTCTCAAATATACTTTAATTGACAACATCTACCAGGCATCAAGGCTGCTCACCACCGGCGACAAATTAAGCACCCCCATATTACCTGGTTTTATATTGAATTTGGACGAGCTATTTGCCGTAACCAATAACTAACACTTTTTTTTCAACTTACCGGATAAAACCAGCCAACACTATTGCAAATCGTCATCCGGCAGGTGGTCATCATCGTCAGGGTCGGGGTCGTCAATATCATTGCCTGTCTGCATATCATGCAGGTCGCTTTCGGCATCCAGTTGGTCGTCAAAATCTTCGTCGTCCTCATCTTCCCAATCGCCTTCAATCTCATCGTCATTCCCGCCGCCGAAAGACAATACATTGGTGTTCATTTTAGCTAAAAAACTTTCCGGCTCAATGTTTGCCGAACGCATTAAAGATATGGCCATATTTAGATTATGTTTTATATGATAAGTAACAAGAAGTAAGAAGGGTATGTTTGTTGCCAAATAACGGATTAAAGAAAATCGACTCTTAAAATCTCTTTAATAGTATAATACCCCTTTGCTTCGGGCATATAAACTTCTTTTGGGGCCCAGGTTATTTTGAGTTTTTTATTTAAAAGTAAAGCGGGTGTTTTTATGAATTTTTCAGAACCCGGGAAATTGCCGTACCATAAAAAAGATTTTTCGGTATCCTGATCATCTTTTATCACGATATAATTAAACCCTTTCAAGTCAATCCTTTTAAATGTGCCGAGTGTTGAACTGGTAGCGGCCTCCTCACTGTCCTCTTTTTTTGCCATTGCTGTAGATAGCTGTAAAAAGTACTTGCAGTTTTGCTTCATCAGGTCTTTGCCTAATTCAATACCAACAAGGCGCATAGCCGCCTGATCGGTCATGTCCACTTTCTTTTCAGCTGCCAAATCCGGCAACATATCGGCATGCGCCATCACGCAACTTGTATAAGCTTTGACAGCCTCGCTCTTGGTAGTAATTTTTGAGAGGTCGAGCTTTGAAAGGCTGCTGCAGATACTGTCAGCAAGTCTTCTTTCTACTGGGCCGGGGGTAACCGTCTGGGATTTAGCGGTCGTAATAATTAATGTGAGAATAGCAGTGAAAACGAGTAGATGTTTTTTCATGTTTTTGTTTGTCGCAAATATAAATTGACAATTTATTTTTAGATGGTAAATATGCTAATTTTCAAGCTGAAAATATTTGAATGGTAAAAATATTATCACTACATTTGCAGCCCCGTAATAGCGGGTAATTAATTAAAAATCAAAGTATAATAATGCAACAGTACGAAATCGTGATCGTTCTAACCCCGTTGTTATCAGTAGAAGTTGCTGCCGAGGCTAACGCCAAGTTCAGCAAAATCTTAACTGATGGCGGAGCCGAAATTGTCCAGGAGGATAATTGGGGTTTGAGAAAATTAGCGTACCCTATTCAAAAAAAGACTACAGGGTACTATCACTTAACTGAATTTAAGGCTCCGGGTGAATTAATTAACAAATTGGAGGTTGAATTAAGGCGCGATGAGCGTGTTTTGCGTTTCCTGACCATTGCTTTAGATAAGCATGCTGTTGCGTACAACGACAAAAAACGTAGCGGTGCCTTTAACAAGAAACCTAAAGCAACAGAGGAGGCTTCGAAATAATGGCAAACGAACAAATTAAATACGTTACCGCTCCAAAGGTGGAGGATAACCGTAAAAAATACTGCCGTTTTAAAAAGAATGGTATTAAGTATATCGATTACAAAGACGCTAACTTTTTATTGAAGTTCATTAACGATCAGGGTAAAGTATTGCCACGCCGTTTAACAGGTACTTCATTAAAATTCCAGCGTAAAGTGGCCCAGGCTGTTAAGCGTGCCCGTCACATTGGCTTATTACCTTACGTTACAGATTCATTAAAATAATAGGAGATTTAAGAAATGGAAGTTATTTTAAAACAAGATGTAAAAAACCTGGGTGATAAAGACGATGTAGTAAACGTTAAACCAGGTTATGGCCGTAACTACCTTTTACCTAAAGGTTTCGCCATATTAGCTACTGTAAGTGCACGCAAAGTTTTAGCTGAAAACTTGAAACAAGCTCAGTTTAAACAAGAAAAAATCCGCAAGGATGCAGATGCAATTGCTGCCCGTTTAGAAGGTGTTAAACTTAACATTGGCGCTAAAGCCGGTGAAAGCGGAAAAATCTTCGGTGCTATCAATACCATCCAGGTTGCTGATGCATTGAAAAAAGAAGGTTTTGATGTTGACCGTCGCCGTATCACCTTTGATCAGGAGCCTAAGTTTGTTGGTGATTACATCGCAAACATTAACCTGCACAAAGAAGTTAAGGTACAAGTTCCTTTCTCGGTAGTAGCTGAGTAATTTATATTTCGGGATTCGAACTTTTGATTTTTCGTGTATTAATTATTATTTTAATTGGTACTCAAGAATGCTTCGCAGTTTCGGATTGTCAGAAAAATTTTAGAATTTTAAAAGGTGTTTTGCAATGCAAAGCACCTTTTTCATTTTATAGAAACTTATTACAATAGTGCAGCGCAATTACAACTCATCAAAATTATCCAACTCAAAGCCGGGTAAAAAAAGTTCGGTATCAAAAACCAGGTTTAACGGTATTTTTAAGCTTGTTTTCAGAGTTTTTAAGCTGGGATTTATCCTTTTTTTTGGGCTTAGTTTATTTGGCGTACTGCTGTTTCGCTTTGTGCGGCCTCCCTTTACCTGGCTGATGATTGAGCGTGGTTTTCAGCAAAAAGCCCGTGGTGTTGATTGGAAGATAGATAAGCAGTGGGTAAGTTTCGACGAGATATCTGACAATATGAAACGCGCTGCCGTGGCCGCCGAAGACCAAAGCTTTTTAGAGCACCATGGTTTCGATTTCAGGGCGATAGAAAAAGCTATCGAAAAAAACGCGCACAGTAAAAAACTGATCGGTGGCAGCACCATATCGCAGCAGGTAGCCAAAAACGTTTTCTTGTGGGAAGGCCGCTCGTTGCTGCGTAAAGGGATCGAGGCATATTTTACCGTGCTGATTGAAGTTTTCTGGAGTAAGAAACGCATTATGGAGATGTATCTGAATGAGATTGAAATGGGCGACGGCATTTACGGTATCGAAGCTGCATCGCAGGCCTATTTCCATAAACATGCCTCGGAGCTTACAAAACACGAGGCCGCCGCTATAGCGGTAATATTCCCAAGTCCGCTTAAATGGTCGGCCACAAATCCTACAAGGTATTTAAAGCACCGGCAGTATCTGATCATGAAAAACATGAAAAGGCTGGGGCCATTGGATTTTTAGCCCCTAACCCCCTGAAGGGGGAACAACAGTTGCATTTAGTATGGTCTTTACGAACTTTCGTTCCCCCTTCAGGAGCTACCGTTTGCCCACATCTTTTGGATCTCATCAATTAATAAAACCGAATGTCATTTCGAGCGAACCAGGAGGGGCTTTTGCGCAGGGGTGAGGAGAAATCTTGAACGCCCTACATCCAAACCAGCCAATTGGAATGCAGGGCGTTCAAGATTTCTCTTTCGCGCTCCCACTCTTTGCCCTCCCTTGCTCCATCGAAATGACAATTTTCTTTTATTAAAAGATGTGGGTACACTGTAGCTTCAGGAGCTTCGCTTCTATTTATACTTCCAGTGCCTTGATTTACCTTCGGCAATCCATTCCGCGGCAGTTTCCATGCGTTTCTGACGGGTAGCTTCGCTTTTAGCGTCAACAATCCATTCCACATATTCCTTTTTATGCGAGTAGCTGGATTTATCAAAGTTAAAACTCGCGTTAGGGTAGGTTTTTAAAAACTCCGTGAAGTATTCGGGGATAACCAATTCGGTTTTGGGCGCTGACGCCTTTTTTATTGCTTCGGGTGTTTTTTTGCCGCTCTCGTTTAGGGCGATGGCTTGCCGGATAAAATCTTGCAGGATTTCTTTAGATGGCAGGTCTTCTATTTTGGTTATCCGGCCAAAGCTGCCGGCAGAACCATCTCCAATGCTCAATGCACTATGAGGATCATTCAATAACGTTGCCTTCCAAAAACCGAATGAACAGTGCTCTTTGAAAGCAGCCATCTGGCATACCGGGCCTTTATAATCAAAGAAAGGGAAGCCCCATTTTACGGTTTCCATCAATAAGGGGGATGTTTCATGTACAATTTCCCTGATGTATTCCAATATTGGTTTGGCAAAATCCGAGGCTTTTTCAATAAAAGCATCAACGCGACTATCGTATTGTTCCATGAAATAAATTTAGTAACAAATACTATAATTTATAACAATCGGCTCAAAATTTCAGATTAGACATTTATATATCTTTAAGGCTAAGTGATTCTATCTCGCCGGATTGGATCTGTTTTACTTGGTTTAATGCCGTAGCTATCTCCTGAGTAAGTTCACTTTCTTTTGGCAACTCAATAACTTTTGCCTTGAATTTTTTCAAGATCGTTAGCAGCATCTCCGCATCGCTATCTTTTACTTGTACAGTGAAAGTTGTCATATACAAATTTAATGATTATCAACCATTAACCAAATCCCTGAACAACTGAATATGCCAGCTGTTTTTAAATGGTACCTCCCATTTGGTTTCCAGTTCGGTAAGGTTTTGTACCATGTTGTTGTATACAATGGTTTCGGTATTTATTTTGCCTTGTTTTAGCATATCCTCAAAAGCATGGCGGGGGAGGGATAAAATTTCTTCGCCATCGCGGTAGGCCAGGTTAAACCTATCGAACAGGTTGATGTCAAAATGCTGCCCGATATTCTGCATAAAATGCACCGACTTATCAATAGAGCAGCCGCTGGCGCCTGCCTGGCTTTCGTCAACAATGAGTATCAAAAAACGGTTGTAACGCACCTCGCCCTTAGCCTTCAGCTGGTTGTTGTGCGCCGTCCATCCTGTAGTGAATTTATCCAGTTCCTGCTGGATTTGTTGCACCACTTCGTCGGTTAATTTTTTGTCGGCCTGGTAGATCCAAACTCTTGAGTGTTGAGAAAATTCCATTTGCAAAAATATCAATTTATTAACTTAGGGTAACATTTTGTTGTCATGAAAACATCAATCTCGTCGTTAATAAAAAAAAGGGTGCTAATTATAGCAGTTTTGGCCTCCAGTTGCTTTATTTACGGTTTTAAACCGGGTATGGGCGACCAGGAATGGCTTGCCTGGAGTAATAAATGCCTAACAGAATCATTTAATCCGCCGCTGGATATCGCACTGAAAAAGTGGGAATTAATACTTACCAACGATTATTTTTTGCGTTTAAGGAAAACTTATCAACACGACAGGCAAGAGTATTTTTCGTTTAATTTACACCGCCTCAACAACGTGGAGTACCTGGGCAGCGATACCACCGGAACCCTTAAACTAAGTACCCTAACCGACGATATTATTGTGCAAACCTACGAAGACCCCAAAGGCGACCTTGACTCGATGGCCACCGCTATTGAACTGCCCGTAAAACACATGAGCCAGGCAAAGCTGGACAGTTTAAAAATAGCACTGAATTACTTTAAAGCGAAGAGCTTATAATATCGACTATTTAGGTTGATGGATCTTTCGATATTTATATAACGGCAGGTAATCGCCTTTAAATCCATCCCATACCGCCACGTAAGGTTTAATGTCTACCTTGTTAACATCAACCTTCATTATTTTAAATTCGTAGCGGGTTTCAAAACGGTAAACACCAGAGTGGCCTACGTCTACTAAATAATAAGGATCATCCGGAGTCGGCCTTTTTACAACCATTGTTGAAAGATGGAGGTTTAGCCGATTCAACTGTTTAACAACCCCTCGGATTTCACGTAATTTATAAAGCTTATCTGCTAGCTGCCCTTCAATTCGCTCACTTTCATCAATTGGGTGAATCATACAAGTCGCGCGCTCCTTTGCCCGCAACACGGTAGTAATCATCAACATAAAAGCAAGCCAATAAATCTTCATTTGTTTAAAGCGCTATTATAACCCATTTGCCCTTACCGTTATTTCGGCAATATCCAACACCTGTATCTCGTCCTGTTTATCCTGTAGTTTAACGCCATCTGTAAGCATGGTCATACAAAAGGGGCAGCCGGCAGCTACAATATTGGCTTTGGCCTCAATTACATCCTGCATGCGTTCAAGGTTGATATCTTTTGTGCCTTTTTCGGGTTCTTTAAACATTTGCCCGCCGCCTGCGCCGCAGCATAAGCCATTGCTTTTGCAACGTTTCATTTCAACCAGTTCGGCGTCCAGTATCTCCAGCGCGGCACGTGGGGCTTCATAAACGTTATTTGCCCGGCCTAAGTAACAGGGGTCATGAAAGGTAATCTTTTTACCTTTAAAGCTTTCGCCTCCCTCAGCTTTCAGCTTACCTTCATCAATTAGTTGTTGTATCAGCTGGCTATGGTGTATTACATCATAATTACCACCCAAACCCGGATATTCGTTCCTGATGGTGTTAAAACAGTGCGGGCAGCCGGTTACTATTTTTTTGATATTATAGGCGTTAAGCACTTCAATATTGGTCATGGCCTGCATCTGGAACAAAAACTCGTTACCGGCCCGTTTGGCGGGGTCGCCGGTGCAGCTTTCTTCGGTACCCAAAACAGCATAGCTGATGCCTACATGATGCAGTATTTTACATATATCGCGGGTTATTTTTTGCGCCCGCTCGTCAAAACTACCTGCACAGCCAACCCAGAACAGTATTTCGGGTTCAATGCCGTCGGCGGCCATTTGGGCCATGGTGGGTATTTTGAAGTTTGTCATAAATCCGGATTATAAGTCGTCGGGCAACTCGTTTATATTGGCTATAAAGTCATCTACGCCGCTGTAGTTTTTAAATACAATTGCCGTGTTGTTGGCATTTAACTGGTTAAGAATATCGAGCGCCACATTTAAAGCGGGGCTTTCTTTTCCAAACATTTTGGCATCCCAGTTAATACCGGCCAGCACGTCGTTTTCGTGCATTTCCACACACCAGCTTTCTAAAAATTCGGCTATCAGAATTTCAACCGGCAGGTAGCCTTTCCAATCATCACGTGCGCAAGCTTTGGCCAGGGCCCTGTCCGACCAAAATGGAATCACGCTAACGCCTTCATCGTCGCTTGAGTGCGAGTTGGCCCAGCCTGTTTTACTTTTCAATCCCCATACCGATTTAGCTGCGGCTGCACGTTCAATAAATAAATTATATTTCAGTTCAATGGTTGCGGTATCCTGCAGCATATCTGTATTTAATAAAACCTGTAATTAATCGTTGTTTGCCCAGTTCAACCTATCGGCCTGGCTGTACTTCCAGGGGGCGCCGTTATTTTCTACATTGCTAAACATATTGTTCAGGCTTGCCGGCGCCTGTGATTCTTCCATTACTATGTAACGGCGCATTTCTGTGATAATTTCCAATGGATTGATATTTACCGGGCAGGCCTCGGCACAGGCATTGCAGGTAGTACATGCCCAAAGCTCTTCGCGGGTGATATAATTATCCAGCAGCGATTTACCATCGTCATGACCCTTGCCATGCTTGTCCAGGTTGTTGCCCACTTCGGTAAGCCTGTCGCGGGTATTCATCATAATTTTACGCGGAGATAATAGTTTGCCGGTAATATTTGCCGGGCATACTGATGTACACCTGCCGCACTCGGTACAGGTATAGGCCTCCATCAGGTTTTTCCAGGTAAGGTCGGTTACATCCTTTACACCAAAACGGGCAGGCTCGCCGGTATTTTCCGGAACGAACGAAGGATCGAGCATAGCCTTAACCTCGTTGGTAACCGACGCCATATTGGTAAACTTTCCTTTGGTGTTCAGGTTTGAGTAATACACATTGGGGAAAGCCAGCAGGATGTGAAAATGTTTGGAGTAGGGCAGGTAATTTAAAAATGCAAGGATACCTATGATGTGGAACCACCAGCAGCCTCTTTCCAGCATCACCAATGAAGCTGCGCTATCGGGCAATATCGGCGCTATAAGCGAGCTTACCGGGAAACTGCCGGCTGTTATATAATGCTCAAAATGCAATAACTGTAGTTTATAGTCGGCCGCGTTCATGGTTAAAAACGCGGTCATCAGCAATATTTCGATACAAAGGATATAGTTGGCATCTGATTTTGGCCATTGGGTCATCTCGGTGCCCGAAAAGCGCTTTAGGTGTACAATGTTACGCCGGCTCAGGAAAACAATACAGGCAACAAGTACCAACACCGCCAGCACCTCAAAACCGCCTATCAGCAGGTTATACAAGCCGCCCAGCGGGGTCGAAAAAATACGGTGCGAACCAAAAATGCCGTCTATCATAATCTCCAGCACTTCCAGGTTGATGATAACGAAGCCTACATAGATAAAAAAATGCATTATGGCCGCAACAGGGCGCTTAACCATTTTGGTTTGGCCAAGGGCTACTTTGGCCATTATTTCCCATCTCGTTGCCGGCTCGTCGCTGCGGTCAACATCCTTACCCAGTAATATATTGCGCCTTATTTTACCCGCGTTTTTGGCAAACAGGTAAATGGCAGCGCTTAAAATGACGATAAATATAGCTTGTGCAATCATTATGCGTGCATAGTATTTTTATTCAAAGTTAACGGAATTGTTGAAACGGCAAAAGGTTACTTAATTATTTAAGATTGGCATCAATTTTTGAATTTAAATCCATCACGGCCTGCTTTGCGCTTGCTATCCGGGTATTTATTGGCGCTGTGCTGCCCTCAACGTTAATATCTGTCATTTTGCTTAAAGCATCGGTATACCATTTTGCCCATACATCAATTTTATGTTTTTCGGCATCGGCCGGCAATCCGTCTTTAATGGCCTGCGCGCCCAAAGCATATTCGTCATTTAGCCTGTCGGCCGCGTTTTTTTGCAGCTCGTCAATCAGTGTTAACGTAGTTGGTTCATCTGCCGCGGTTAGTGCATAGGCTGTAGCCAACGCACTTACACCCACATTCTTCATTTCCTGTGCCGAAACCATATTTAACCTGTCGGCATCGGTATGGTAAAATACATCGGTAAAATGCCACATCAATAAACCGGGAATTTTGGCCTGCAAAAATGGGGTATGATCGCTGCCGCCTTCAAAAGGGTTGCTTTTTACTACCCAGCCATTATCGCGGCCCTGCTGCATGCAGCGGTTAAGCACCAGATCATTAAAATAATGCGGAAACATATCCGACTCTTTTAACTCACTGCCACCCCACTCAGTATGCTTATCTTTACCACGGGTCCAGATAGCCGATGGGTCGGGCATTTTTTCAATCAGGAAACTGCCGCCTGTTTTGCTTACATCTTCACCCACCATATCCAGGCTTAATCCCCATTTAATACCTTTGGCCCTCAGGGTATCTTCAGTAATATACCTGCCTGTTGATACAATTTCATCGCCCCATAAAAACGTGATGGTACGCTTAGGGCTGAATTTTTTCTGGTTGATGATTGTTGCGGTTACCCTTGCCATTTCGGCAAGCGTACCTACTCCGGTAGCGTTGTCATTGGCGCCCGGCTCCTGTACATGCGCGCTAAATACAAAACGTTCGTCGGGTTTGGCTGTGCCGCGGGCATTAGCCACAATGGTGAGCTCTTTTGACGGATATATTTTTGATTCCACCTCAACGTGAACCTTAACCGGCCCTTTTTGTAAAGCCGCTTTGAGCCTTTCTTTAGCAGCATACGAAAGCAGGATCCCAAATTTCTGGCTTAACGAATCCTGGTACCTGATACCGCCAAACTGGATAGAATTTACATTTTTTTCGGGCTGCGTGTAGGCTGGCATGCTATAACCCATTGCACCAAGCGCGCCGTTTTTAACAGCCGATGTATAAAACCTGCCCACATTAGTTTCGGCAAAAATAATTTTGCCTTTTAAATCCTTGCCGTCGAGGTTTTTCATGCCGGCTTCATCAACAAAAAGCACATCGGCGTCAACTCCTCCCGGCGGGGTACTTGCTGAATAAATAGCCAGCATGTTACGGTTGGTAGTAAAAGTAAGCAAGGGTTTTGCGTCGCCCTCAATGGTTACAACCGCGTTTACTGGTTCCCAGGTGGGGCGGTGCATTTCGCGGGTTTCAATGCGGTAGGTTAGCGGACCATCGGCCTCACCTTTTACCTCTTTTTTATATCCGGCCTGCTGTAGTGTTTTTTCAACTTCGTATATACTTTCGTTAAAGCCCGAATTACCGGGAATCCTCCAGCGTTTTTCAACAAACGCTACCGTTTTATAAGCATTGGCCTCAATAAATGTATTTCGCAAAAGGGGGTAATAACTATCAATAGCATTTGAACCTTGAGCGTTTGCCACCCCGGCAGATAGTGCAAGCAATGTTATTAATAACGGTTTAATCATAAGGGCAAGTTAGCGATTGCCGGGTATAAAGCAAAATAGGTGGAGGTTGCAATGTTTTTTGTAGAGACGCATCACATGCGTCTCCCGCATGCAATCGAATCTGCCTGACATGTTGGTTCACACGCACATTTGATTTGAACGCTGGTCACGACTCACCCCGGCTACGCTGCGCTGGCCGAATCTCTTTCCGGCTTGCGCCGCGAAGAGGGTTGAGGAAAGAAAAATATTTTTTTAGCCCCTCTATGCGACGCAGTCGGAGAGAGGGGCAGACGGGCGCAGCCTCGTCGGGGTGAGTCAACTCGCCGACATGCGATGTACATCATCTGGCCTTCAGAGTTCCCGATTTTACAACTCGCAAGGCGCTAAGAAACTAAGCGATTTGATTGTTTTTTGTGCTTTGCGCTTTAGCGCGAAAAAAGCAACCTCCCAATAAATCTCATCCCATGTCTTTTTACAGCGTTCATAAAGTGATGCAAATCAGATTTGTTAATGACTTGTATTATAAGTTACGCTTTTATTTAAGGTTATTTTTACTTAATAATTCAGGCGATATGAATAACATCCTCGTGCTTACCGATTTTTCTGAAAATGCAAACCACGCAGCCAAGGCAGCCCCGCTGCTTGCCGCGAAATTGCACAACGACATCATTATTTTTAATTCCTATTATAACCATCCGGTAATACCTGTTTATGCGGGTGGCCCTTTAGCTGTTGATGAACTTGTTTTTCGGAAAGGGGACAGCAACTCAGCGCTTCAGCAGTTGGCCAGGCAATTGAGCCATTTGAACAATGGCAATACTAACGACGAATTTAAACCCGAAATCCATTCGCAATGTGGCGAAGGCTCGCTTGGAAATAACCTGGCGGCAGTTATCAATGAAAAAAAAGTATCGTTTATAGTAATGGGCGGCAGTTTAAACAGCCCGCTTAATCATCTTTTTTTTGGTAGCGATACTATGGATGTGATTGACCATGCATCGTGCCCGGTTATAATTATTCCTCCAAAGGTTACGTTGGAAAAGCTGAAGAAAATCACTTTAGCAACTGCATTTGAACCGTTTGATAATTTTGCCGTCACCTACCTGGCCAATCTGAGCAACAAGCTGGGTTTTGAGCTGGAAATAGTACATATATCGGTGTTTGAAAAGTATGAGGATCCTGATAAAGAAAAAGCTTTGCTAAGGCATATCAAAAAGCTTGAAGATTCGGGTATAGTTTATAAACAGATACGCGGGAAAGATGTAATTGACAGGCTGAACCACCTTTGCAAAGAGAACGGATCGGATATGCTTGCGCTGGTTCATTATGAGCATGGCTTGCTTTCAAGTATTTTTAAGAAATCTACCACCGAGAAAGCGCTTGGTCACCATCATATCCCACTGATGGTTATTCCCGCAGGTATTCAATAATGTGATTTTTTTGACGATGGTTTTACTAATTACCGATTCAAAACCCCCAAATGACATTAAATAACCAGGATATAAAAGGACTGAGCAGTAAAGAAGTTATAGAGGCCAGGCAACGGTATGGCGTCAACAGCCTTACCTATAAAAAAGAAAACGGTTTTATTGATGTCCTAAAAAGTATTGCAAAAGAGCCAATGGTTATTTTACTATTGGTTACCGCGGCTATTTATTTTATCAGCGGGAAAAATGGCGACGGCTTTTTCCTGGCATCGGCCGTTATATTGGTATCGGGCATTTCGCTATACCAGGATTCGCGGAGCAGGAATGCCCTTGATAAGCTTAAAGATTACTCGCAGCCAACCTGCAAAGTGATAAGGGATGGTGTTATAGTAGAAATAAAAAGCGACGACCTGGTTATTGGCGATTGTTTGATTGTTGAAGAAGGTACTTCTGTATCGGCCGATGGCGTAATTATCCAATCGAATGATTTTTCGGTAAATGAAAGTATCGTTACCGGCGAATCGCTGCCGGTTTATAAAGATAAATCGTCAACAGATAATACAATTTTGCGAGGTACTACGGTGGCCGGCGGCTTGGCGATTGCCAAAGTAACGGCTATTGGCAATAAAACCCGGCTGGGCGCTATTGGCAAAAGCCTGGAAGCAATTAGCGAAGAAAAGACCCCGCTTGAACTGCAGATTAACAATTTTGTGAAAAAAATGGTGGTTGCTGGCGCCATTGTTTTTATTATAGTATGGGCTATTAACTACACGCATTCCCGCAACCTTACTGATAGCCTGATTAAGGCGCTTACCCTGGCTATGAGTATTTTGCCCGAGGAGATACCGGTCGCCTTTACCTCGTTTATGGCTTTAGGTGCCTGGCGCTTAATGAAAATGGGTATAGTAGTTAAGCAAATGAAAACGGTTGAAACCCTGGGCAGCGCATCTGTGATATGTACCGATAAAACCGGTACCATTACCGAAAATAAAATGAGCCTGGCTAAGGTTTTCGCACTCGAATCGGGCAAGGTTACGGATGCCGGTGGAACATACGATGAACCTGAACGGAAACTTATAAGGCTGGCGATGTGGGCCAGCGAGCCTATTCCTTTTGATCCTATGGAAATTGCTTTGCATGAGGCGTATGCAAAATTGGCTGTAACCGACGAAAGGCCCCGATATAAAATGGTTCACGAATACCCGCTGGGTGGTAAGCCGCCCATGATGACCCACTTGTTTGAAAACGACAATAAAGAACGGATTATAGCAGCCAAAGGGGCACCCGAGGCGATAATGAAGATAGCCGGACTGGCTGAAACCGAACTACGGCAATTGCAAACTACTATTGACGCACTTGCATCTGAAGGCTATCGTATTTTGGCTGTGGCAGAGGCCCACTTTGCCGGGAACAATTTTCCTGCTACACAACAGGAGTTTGAATTTGGGTTTAAAGGTTTGGTGGCTTTTTACGATCCGCCTAAAAAAAATATAAAAGCTGTACTTGAAACGTTTTATAAAGCAGGTATAACGGTGAAAATTGTAACCGGAGATAATGCCGCTACCACAGCCGCAATTGCCCGGCAAATTGATTTTAAAGGCGCCGATAAATGCATCAGCGGCGACGAGCTGATGGAACTGGATAGCAAGCAACTTGGGAAAAGTGTTGAAAAGCTAAACATTTTTACCCGTATGTATCCCGATGCAAAGCTCAGGATAATTAACGCATTAAAATCGAAACACGAGATAGTGGCCATGACCGGCGATGGCGTAAACGATGGCCCTGCACTTAAAGCCGCGCACATTGGCATAGCCATGGGTAAAAAAGGAACAGAGATTGCCAGGCAGGCCGCGTCGCTCGTATTGCTGGAAGACGATTTGTCAAAAATGACAGATGCAGTGGCCATGGGCCGCAGGATTTACACTAACCTGAAAAAGGCTATACAGTATATCATCTCCATCCACATACCCATCATACTAACGGTGTTTATCCCTCTGGCACTCGGCTGGGTATATCCCAACATATTTTCGCCGGTGCATATTATTTTTTTAGAATTGATTATGGGGCCTACCTGTTCTATCATCTATGAAAACGAACCCATGGAAAAAAATACCATGCTGCAAAAGCCCCGGCCATTTACTACTACTTTTTTTAACTGGAAGGAGTTAGCCACCAGCGTTGTGCAGGGGCTAATGATAACCGCCGGAACTTTAGTTACCTACCAATGGGCGATAAAAGCCGGGTTAAATGAGCCGCAAACCCGTGCCATGGTTTTTACCTGCCTTATAGCTGCCAATGTATTACTCACGCTGGTAAACCGCTCTTTTTACTATTCAGTTTTTACAACTTTAAAGTATAAAAACAATTTGGTGTTGCTGATAATCGGTATTACCATAGTTATTACTGGTTTATTGCTTTATGTAAAACCTTTATCCGTTTTCTTTGGATTTGCATCATTGAGTTTGTTTCAATTGACATTTGCTTTTGGTAGCGGATTTTTATCTGTTGCCTGGTATGAAATTGTTAAGTGGAGAAAGCGGAGGGCAAATCAATTAAGTTAAGATCCGCACCCAGGGTGAATAATGCGGAATAAGGAATTTATAGCATTTAAAAATAAAAGTGCCAAAATTTCGCCCTGTTTTTCAAAAAAACGGGTCCGCCGTTCTCGAAACGAAACTTGTGGCGTAAAAATACGTAAACTACGTGTAGTACTGCCATAAACCACAGTGCACAGACCTAATTATACAATTCGTGCTTAAAGCCAGCCAGATCATTCATTTATGGATTAGTGTTTTTTTATTTGCGGGCATGCCACTGGCTTGTTTTGCGCAAAACCAAAGCCTGAAGTTTGAGCATATCGGAACCCGGGACGGGCTATCGCAGATTGATGTAAGCAGTATTATCCAGGATAGCCGCGGGTTTATGTGGATTGGCACCGGCAATGGTCTTAACCGGTACGATGGGTATAAATTCACCAACTATCGGTTCGACCTGGCTAACATCAGTTCGTTAAGCAACAACGTTATCAGCGACCTGGCAGAAGATAAATCCGGAAATATTTGGATAGCCACCAAAGGTGGATTAAATAAGTTTGATAGGGCTTCCGGCCGCTTTATCAGGTACCTGCATAACGACCATGACCCCGCAAGCTTGGCTGTAGATGTGGTTAATCGGCTAAGTTTTGATAGTGCGGGCAATTTGTGGATAGCGACCCAAAACGGAGGGCTTGATTACCTCGATGTGCGTTCAAACAAATTCAGGCATTACACACATTCCGACGTGGATAGCAATAGCCTGAGCAATAATACCGTATACACAGTTTTTACCGACTCGCACCACAACCTGTGGGTGGGAACGGCCGGCGGGTTAAACCTTTACCAGCCGGCAAGTAATAACTTTTCGAGGTTTAAATATTCAGATAATGATGTAGGCGCATCAGGCGATCATATCTTTTGCATCTATGAAGATAGGGCCGGCAACCTGTACCTGGGCACTATATCACAGGGGGTTTTTGTATTTAATCCTGCAAAGCACACTTTAAGGCACATAAACAATAAAGATAGCCTGGGTAATACCAGTTCGGTAAACACAGTAAATAGCCTGGGCCAGGATGATGATGGCAATATTTGGATAGGGGCCGAACATGGCGGGCTAAATTTATTGGATGCTTCTGGCAATCTTTACAATTACCAGCATGACGATATTGACAATAACAGTATAAAAGGTATCACTATTAATGCCATCTATAAAGATAAAACCGGCAATATGTGGCTGGGCGCTTTTGGCGGCGGAATTAACCTTTATAAAAAGGCAACTTCCAGCTTTGCACTTTACCAGCACAATTCTTCACCATCAAGCCTCTCGAGCAATTTTGTACTTGACCTGTTTGAGGACCGGGATAAAAATATATGGGTAGGTACCGATGGCGGCGGGCTCGACCTGTTTAACCGGTCAACCGGGTCTTTCAGGCATTATAAACAACCGCCCGCCGGCAAAAACGGCATTGCCGGCAATTATGTGTTAACTACCACTCAACACCCCGATGGAAACCTATGGATTGGCACCTGGGGCGATGGGTTCAGTATATTTAATCCTAAAACGGGCGCATTTAAAAATTATAAGGCAAACCCCGTCAAACCGGATGGACCAGGCGGCAATAACATTTACGCTATACTGCATACCAAAGATCAAAACACCTGGCTGGGAACATTTAATGACGGGTTGGACTTTTATAATCATAAAACCGGCAAGTTTAAACATTTCAGGTACGATGCCCATAACCCGCAAAGCATCAGCAGCAACCGCATTTATGATTTGTGCGAAGACCGTGATGGCAACTTGTGGATTGGCACAAATGATAATGGGCTTGATATGTTAGATAGTAAAACAGGCGTTTTTACCCATTTTAGGCACCAGGACGGGCGGAACAGCCTGAGCAGTAATACGGTTACAGATATTTTTTTAGATAGCAAAGGTAAATTATGGCTTTGTACCATTAGCGGCCTTAATTTATTTGACCCGGTTACTAAGCATTTTACAGTTTTCACCAAAAAAGATGGCCTGGCCAGCGATATTATTTATGCGATAAAAGAGGATGGTGCCGGTAATTTTTGGGCCAGTACCAATAACGGCATATCGATGTACAACCCGGTTAAGCGGTTGTTTAAAAATTACACAACCGAAGATGGCTTACAGGGCGATGATTTTAAACCACATTCGGCTTTAAGGACAAGCAATGGGGCGATTTTTTTTGGAGGCATTAATGGCTTTAACGCTTTTTATCCGGCGCGGATACTCCGGCCGGCACCATTTTCGCCGGTGGTTATAACATCGTTTCTTGTTTTCAACAAACCTGTAAGTACCGTATTACTTGCGGATGATCCAAACGCGCTGAAGCAGGATATAACTGATACCAGGAGTATTATCCTATCCTACAGACAATCTGATATCTCGATGGAATATGCCGCCCTCGACTTTGCCTCTGCCGACAGGAAAAAATACGCCTTTATCCTGCAGAATTATGATACCCAGTGGAGTGAAGTTGGGAGCAGGAATACTGCCTCCTACACCAACCTGCCTGCCGGCGAATACTATTTTAAAATAAAGTACCAGAGTAGCGCCGGGCAATGGTCGCCGGTGACAACCGCACTTGAAATTACCATTGTACCTCCATTTTGGTTAACATGGTGGTTCAAATTGCTCGCCGTTATCGTTTTAGCGTCCGCTATATATGGGCTTTTCAGGTACCGGGTAAGGTTTATCAAACTGCGGCAGCTGGTATTGGAGCGGCAAGTACAGGAACGTACCGAGCTGCTGGCCAAAATGACAATTGATGAGCATAAAGCACGAATGGAGGCCGAGCAGGCCAACGCGGCCAAAAGCCTTTTTATGGCTACCATGAGCCACGAGATACGCACGCCGATGAACGGTGTAGTGGGCATGGCCATGCTTTTATCGGGCACGCAGCTTACCCCCGAGCAGGAAGAGTATACCGAAACCATTAAAAATTGCGGCGATGCGTTGTTATCTGTAATTAACGATATCCTGGATTTTTCGAAGATAGAATCGGGGAAAATGGAGCTGGATGAAAACGATTTCGACCTGCGGACCTGTATTGAGGGTACCCTCGATGTGTTTGCAGGTGGTGCGTTTAAACCCAACCTGGAGTTGCTTTACCAGATTGCACCCGATGTTCCGGTAGTTGTTTTTGGCGATGAGCTGCGCCTGAGGCAGGTACTGCTAAACCTGGTGAGTAATGCCGTTAAGTTTACTGTACGGGGCGAGATTGTTATTAATGTAAGTATGGTGCCCGGCCACAACCAGGATTTCGCTTTATCGTTTAGCGTCCGCGATACCGGTATAGGGATTCCGTCCGAAAAATTAGACAAACTTTTTCATGCTTTTTCACAGGTCGACTCGGGTACAACCCGCAAATACGGTGGGAGCGGGCTAGGCCTTACCATTAGCAAACGACTGATTGAACTGATGGGCGGTGATATTAAAGTTGAAAGCGAATTTGGGAAAGGTACTACTTTTTGTTTCCATATTAAATCGGCAAAGGGGCATGAAAGTGGTATAGCCGAGCATTTGGAAAGCCATGCCGGCTTGCAAGGAAAACATATATTGATTGTTGATGACAATGATGCAAGCCGCGGGGTATTGCAGGCGCAACTTGCACAATGGGAATTTGCTGCGACAGCGGTAGGGTCGGGGAGTGAGGCCCTGGAAATATTGGCTGTGAATGATAAGATTGACCTGGTATTGGCCGATTTTAATATGCCCGAAATGGATGGCTTCCAGATGACAAAACTTATACTGGCCAGCTACCCCGCTGTGCGCGTGATTTTGCTTGGACCAGCAAGCCATGAGCAGTACAAAAAAGAACCTGGTCTTTTTAACGCTGTAGTAGCCAAACCTGTTAAATATCATGTGCTTTATAGCACTATCATTAGCCAGTTAAAAAAGGTTGATGTGGCCCACGAACCCCATGTGCGCGGAAACCTGTTCACTGTAGAATTTGCCAGGCGATATCCGATAGATATCCTGATAGCAGAAGATAATTTGATTAACCAGAAGCTGGCCATGCGGGTACTCACAAAAATGGGTTATGCACCTGATGTGGCCCCGAATGGACTGGCAGCTTTGGATTCGCTTACCCGCAAAAATTATGGGCTGATTTTTATGGACGTTCAGATGCCGGAGATGGATGGGCTGGAGGCCACCAAACGAATCAGGCTGGACAATATTCATCAGCCTGTTATTGTGGCGATGACAGCCAATGCCATGCCCGAAGACCGTGGGGCATGCCTTGCCGCCGGCATGGATGATTATCTGAGCAAACCTATAAAAGTGGATGAGATACTATCGGCGATAGAGAAATGGTGGAAAAAAACGCGGGATTACTAAATACTGTTTCGGCAGAGCGAATTGTGCTATCAGGTTTAGTGTTAACCATGATAAAATATAAAATATTGATTATCAATAACTTGTAAATATTTTATCTGAAATATGTTAAGTTATGTTAACCCAATTAGATGCGTTTGCCCTGTTACGCCGCCGAGTACCTTAAATAGGTATCGTTTAAAGTTTGTTTACTAAAAGGTTTTGAAACAAAGGATTTTACGAAGGGATAATTCTTTGATCTTGAAAAGTCCCTGGGATCAATGGATGACGATACAATGTATACATCAACTGTTTTCTTAAAAAGGGGAATTAACTCCTTAAATTGAGCCAGGAATTCCCAGCCGTTAAAATCGGGCATATGAAGATCTAAAAATATTAAATCGGGAAGCTTGTTGTTAAAACCACTGTTTTCCCTAAGCGATTCAATTTGTAACCGGGCGTCCGAGCTATGTGTAACGTGTTGAAACAGGTTACCGGAGTCAATCATCCGCTGTAAAATCAGGTGTTCAATCGGGTTATCGTCAATTATCAAAAGCCGGCACATATCTCTTTATGTTTATAATGTATCTAATGCAAATTCGATGCCATGATTTACGCTGCGCTTGTCATTAGTCATTTCGCTTCGCTGTCATTGGTCATTGTCGCTTTTCGAAAAATAGTTTGAAATAATTAAAACAATAAAGTCTCTGGTCGATTCCTCACAACTCACAACTCACAACTCACAACTCACAACTCACAACTCACAACTCACCTTTCCACTTTAAATATTATTGTTGTAATTTCGGCGTTTCAGCATATTATATACAGCAGTGCTTAGCATCCTTAAAAAAGAAATAACATCATACCTCAGCTCGCTGGTGGCCTATGTTACCATTGGCGTTTTTTTACTGGTTTTGGGTTTGTTCCTTTGGGTATTTCCCGATTCCAGCATCCTGGATTACGGTTACGCCGGCCTCGACAGCCTTTTTAGCACTGCACCCTACCTGTTCATGTTCCTGATACCAGCCATCACCATGCGCTCCCTGGCCGAAGAACGTAAAGAAGGTACCTTCGAACTATTGTTTACCCGCCCGTTGAAAGACTGGGAAATTGTGCTGGGCAAATACTTTGCCTGCCTGCTCATTGTACTTTTTGCGCTGTTGCCTACGCTGATTTATTATTACTCGGTAAGTATATTGGGTACACCACAAGGCAACATTGATACTGGCGCCGTTATCGGTTCGTACATCGGGTTATTTTTATTAGGGGCAGCATTCGCAGCTATTGGTCTGTTTGCATCGTCCATCACCAAAAACCAGATCATTGCCTTTACTATTGCGGTTTTCCTGTGTTTCTTTTTTTACAGCGGGTTTGATTCCCTGAGCCAGATGCTTTCCCTGCAGGATCTGGGCCTGCAAAGCCTGGGCATTACCCAGCATTACCAGTCGGTAAGCCGTGGTGTGCTGGATACGCGCGATTTGATTTACTTTTTATTGGCAGCGAGTGCTTTTATATGGCTTACCTTATTTATACTGATAAAGCAGCGGCAAAAGCAGCTAAATACGGCGGTTATGGTTGGCTTGTTGTCGGCTTTTATATTGGTTGGTATTATTGCCCAATTCGCCTTTACCCGTTTTGATTTTACTACCGAAAAACGCTTTACCATATCGCCCATCAGCCGGAAAATTATAAACGACTTACCCAAACCGGTAAAAATTACGGTTTACCTGCAAGGCAGTGGCTTGCCTGCCGGCATGAAACGCCTGCAAGGCGCCGCCCGCGATATGATAACCGATTTAAAGGCTTATAGCCATGGCAACATCCAGTTTGAATTTGTCGACCTGTTATCAACCATAAAAAAGCTGCCTGATGATAGGCAAAAAGAGGCTTATGAGGATTTTGAATCCAAGGGCGTAACAGGTCAAAATATCAGCTTTAAAACCGACGACGGCGTATCGCAAAAATTAATATTCCCCGAAGCTGTTGTAAAGTCGGGCGACAAAGAAGTGGTGGTAAACCTGGTGCAAACGCGCATTGGCTCATCGGATGAGGAGCAGATCAATATCTCGGTTCAAAACCTGGAATATGCCTTTACATCGGCCATAAAAAAAGCGGTAAGCGGCGGCAAACCGCAGATTGGTTTTACCGAAGGCCATCATGAGCTTACCGATGTGCAGTTAAACGATGCCATGAAATCGCTGTCGGATGGTTTCGAAGTGGGCAGGTTAAACCTGGCTACCATTCCGTTTAAGGCGTTACAAAACATTAAACTATTGGTTATTCCAAAACCCGACCAGAAGTTTACCGAACTGGAAAAGTTTAAGTTGGACCAGTACATTATGCGCGGCGGCAAAGTGCTGTGGACTATTGACCAGGTAAGCGCCGAACTGGATAGCCTGCGCGGCCACGGCGGCGAACAAATGTCGTTCCCCAAACAGCTTAACCTTGATGATCAGCTGTTTCGGTACGGGGTGCGTATCAATTATGATTTGATTGCCGATATGAGCTGTTCGCCCATACCGGTAAGTACTGGCGAGGTTGGCGGTCAGGCCCAAATTCAGATGCTGCCATGGTTATATTACCCGCTGTTTATGCCGTATTCCAAACACCCGATAGTAAAAAACCTGGACGCCATACACAGCGAATTTGCCAGCACAATCGATCTGTTAAATACTAAAAACGTTAAAAAGACTATCCTGCTGGCATCGTCGCCTTACAATAAAAAGATAAGCGCACCGCATATTCTATCCTTACAGGCGTTGGAGCAGGAGCCAAACCCCAAAGATTTCCAGGGAACGCCCAAAACGGTTGCCGTATTGCTGGAAGGTAAGTTTGTATCCGACTGGCGTAACCGCCCGCTGCCTGATAGTATGGGCGAGGCTGTAACCATTATGCCCGAAAGTGTGCCCACCAAAATGGTGGTTATCAGCGATGGCGACATTTTAAAAAACCAGATTGGCCGGGATGGATCGCCATACCCGCTGGGGTACGATCATTATACCCAGCAAAGCTATGGCAATAAAAACCTGCTGCTTAACATTGCCGATTACATGACCGACGACTCGGGCCTTATTGCCCTGCGTACCAAAGAGATCAAGATCCGCCTGCTTAACCGCGCCCGCATCCGTAACGAAAAATTGTACTGGCAACTGGTAAATACCGTTGGCCCGCTTGCTTTAGTGTTAATATGTGCTATTTTTCAACATTATATCCGCAAGCGGAAGTATGCCCATTAAATTTTATATTTTTGATAGATTAATTAGACCCATATGAGATTTATTGTTTCTACCACAACTTTACTCAAACAACTACAGGCAGTAAGCGGTGCCCTAAGCAACAGCACTGTTTTGCCTATACTGGAAAACTTTTTGTTCGAGATAAAGGAAGGAAACTTAACCATTTCTGCAACTGACCTGCAAACCAGCATGACCACTTCCTTAACTGTTGAAGCTAAGGAAAACGGCCGCATAGCCATACCATCGCGTATTTTGTTAGAGACCCTTAAATCGTTACCAGAGCAACCGGTGGCATTTTCGGTTGATGACCAAACCTTTGCTATCGAGATAAACGCCGGTGATGGTAAATACAAACTAAGCGGCGAAAATGGTGAAGATTTCCCGAAGATTCCCGTTGTTGAAAATGCATCGTCAGTAAACCTTCCTGCATCTGTTTTGGCCGAGGCTATTAACAAAACCATCTTCGCGGTAAGTAATGACGAACTGCGCCCCGCTATGACGGGTGTTTACTGCCAGTTAAGCACACAACACCTTACTTTTGTAGCTACCGATGCCCACAAGCTGGTACGTTACCGCCGTAAAGATGCGAAAGCAGCAAGCACTACCGCGTTTATATTGCCTAAAAAAGCTTTAACCCTGCTTAAATCGGCTTTGCCTAATGACGATGTAAACGTATCTGTAGAGTATAACTCAACCAGCGCGTTTTTTAAATTTAACCATATTAACCTTGTTTGTAGGTTGATAGATGAGCGTTACCCTGATTACGAAGCGGTTATCCCACAAAACAATCCCAATAAATTAACTATCGACAGGCTTACCTTCCTGGGCTCGTTAAACCGTGTGGCTATTTACGCCAACAAAACAACCCACCAGGTTAGGCTTAAAATAAACGGCAGCGAGTTGAATATATCATCAGAAGATATTGACTTTGCAAATGAGGCCCACGAGCGCTTAAGCTGCCAGTACGAGGGCGACGACATGGAAATTGGTTTTAACGCAAGATTTTTAATAGAAATGTTGAAGAATTTAAGTTGCGAAGAAGTATCTTTGGAGATGTCAACTCCAAACCGTGCCGGCTTATTGCTGCCACAGGGTGGTGATGAAAATGAAGATGTGCTGATGCTGGTTATGCCGGTGATGCTCAATAGCTATGCTTAAGTGTAAACTTAAATTATAAATCCAAAACAAGAGTCCGGCTTTAAAAACCGGACTTTTTTGTTCGATGCAGATAACAAATGTTTCGGGAAGCAGTTATTAGTGTTGAGTTTATATTATGAGAGTTGAACTGTTTAAAATGATCCTTAAAATATCTTTTTTTAGAGACGCACTATTGTGTATCCAATCAGAATTGCTGACTCATGATGTGAGCCTGAACGCGGGAGATGCAAGCATGCGCCTGTACGAAACCTTGCCCTCCCCTGGTAATTCACTACTCACTACTCACCACTTTTAACCTCATATGAATACCAGGATAAAGGTTTTATTTTTTATTGCAGCAGCCGGTGCCTGCTGGGCATCCTGTAAAAAGAGTAACGATGCGCCTGCCAGTGCATCAACGGTAACCGCTCTTGTTGATGTAGTAAATGTATCAAACGCCAATGTTAATTTTTATATAAACGGTACGCGTTTTAACAATACATCAACCTTTTATCCGGGTGGTACATTGGGCTATGTTACTGTGCCTGCCGGTACTAAAAATTACTCATTTAAGGTTGACGGCGCTTCCACGCCATTTTACAATAAGCCTTTCCAGGCCGATTCGGCTGCAGGCTATACCATATACGTGGCAGCCCAAACCAGCGATGATGTGTTTAGCAGCCATGATACCTGGATACCTGATACAGGCACAAATTTAACCAAGTACGCGCAAATAAGGTACGTAAATGCTTCGGCAAGCACAGGAAATATGACCTTTGTTTTAAGAGGAGGAACTACCGATAGTGCGCAGTTTAGCAACGTTGCGTATAAAACTACAACAAATTTTATACGCATTACTAAAGGTGTGCATTATATTGGCATATACAGGGCGGCTTATCCAACTGTTCCTAAGGTCGATACAGTAACTTTATCGGCAGGTAATATATATACTTTTTATGGTTACGGTACCGCGTTGCCTGCGGGTAACCAGGGTGTACTTGCGGGCTTATTTAATAATGGCAGCGAATAATAAAATGAATAATAAAAATAAAAACGGCCTGTTCATATGGTTGCTTACCGGCATACCATTGGTGTTGCTGCTGTGCTTTGCAGCATCGTGCGGCAAATCAACTAATATAACAGGAACTAACACGAAGTTGCAGGTTGTTAACTTAAGCTCAGATGTGCAGCCTTTGAATTTGTACCAAAACTCGATTAAGCAAAGCACAACTACTTACACCTATCCAACAGGTTCGGGTTATTTTACGCTGTCTACCGTTACGCCGCCATTGCAATTTCGGCAGGCTACCGCTGCTGCTTTGAATATCCCGTTTGAAATAGATACTGTTTTAAGGAGTAATGTAAAATACACCATTTTTTTAACCGGCTACCTTACCGATGGTACCATAAAAAACGCCATCCTGTCGTTAGATACCGCAACGGTGCCGCCAATTGGCCGTGGCCTGGTAAGGTTTCTGCATGGCTCACCTTCATCGGCCAGCCTGGATTTAAGGGCAAACGATACCTTGCTTACGGCTAAAGCCGGTGTTGCGTTTAATACCCTAACCCCGTATGTTAAAGTGCCAACCGGTAATTACACCTTTACCATAAACGTGCACAGCACCCCAACAAAAACAGAATACAAACTCAGCAACGTTAGCATATTAGACGGACGCGCCTACACCATTTATACCCAGGGCATTGTAGGCCGAACAGATTCTGTTGCCTTTGGTGCCGCAGTATTAACCAATAATTTGTTGGAAAAAATAACGCAGTAGAGAGACATCAACGCCGAATAAAAAAACTTCGGCATTCTAAAATTATAGGAATCATCTATCAGGGTTTATTTAACAAGGCATTAATTACCGATGTTGCCCTCTTTTCAAAATCATCGTCATATCCCATAGTTACGCTTGCAATTTTACCTTCTTTGTCAATGAAATAAAAGGTAGGGGCGCCTGTTATATGATATAATTTGGCCACATCGCCGCCATCAGGATACATTTGATTTTTTATGAGTTGAGCTTTCTTAAATGCCATAACCAATTCTTTGTTGTCCCGGGTACTAATACTTAGTATTACCAGGTTTTTATCCTTATATTTTTTATGAATTCTATCCAACGGTGCCAATGTGTTCATACAAGGGACACAGCCAACAAAGAAAAAATCCATCAATACAATTTTACCTTTCATTTGTGATAATGACGTTTTCTTACCTCCGGTATCATATAAGGTCCAATCAGGTGCCATTGTACCTGTTGTCAGTAAAGAAGGTTGCTCCTGTGGCTCTTTAGTTTGATGGAACCCTTCGGGTATGGCAAAGGAAGCTGCATTGATATTATCCTGGTCAATCGTATAATTGAAGTAACTTTCTTCGGTATAATAATTGGTGACCTCTTTTCCAAAATCAGCAGTCCTTGACCTTGAAAATCTACCAACAGGCAAACCTGTTACCTTGTTGATGAACAGATGTATCCTTGCATACAAATGGTTGTTGTTAATGATGGTATCTTTGGTATTAAAAATTAAATGATAACTATTTATAGCGTTAAAAGTGGTATCTGCTGATTGTACAATTTTAGAAGGATTTTTCTTTGAAAACGTTTTCATCCAATTTAACTCACCAGGCAACGTCCTTTCAAAAGCCATGGCTTGTATTTTGTTTGAATTATAAGTACTGTCCCCAGGATTTAACGATATTAGGTTAGTTCCATTGTATACATCTGTTGCCTGGGGTTTCATATCCCCGTATGCATGTTTAAAAAAATAACCAAAATCTTTTTCTTCAGGAACCTTTAATAAAACATATTTGTCGTTTAATGTTAGGGTATCACTAAAAACTTCCTTCTGCTTATAAACATAGTTATAGCTAAAATTTTTATAAGTTCCCAGTTTATCAATGGTGTTTTGAAGCAATGAAACCTGTGCGTTTGCAGCTACTCCATGCAAAACCAATGCCATGCAAACAGATAGTTTAATGAGTTTTTTGATAAGGTAAGTCATTTAAACTTTTTAAATAAGGATAGTGTAACACAAGGTAATCTAAAATCTCTTTTTATAAAAAAACCTTAACTTTTTTTAACACTCCTGCTGACGTAGCTTATCAAGTATCAAACTTGCTTCGTTTTTCCGTTGTTGAATAGCGGCGTTGAAAAAATACCATGGTAAATTGTAATTGGTTTAAGCTATTCTTTTCGCAAAAGTGCTAGGTGGCCATTCATCCACTTGCCTTTCTGTGCGCCATTGAGTATTCACACGAAATAAATTTTATCCTGTTACCTGACAACAATCATTTGCTTTATCCGCAAAAGTTTAAAAGCGATTACATCCGGCTTTTCTGTTTATATTCCTATTTTTGGGCAAAATTTAAAAAAGTGGAAGTTATAAAAAGCATCATCGATTTTATATTGCATATAGATAAGCACCTGGTACAAATAACCAGCGCCTACCAGGGTTGGACATACCTGATCCTGTTTGCCATTATTTTTGCTGAAACCGGTTTTGTTGTTACCCCATTTTTGCCCGGCGATTCGCTGCTGTTTGCGGCAGGAGCCCTTATAGCCGGCGGCCAATCGGGCCTTGATATTTACCTGCTGGCCATTATATTGGTAATTGCGGCATTTGCAGGTAATACGGTAAACTACCTGCTGGGCAGTTACCTTGGCCCCAAAGTGTTTAAAGAACAAAATAAGATTCTGAAGCTGGATTATTACCTTAAAACCAAAGCGTTTTTTGATAAGCATGGCGGCAAAGCGGTAATCTTCAGTCGCTTCTTGCCCATCATCCGCACAGTGGCGCCGTTTGTAGCAGGCGTTGGCCATATGCCGTTTTTGCGTTACAGCCTATACAATATTGTGGGCGGGGCTGCCTGGGTGCTTAGCTTTTTAATGATAGGCTTCTTTTTTGGTAATATCCCGGTGATCAAAGAAAACTTTACCATTGTGGTAATGGTAATTATACTGGTATCGGTAGTGCCGCCTGTTTATGCGGCTATAAAGGCTAAAACAGCGAAGAATACAGCCGGGTAATAAAAACCCTGGCTTGTAGTGCTAAAAATTAAACATATAATGGCATTAGTTAGCCATTAGGCCGGTTATACCTTACGCTTTCCATGTTTAACTTAAGCCGGGATGCTGTGATAGTTTACTTCCTGGTATCAGGTAGCAGGGCTTGTGGCAACACCTTCGCCAAATAACATCCTGCTTTTTTTGCCCCGGCGTGCAAACCAAACGGTATAAGCAAGCGGAATGGAGCAATATAAAAAGCCAGAAACACCCGCCAGTACCGGGAAAACGACCCCGATTAGCATAACTACCACGCATATACACATGCATATAAAATTGATACCAGTAATGGTTTTGGTATCAAACAGCTCGCGCTCATTTAGGCCAATTTGGGCGGCGTTTTTAGCCGCGTGCCTATACATTAAATAAAACAGCAGGTATATTACGAAAAAACCCGCGCCGTAGATCAGCATGAGTGGCTGTGTCTGGCCGGTGCGCATCATCGGGAATTCGTGCCCGTTTTTGGTATACATCCCATCCGAAAACGAGAATAAAAGCATGGAAAGGAATTTTAACGGATAGGTGTATATCAGCACTACAAAAAGCAGTACAGCATTTACCATGATGGTATAAAAATCATTGAGTGCATACCTGCGGAAGTAGATGTTCTGGTTGTTCCAGATCTGGAAAAGCAGGGCGAAGCAAACGCCAAAACTAATGGTGCCCTTCATGGTCTCCATCAACTCATCAAATGATTTGGGCACCTCGATAGATACAATGATGAGTGTTAAGGCGAATGCGAAAACAGCATCGCTAAAGGTTTCAATACGCGATGGCTCATGACTGCGCCACTCAATGCTGTTTGCCTTTTTGTGAAGGTTAGCTGCTTTTTTCCTCATATTAGCTTTGTTTTTGTGCTAACAATTTCACGTATTTTTTTCACATAAGCAAATTACCGGGAGCACGTATCGTTGATAATGAAGGAATTGGGATAAAATACCTATCGGCAATCGTTAGTATTCCCAGCCACCGTATTTAATATTGGGAATCTGTTTTGTCTGTTTTTCTTATTTTTCGGTTTCGTTGTTTTTTTAACCATCTCCTAAACCCCGACTTTGGTTTTATACCATATTTTCGAGCAAATTTATGCTCAATTTGATAATACTGTAAAGCCATCTGCTTATTGCTGAAGTAATGGTGGTATTTAATGAATTAAATAAAACAGCCGCGGGGGCACTATAATAGCTTAGTTAATAGCATCAAGCATGGTTGTAGCCACCAGTTTACCATCCTTGCCATAAGTTTCAGATTTGGCAAAACGGCCCAGCTTTGGCGCAAACCATTCAATAACTTTTATTTGAAACGGGATTGATGCCCCCATCATGCTAATCCTGAAAATGATATCGTTGGTTATCTTAAAACAATCAAAGCTGCCGGCTTTGGTGGTTACCTTCTCCTGCTTTTCAACCTTGCGGTTATTGATATTTAATTGTACCTGGCCCATTTGCGTGCCGTTGTTGCCAATATTAATATTAAGGGCTCCGTCGTCAAGCTTTTGCCCGCTTTTCAGGTTGATGGGGTAGGTCAGGTATTTGGTATCGCCGGTCATTTCCATGTTACCCAATTGCCTTAATGAGGCCGCCGGGATAAATGTTTTCATATCAATTTTTATAGCTTGCCCAGTACATATAATTTCGGAATTTCCGCTGCCCATTGATTTGCCTGTTTTGTCAAACAGCTCTATCCTGGCATTTACGGTAGCCGCGTCTTTCCTGTTGGTATTGCACACCATCGATCCCATTGGCTTGCTATCGCCACCCTGGTTAACGTATGTAAATTTTTTGCCATTTACATTGCTGATGAAAGGGCTACAGTTTTGTGCCGATACATGGCAAACGAAAGATGTAATAAAAATTATAGCAGGAATTAATTTTTTCATTGAATTGATTTATTGAACATTAAAACTACAAAACCATTGTGATATTGTGGATACATTACTAACGGATCACTGTTGTCCGGTAAAAATAAAAAAGGAGAAAAAAAGGTCATTTGTGTTTAATTGAGGGATATTTAACGGCGACAATTAAAACAAAGCCCCCTTTTTAGGTTTTAAAAAGTGTTAGTTGGTAGCTTTTTACTTCGCTGTTATATCCTATAATTGCTTTTTCAGGATTTACGAGGAAGTTGATCAGATCGATATAAGTTCCAAGATGTTGCCTGATAAGACCGGCTACGTTAGCAAATGACCATTTATTCTCCTTTAGCTTATCGGCCTTGTCTTTTACTATTTTGACCAACAGATCTGCTATTAACGTGCACCAAAGCTGTATTTTAATTGCATTTTGATTGTCTCCCAGGAAGTTGCTGAGCTGAAAGTTTTGTTTGATGCGTTTGAACAGGATCTCGATCTGCCACCTTCTTTTATATATCCCCGCTATTGTTAAGGCATTAAGTTCTGTATTATTAGTAAGAAACTCAAATTCCTGACCTGTTTCTTTATCATAATAAGTAACCAGGCGGGCTGGTTGCAGGGGCACTTTATGGGCCTTTTCCGGGGTACCCAATAAAATGATCTTATCGCTGCGAACACCGTTAGCCGCCATCTTTTCACTTACCGGCTTCTCTTCCACACATTTCCATCTCGCCCGTTTATTTAAGCGTGTTACCCAGCTAATGCCCTTTTCTGTCCATTCAGCCATAGGTAAATAGCTGTTATAGCCTTTATCCATAACCAGGATCGAACCGTTAGGTAATTCCAGTTTGGGCATTACCGTTTTATCGTTAGTCGAGGCACTGGTAATGTTAACAAAACAAGGGACATTATCCTTAGCCCTGATCAAAACACCTTTCTTTTTTCCATTGCCATTCGCATTTCCGCAAGCTTTAAAAATCTCGGAAAACAAGGTTATTGTTGTTGAATCGACTATAAATAGCTTATCAGATAGTTTGCTGGCAGGCAGGCTGTCCGGTAAAACTCCAAAATGATGCCTGAACAGTTCATGGTACAGATCTTCAAAAAAATCAGCAGAACGCCGTTCATTAGCATCTGCGAGTGTACTCCTGCGGGGCGTATGAACTATTCCCAGGTGTTTTAACCGGTGAGCATTTACCTGGATACCTGTTATAAGTTCCCGAAGCGATGTACAACGGTGAAAACAGCAAAAAAGCATAGTTACCAGATGGTCATATGTCTTAAACTTCTTACAATAATGATTGGAATTGTGCGCAAGGGTTAACTGTTCGACTTTAGCGCCCGGGATATAAGAAAGTAGCTGATTGAAGATCGGCTGTCCGGTAAAAAATGTACTTTTGGGCATAAGTTCAAACTTTGGGTGTGGTAATTCAAAGTTAAACTTTACAGGGGCTATTTGTCCCTGTTTTTTTCTTTAATATGTTTACCGGACAACAGTGACTAACGGATATTTAAGCTACCTTTCGGAGGCTACTTTATACCCATATCTTTTTAACAAGTGAAATTGTCATTTAGATAGAGCTTGAGGGGGAAGAAGCGGGGTGCAAGATTTCTCCTCCCCCCCCTTGTGCACAAGCCCCTTCTGGTTCGCTCGAAATGACATTTGGTTTTATATTAATTGATAAGATCCAAAAGATATTGGTACTCTATAACTTCAAAGGAAAGACAGATTAGGTTGCCCCGCATCTACCCAGGCCGAGTACCAGAAACTGCCCACCGAAAGGATGGATGCCCGCATTTTTCGTTCGACCATACCTTTCAACGCTTTTTGATAGGCAAGGCCGTAGGCTTCCGAGTAATCTTTTACCTCTTTTTTGCCATGCAGCACCATGCTGTACTTTTTATCGGCAGGGAAGTTTTTGCTTAGTATCCTTTCGAAACGTAAAACCGTATCCACGCTTTTAAATGATGCCCTGCAAATCCGGAAGGCTTCGGCCAACGGGTTTTCTATGTAGCGGGCCTTGCCTACCTTTAAATTGTACTTATCGGCAAAAAGCTCGGGTATGCGGCTTTCCCATAGCGCATGGATGCCGGTTTGGTTGCTAAACTGCCCATTGTAGTTAATGGTAAGGTGCAAAGGCACATGAGCATCGGCAATATAGTGCCCAAGGTTGGCCGATGTATTCAGGATAGCCAGTGTGTCATGGGTTTTAAACGCCCTTACCAGTTTATAATACTGGTATTGGATGGTCCATGGAACGGTGCCGTATTTATCTAATGTATCGGCGGTGTATTTTGCGGCGGCATCCTTCCATTTTTGCGGCATAGCGGCCCATGGTTTTTTGCCGTAGTGGTCGGCATCAAAAAAATGGCGCGATGCTTCGGTCGAGTCCACATAACGCCGTTTGTCGGCGCTTACGGCGTGTTGTTCAATGTAATCGATATTGGCCTTGTAAAAGCCTGCCATGCCCTTCGGCAGCGTATAAACGGCCAGTTTGTTGATGCGGTAATGCGCAAAGAAGCCCCAGGAGGAGCAGAGCAATATTAACCCGATACCCGATAGGTTTAAAACGATGACGCGCTTCATAACAGGTCGTATTTTTCTCTTAGGCCGATACTTACTTTGTTGGCTTCGTTAATAATACTGTCGGGGAAACCAATTCCCTGTAAAACAGCTATTCCATTGCGGGTTTTCAGCAAACCCTCCTTCAGCTTGTAATCAAATACAAGGCGGTCATTGCCGCTAAGCTCTTCAAACGAAAATACTTTATACTCGGCACCCAACAGTTCGGCCAGTTCCAGGTCATGTGTCGATACGAATACAAAGCTTTTGTTTTCGATAAAATGGGAGAGTACTGCCTTTGCCGCGGCTATCCGTTCGATGGTGTTTGTTCCCCTGAAAATCTCGTCGATGATTACCAGGCTGTTTACCGGTTTGGCGGCTTCGGCCTCCATCACAATTTTTTTTACTGCCAGCGCCTCGGCCTGGAAATAGCTTTTTTGATCGCCCAGGTCATCGCTCATATTAATGCTGGTAAATATCTTTAATGGCGGCGCACTGTAAGCGTTGGCGAAACAGGTATTAATGGTTTGGGATAGCAGCACGTTTAAAGCGATAGCCCTGATGAAAGTAGTTTTGCCCGACATGTTGGAACCGGTTACCAAAATCCCCTGTTTATTATCAATGCTTATGGAGTTGGCCACACAGTTTTCAATTAAAGGGTGGTACAGGTTTTTTATGGTGATATTGTTGCCTGTTGCCTGGAAAATGGGTTTGCAGTAGTACCCTGCTCCATCCCTTACCGATTGTATGGAGATGGCTGTATCAACCTGGGCCACGGCCTCATACAGTATTTTAATATCATGCAGGTATTTGTTAACCCGGTTTAACGATATGATGAATACCAATGGTTCAATAACCAGGAACATCTTAAACCATTCGGTAATGAGATAGGAAATATCGGTAGGGTCAACAGCTGTTTTATTTTGCAGGTTGATAAAGCTTAGTGATCTTTTAAGCTTATCAACGTTGCTTAAACTATTATCGATGCGATCATCTTTTACAAACAAGCGGTGATTTAACATCCATTTACTTACGCGGTTGAGTGTCAGCAACTGTGGCAGCGAGTGCGTGAAGCTTAGCATTTTGCTTTTGTTACTGTAATGGATCACTACGTTGGCAATAAGCATCGCCAGCAGCAGGAGTAAGGAAAACTGGTCGGGCCTTATTGCTAATTTGGTTGTCAGAAATACGGTCATCAGCGGACTAACAACGATATAAAGCTTTGCCGCCGCCGAGAATATCGGCGCATGTGGCTTGTAGAATAGCTGCGGCAGGTAGCAGGCATCGTTGCTCCCCAGTTCTGATAGTTTAAGCTGGGTAAGTTCTCTTAGGTTTTGGTTGCTGTTAACCAGCTCAATGCTTTGCTCAAGCGATTTAAAATAGCGTTTATCAATTTGAGGCGAATGTAATATCTTATATAAATACTGTTGCCCCGGTTTGGAGCTGGTGTGGTCGATATAAGAGAATACATCATCAATGTCCAGGTCGGAGGCGGTCTCATGGGCAATATCACTGCCGCCTTCATTGGTATTTAAATATGCCGAAATAAGCTTAAAGTTGCGACCGGTGTATTTAGGTTTGCCCCATTGTTCCCTTATTTCGGCCAGTTTTTTCTTTTTCAGGTTTCGGCTTTTAAAATAGGCCAATACAAAAAACAATACAAGTAAAATTAATAACCCCGGTACCCAATAATGCATTTTTAAAAGTAGTATTAAAGCTTAACTAAAACAATTACTACTACAACTTCCCCACATAAACCTTGGTGTCATAATTAATGGTAATAAAACCGTCTTGCTGATACCGGGCAAAAAGTATCTCCAGGTCATTCATCATCGGTTCATATCCGGCCTCGTCGCGGGTGGGCATGTATGATGATGAAAGCAGCCGCCCCGTTAGTCCTTCAAAATCAAAAACCTGTTTGTTTGGAAACATGTTGAGCCGGAAAGGTTCGGGGGCAAAAAAGGCACCTATCTGTTCATCATTGATATTCCGGTGATCAACCTTCACATAATCATTGCCATGCTTAATGATGAGCTGGTCGTACTCCAGTTCAAAATCCGAACTTGTTTTTCGCTCATTCCATATCAATACCACAATCCCGGCAGGCGTTAGTACGCGCTTAAACTCCGCCCTTGATTTTTCCCGGTCGAACCAATGGAAGGCCTGGCCGGCTATAATGAAATCGATGCTGCCGGTTTCCAGGCCGGTATTTTCGGCTGTGCCGTTCATGGCTTTGAAAACGGGATAATTACCCAGGAGCTCAACCGATTTAGCACGCATCTCCTGGTTAGGCTCAATGGCGATAACTTTGTATCCGGCATCAAGGAACAGGGCGGTGGATATGCCGGTACCCGCGCCAATATCGGCGATAAGTTTGTCGGTGGATAGCTCGTAATCGTCTTCCAAAAATTCCACTATAGTTTTGGGGTAGTGGGGCCGGTACTTTACATAATCGTTTACCCGATTGCTAAACCTGGTTGTGCTGTTGTTTTCGGTCATGGGGTGATTGAGTTGGATTGAGATAGATTAAGTTGATTGGGTTAGATTGAGTTAGATTGAGTTGATTAAGTTGGATTGGGTTTTTAAAACAGTTGAACACTAATAATAAGGACAACTGAAGTAGATTGTTTTAGTTTTTTATAACCTTATAACAGTAACTTAATCAACTCAATTTAACCCAATCAACCAATTAACTAATTTGCGTATAACCCCAACATAATCAACCTAATCTAACCTAATCAACCAATAAACTAATTTGCCTTATAACAGTAACTTAATCAACCTAATCTAACCCAATCAACCAATAAACTAATTTGAAAAAACTATTTGCAATAATCAAAATATCACCCTATATTTGCAGTCCTTAAAATAAGTAGAAAAAAGAATAACAAGCTATACGATGGCAAATCATAAATCATCTTTAAAAAGAATCAGGTCAAACGCTGCGAAGCGTCTGCGCAACAGGTACCAGGCTAAAACAACCAGGAACGCTATTAAAAAATTAAGAACCACTACAACTAAAGCTGATGCTGCTGCATTGTTAGGTAAAGTGATTTCTATGCTTGATCGTTTGGCTAAAAAGAATGTTATTCACAAAAACAAAGCTTCAAACAATAAATCGAAGCTTACTAAATTTGTAAACGGCTTAAGCTAAATATCAGCTTTCCAGTATATTAAAAAGGGATTGTACCATTGGTATGATCCTTTTTTTGTTCCATCCTTTTTCATACATTAATGCCGTGGAAAACTACGAAACCAAGATCGGCATAAAATCATGGGCCGAGGCCGACCGTCCGCGCGAAAAACTAAGCGGCCAGGGCCGCCGGGCGCTCACCGATGCCGAACTGATTGCTATCCTCATCGGCTCGGGCAGCCGTAACGAAACCGCTGTCGAACTCAGCAAACGCATCCTGCACCATTACGGAAACGATTTGAATAAGCTGGGGAAAGCATCTATATCAGAGCTTTCTAAATTTAAGGGAATAGGGGAGGCCAAGGCTATCTCTATCATCGCGGCCCTGGAAATTGGCCGCCGCCGTAACGAAACCGAAAGCCAGGCCCCCGAATATATCAACTCCAGCCGCGACGGCTACAATATTATGCGCCGCCATTTGATGGACCTGAACCACGAAGAATTCTGGATCATATTATTGGGCCGTTCACAAAAAGTATTAGGTAAAGAACTCATCAGCAAGGGTGGACTGGCCGCCACCATCTGCGACCCTAAAATTATTTTCCACGCCGCCCTGCAATACCAGGCCAGCGGATTGATTTTAGTGCACAATCACCCTTCTGGAAATCTTAAACCCAGCCAGGAAGATATTATGCTCACCAAAAAGCTATCCGCCGCTGGCAGACTACTGGACATGAGCGTATTTGATCATCTGATTATTACTGATAATGGGTTTGTTAGTTTAGCAGATTCGGAGATGATGTGAGGTTAGATGTGCAGATTGTAGATTTCAGATGTGCAGATGCTTTTGACTATAGAAATACAAGGTTATGAATTTTGATTTTTTAAGAAAACTATTTAAGCACAATCAAATGCATGTTTATGACGTGCCGAGCTTGCTTGATGCGAGCGAAGCGGAAAAGCAACTTGTAGGTGACTTTGTGAAATTATCGCCAGCAGACAGAATAAGAAATATTATAGAGTACGGCGAATCCGGTAGCAAAGAATACTTCTATTTATTAAAATGGGTTGTTTTTTACGACTTGGATAAAAGTATAAAATTTGCGGCGCTCAAGCGGATACATTTGTTTAAAGATAATTCAGATGTAGTAACAGTATTAAACGAATTATCGCATCATACTGAAACGCTTGATTTAGAGCCTTATTATTCCATGGCCTTAAGTCGAGTTGGGATGATTTCAGAAAATGAATTTAAAGAAAGGATGAATAATGCAAAGTAGTCGCCTATAGTATCTTTTGGTTTCCTTGCATCTGCACATCTGAAATCTGCATATCTGCACATCACTATTCACCCTAAATTGTATCTTTGCCGATTATCATTTCTGAATAATGAAGATATCGTATAACTGGCTTAAAGAATTTATTGATACCGATAAAACTCCGCAGGAAATTTCGATCATCCTTACCGGTACAGGTTTGGAGGTGGAGAGCCTGGAGAAAGTACAACCTATTCCCGGTGGCCTGGAAGGGCTTGTGATTGGTTTTGTAAAGGAGAGTGTTGCCCATACCAATTCAGATCACCTGCATGTTACCAAAGTTGACGTAGGCGGCCCTGAAGACCTGCAAATTGTTTGTGGAGCCCATAACGTGGCCGCAGGTCAAAAAGTGGTTGTAGCCACTGTAGGCACTACCATATACCCAACCGTAGGCGAACCATTCGCTATTAAAAAATCAAAAATCCGTGGTGAGGTATCCGAAGGGATGATTTGTGCCGAAGACGAAATTGGTTTGGGTACCGACCATGCCGGCATTATGGTACTGGATGATGACGCCGTAGTAGGATCGTTAGCTAAAAACTATTTTAAACTGCACGACGATTATATGTACGAGATAGGTCTTACGCCTAATCGTGCCGATGCCGTATCGCACCTGGGTACCGCCCGCGATATTGCCGCGTTTTTGAAAATAGGGATCAGGAAACCCGATGTAAGCGATTTTAAGGTTGATGATACCAGCCGCACCATTGAGGTTGTGGTAGAGAATGAGCAGGCAAGCCCCCGTTATGCCGGCTTAACCATCAGCGGTGTTGAGGTTAAAGAATCGCCAAAATGGTTAAAAGAGCGGCTGGCGGTAATTGGTCTGCGTTCTATCAACAACATTGTAGATGTTACCAATTATGTGTTGCATGAATTGGGGCAGCCGCTGCACGCGTTTGATGCTGATGAAATAACAGGTGGCAAAGTGCTGGTTAAAAACTATCCCGAAGGCACTGTTTTTAAAACCCTGGATGATGTTGACCGCAAGCTATCAGAAAATGACCTGATGATTGGCAACACCCAGGAGCCCATGTGTATTGCCGGCGTTTTCGGTGGTGCAAAATCTGGTGTTAAGGAAGCTACCAAAAATATCTTTTTGGAGAGCGCTTATTTCAATTCGGTATCTGTACGTAAAACGGCCAAGCGTTATGGTTTAAAAACGGATGCATCGTTCAGGTTTGAGCGTGGTACCGATCCGGATATGCCGGTGTTTGCTTTAAAACGAGCTGCTTTGCTTATTCAGCAGGTTGCGGGAGGTAAAGTATCGTCGCAAATCTCTGATCATTATCCTGCCCCGGTAGCGCCTTTCGCTTTCGAGGTTACCTATAAAAATATTGACAGGCTGATAGGCCAGCAAATTACTCATGGCGAGATCAAGGCGATTATCGAGGCGCTTGATATTAAGATAGTGGGTGAAACTGCGGACTCATTATCATTGGAAGTTCCTCCATATCGTGTTGATGTAACCCGCGAGGTTGATATTGTAGAAGAGATACTGCGTATTTACGGATATAACAATATTCATATCCCAACCCAGATCAGGGCGTCGCTTAACAATTCGCAAAAAAAGGAGAAGGATACGGTTCAAAATCAGGTCTCTGACCTGCTTACTGCTAATGGCTTTAACGAGATACTTTCAAACTCGTTAACAAAATCGGCCTACTCAGATAACCTGGATGTGGCTGTAAAGATCCTGAACCCGCTGAGCAGCGACCTGGATGTAATGCGCCAAAGCCTGCTGTTCTCTGGCCTGGAAGCCATCGCCTACAACCAAAACCGCCGTGCGGCCGATTTAAAGTTTTATGAATTTGGTAAAGTGTACAGCGTTAAGGATGATAAATATAGCGAGGTACAACGCTTTTCGGTATTCATTACCGGCGCTGATGCCGCCGAGCAGTGGAACCAAAAACAAAAGCCGGTTTCGTTTTATAACCTGAAGGCAATTGTTGATGGTATTTTGCAACGCTTAAACATTACCGATTTTGTGGTTGAAGATGCTACCTGCAGCAAACTGGCCTTCGGGTTGCAATACATGCTGAATGGCAAACAACTGGTTAAGTTTGGCCCTGTTGGCGCTAATGCCCGGAAAAAAACCGATGTAGATAAAGAGGTTTTTTATGCCGACTTTAATTTCGATTTGGTGCTGAATGCCGTACGCAAAAACGTGATTGTTTACCAGGAGGTTTCTAAATTCCCGGCCGTAAGGCGCGATCTTTCGATGCTGATAGATAAGTCGGTTTCGTTTGGTCAGTTAAAACAAATTGCCCAGCGTACCGAGCGTAAGCTTTTAAAGGAAGTAAGTGTATTTGACGTTTACCAGGGCGATAAGCTGCCTGCCGGTAAAAAATCATACGCACTAAGCTTCATCATCCAGGACATTGAAAAAACCTTGACCGATAAAGCCATCGACTCGGTAATGCAGAAATTAATTTATAATTTAGGAAAAGAAGCAGGAGCGGAGATTCGCAAGTAATTATTGAATTATTGAGTGATTGAATTATCGATTTAGCATATAGCTTATTAATTCGTTCAATCATTAATTAAAAAAATCAATAATTCAGTAAATCAATAATTCAGTAATTAAGGATGCCTTCAGTAGCAGAACAGTTAAACAAGATAGTTGATAAAACCGAAAGGTTAATTGAGCTTTGTGCTGCTTTACAGGAGGAGAATGACCTGTTGAAGCTGGAGAGTGAGGCGCTTACTGTTGCACTTGATGCAAGTAAAAATAAGACGAAAGACCTGGAAGAAAAGCTTCGTGTATTGAAACTTGCAAAATCATTTTCAGAAACAAATGAAAAAAGTGTTGACATTAAGCAAAAAATTAACGACTTTGTGCAAGAAATAGATAAGTGTATTGTATTATTGAAAAAATAGTACAAAAAGTGAAAAGCTCAAATGGGAGAAATCTCAATAAAAATAAATATTGCTGACAGAGTTTACCCCTTAAAGGTAAACATGGAAGAAGAAGAGATAATACGCAGGGCGGCCAAACTAATTAATGACCGGATAAAAGAATATCAGGAAAATTATGCGGTGAGGGATAAGCAGGACTTGCTTTCGATGTGTGTGTTGCATTATGCCACATCATCGTTAAAGGCAGAGAAGAAGGTGAACAACGAAGATACCGATGTTGCCGAAAAGGTGTACCAGTTAGACCACATGCTGAACGAATTTTTTTCGAAGTAATAAACGTTCTTTACATAACATACAGAGCACATTTAAGATTTAACCGCAGTTAAATTTTAGGTTTCACTATTAAAAACTTAACGCTTCAATATGAGCGGATCAAAGAGGCATGCGTTACTACAAGTATTAGCGTAACCCATGATTCCAATATCCGAAATGAGGTTTTTAAATACATGATACTTAAAAATTAGTTGCGGTTTTTTTATATACATACATACCCAATAAACCTAAAATGGACATATTTCTATACGTAATAATCGGACTACTCATAGGCACAGGCCTCGGGATAGTCATCGGGCGCTTCCTATTACGGAAGCTTTTTAAAGATCAGGAGACATCGGCACAAAATAAAGTGAAGAAAATATTAAAAGATGCCGAAAACAATGCCGAGATCCTGAAGAAAAACAAGTTACTGGAAGCCAAAGAGAAGTTTTTGCAAATGAAAGCAGAACATGAGCAGGAAGTAACCAACAAAAACAACAACATTAACCAGCGCGAAAACGGTGTAAAACAAAAGGAGCAATCATTAAACCAGCGCCTGGAGAACATGAACCGCAAGGAAAATGAGCTGGATAGCACCCGCAAAAACCTGGAGAAACAAACCGAAATTGTTGTTAAAAAACAAGAAGAGGTTGATATCCTGAAAAATTCGCACCTGCAACAGTTGGAAACCATTGCCGGCCTATCGGCCGAGGAGGCTAAAAACCAGTTGGTTGATAACCTGCGCGAGGAAGCCCGCAGCAAGGCCATGATCCAAATTAAGGACATTGTGGACGAAGCGAAACTTACCGCTACTAAAGAAGCTAAAAAGATAGTTATTCAAACCATTCAGCGTACTGCTACGGAGAGTGCTATTGAAAACACGGTATCTATTTTCAATATCGAAAATGACGAGATCAAGGGCCGTATCATCGGTCGCGAAGGCCGTAACATTCGTGCATTGGAAGCTGCCACAGGTATCGAAATTATTGTTGACGATACCCCGGAAGCCATCATCTTATCTGGCTTTGACCCGGTAAGGCGCGAGATTGCGAGGCTGGCCATGCACCGTTTGGTAACAGACGGCCGTATCCATCCGGCACGTATCGAGGAGGTGGTTGCCAAAACCAAAAAGCAAATTGAAGAAGAAATTGTTGAAATAGGCGAGCGTACCGTTATAGATCTTGGTATTCATGGTTTACACCCTGAGCTGATCCGTATGGTAGGCCGTATGCGTTATCGGTCATCGTATGGGCAAAACCTGTTACAACACTCGCGCGAGGTTGCCAACTTCTGTGCCACCATGGCTGCCGAATTAGGCTTAAACGTGAAGATGGCTAAACGTGCAGGCTTATTGCATGATATTGGTAAAGTGCCTGATGATAACCCGGAGCTGCCACACGCTATTTTGGGTATGCAATTGGCCGAGAAATATAAAGAGCATCCTGAAGTGTGTAACGCCATTGGAGCCCACCATGATGAAATCGAGATGACCTCGATGTTATCGCCTATAATCCAGGCTTGTGATGCTATTTCGGGTGCCCGCCCCGGTGCACGCCGCGAGGTGGTTGAAAGCTACATTAAACGCTTAAAAGAGCTGGAAGAACTGGCGTTATCATATCCCGGTGTCGAGAAAACATTTGCTATCCAGGCCGGCCGCGAACTGCGTGTGGTTGTTGAAAGCGAAAAGATAAGCGATGCACAATCAGAAGTTTTGGCGGCCGATATTTCAAACCGTATCCAAACCGAAATGACTTATCCGGGCCAGATAAAAGTTACCGTGATCAGGGAAACCCGTTCGGTTGCATTTGCTAAATAGTTTTTTAATAAAAAATCAATACAAACCCTTTCGGCTTATACCCGGAAGGGTTTTATATTTGTACCGTGGCCAGCAAAAAAACAGTAAACAATAAAGGCGGGGCGCAAGCCGATGCCAAAGCTAACGAAAGTATTGCCCAGCAATACATTAACAGGTATGCACTAAGTCACCAGGATCCAGCTAACCAGGTGATACATTATATATGTGTGCCATTGTTAATGTTTAGCATATTTGGGTTGCTATGGGCTATTCCTTTTCCCTACTTTAAATTTTTAGGAACCTATAATGGTTATTTTAACTGGGCGTCATTTGCCATTGCTGTAGCGGTCTATTATTATCTGCGTATATCGCCGCTTATTTCGTACACCATGTTGTTCGTATTGTTAGGGTTTAGCTATGTTATCATGACGCTGTTAAGCTGGCAAGCAACAGGCGGCCCCGCCATGTGGCTGGTGTGTCTTATTATTTTTATTCCCTCGGCCGTCCTGGTATTAATTGGCAACACCCGCGAAAAAACTTTCGCCCAATACGGGCTTAATTTAAAGTCGTTACCCGTAGCCCCCGTTTACCTTGTGTATATGCTTTTAAAGAAGTTCGGTATTAATAGCTGATATATTTAAATTATAGTTAATGTTAACAGTTGGGTGTAAATATAATCTTGTGTTAACATTGGGGTAATATTGTAGCGCAACCTTTGTGTTCAAAATAAACACAAATGAAAAAGTTATACTTTATCCTTTTATCACTGCTCATTATTGGGGTTGCTAATGTTGCCAATGCGCAAATTACCACCTCGTTAGTAAGCGGAAAAGTTACCGACCAAAAAGGCGCTACGCTTCCGGGGGTAACTATTACAGTGCTTAACACAAGTACAGGTACACGCTATGGCGCACAAAGCAATGGTGATGGCCGGTATACAATTGCCAACGTTAATCCGGGTGGTCCATACACTATCACTGCTTCTTTCATCGGCTTTAAAAAAGATGAAAGAACAGATATTACTTTAAGTTTAGGTACAACAACCTTAAATTTTGCCCTTGCCGATGAAACCACAACTTTATCGGAAGTGAAAATTAAGGGCACTGCAGGCGGCACCAAAACAGGTGCAAGCACACGCATTAATCAAAACCAGATTAAAAACCTGCCTACCATTAACCGTAGCCTGCAGGATTTAACCAGGTTAACACCACAAAGCAATAACAACTCTTTCCAGGGAACCAACTATCGTTACAACAACGTAACCCTTGATGGTGCCATCAATAACGATGCAATTGGTTTTAGCCCATCATTAGGAGGTCAAAACAATGCTTCGGGCCAGGTTGGTAGCAGTACCCGTACAAGCCCGGTATCTTTAGATGCAATTCAGGACGTTCAGGTATTGGTTGCTCCTTATGATATCAAAATTGGTAACGTATTAGGTGGTAGTATAAATGCGGTAACCCGTAGCGGTACAAACGATTTTACCGGCGCAATTTATGGTTACGGCCGTGGTTCCTTTTTAGTAGGTCCCAACAATGCAGCAGCCGCTGCCGGTGGCGATGGTTCAAAACTGCCAACAAGTTTCCATGATTACCAAACAGGTATCCGTTTAGGTTTCCCTATAATAAAAAACAAATTATTCTTCTTCACCAACGAAGAAATTGCCCGTCGCCAGGATCCTGTTATCCGCGGTGCCGATGCAAGCGGTTCAAGCCAGATCCTGAGCTTGCAGGATGCTCAGAATCTTACCACTGCTTTCAAAAGCTTTACAGGTGGTTTAAGCCCTGGTACTTATCAAAATACCTCTATCTACTCGAAATCAAACAAATTCTTTAACCGTTTAGATTGGAATATCAACGATAATAACCAGTTAACTATCCGTAATAATACCATTTCATCTACGGCTACTAACCTGGAGCGCGATCAGCAAAACTTCCGTTTTGGCGGTATTGATTATGTATCTCATAACAACTCAACTTCAACAGTTGCCGAGTTAAAATCAAGGTTTTCAAACAGCGCCAGCAATAGCTTGGTTATTGGTTACTCAAACGTACATGATTACCGCGATCCTACTTCAGATCCATCGTTACCACAAATAGAAATTACAGGCCGCACACCAGGTACTACCATATTTATGGGTACCGACCGCGAGGCTGCTATATTTGATATGCACCAAAAAACTGCTGAGTTTACCGATAACTTTACTTTAACAAAAGGTAAACACACATTTACATTTGGTACTCACAACGAGTTTTATAACATCACTTATAACTTTGTTAACTCATGGAACGGCCGCGTTGCTTACAGCAGCATAGAGAACTTTATAAACAACGTTCCGTCACGCGTTCGTGCAAACTTTAACTATACCAACAACAGCCGCGATTATATATTAGCCAATCCATCTGCTAAATTTAATGTGGACTTGTTGAGCTTATACGGCCAGGACGAAATTCAGGTTACTGATAACTTTAAACTGACTGCTGCTTTACGTTTTGATTATGCAGGCATACCTAACAAACAACCATTGAGCAGCAAAACAACCAATGCCGCCAGTGATTTGAACTACGGTAATACCTTTACTTATACCAAGCCCCGCGATATCAAACAAAATTATTTGAGCAACGTTGAAATAAACCCACGTGTATCATTTAACTACGATGTAAATGGCGATCAAAGCCTGATTATCCGTGGTGGTAGCGGTTTCTTTACAGGCCGTGTACCGTTTGCATGGTTTGGTTACGCGTTTTATAACAACGGCGCAACTTATGGTGCTTATGATAGCAAAGCAGCTCAAAAGGCAGGTACAAACCCGGTTTCTACCTCGGCAAATGGCCGTTTAGATTATGTTAACGCACAGGGCTTTAATACTGCATCTACCGGTGCAACCCAGGTAGATTTAATTGACAACAATTTTAAAATGCCACAGGTTTGGAGAAGCAGCTTAGCTTTTGATTACACAACCGACGACCAGTGGAAATTTACTTTGGAAGGTATTTACACCAAAACCATCCATGACCTGAAATTCCAACAGGTAAATACCAAGGATAGCGTAACTTACTATACTTACGATACGCAAAAACAACAACCAATATTTGTTAACCAGAAAGTTAGCTCATCATTCACCAATGCTTATGAGTTATCAAACACAAGCCTTGGCTACCGTTACAGCATTACTGCACAGGTAGGTAAAACCTTTCCTTTTGGCTTAAGCGGTAATGTTGCTTATACCTATGGCCATTCAAAAGATGTTACCAATGGTATCCGTAACTCAATGGAATCAAACTGGCAGTTAAACCAGGCTTTAAATCCTAACAACCCGGGTTTAGCCAATTCAAACTTTGATATCCGTCACCGTATCGTATCAAACCTTAACTTAAGGCACGATTGGGATGCTGCTAAAAACTATACTGCAAACTTTACCTTCTTCTTTAGCGCACAATCTGGTAACCCTTACACTTACGGTTTTTACCCAAGCGCTATCGACGGAACAGGACAACAAGTTAGCTTAGCTTACATCCCTAAACAAGGCGAAACTGTTAACTTCTTTAGCGATATAGTAGGTGGTAAAACCGCTGCCGAACAAGCTGCTGCTTTTGATGCCTTCATCGATAAAAACAGCTACCTGTCATCACGTCGCGGTAACTTTACCCAACGTAATGCAGCTTTCACGCCATGGAATAATCAATTAGATTTCCGTTTTTCTCAAGACTTTAAATTTGGTGGCAAACACAAACAGGTTATTACTTTTACCTACGATATTGTTAACCTTACCAACTTGCTGAACAAAAAATGGGGTCAGTATTATTTCTCGGCTAATACATTCAACTCAACTTCAAGTATTGGTTTAGCTCCAAAAACTACTCCATCATTTGCTAATGCTGCAACAACTTATCCTAAATATACATTCCAGGATCCTGGATTGCCATATTCGGTTGATTTATTTGCTTCACGCTGGCAAATGCAGTTTGGTATCCGTTACGGATTTTAATAACCAAACAACATAGTTAATATTCAAAACGTCCCTGCTGGTTTATCCGGCAGGGACGTTTTTCATTTTTGCGAAAATTGCGCGCATATTTTTTAACCATCAAAATTATTTATATTTTCGGCCCGAAACCTTATTACAACATATGTATCTAAATTATTGCCGCTATTACCGGCTCTGCAAAATTATTCCCCACTTTCCAAAACTCCTGTTTTTATTTTTTATCCTTAATTCATTTGCCGCGAAAGCCCAGTTCTCATACGGCGAAAGTTCGCAGAAATTTGGCGTAGGCATTAATGCCGATTATGATATGCCCGCGGGCAGCCTCAAGTATACGTATAAAGCCGCCCCAGCTTATGGCGTAAGCTTTTATATTTTTGATGAAAACTGGACTGCCAACGTAAGTGCCGGTTATCGTGTTTATAAACCTAAGCAGGATGTTTTTTATTATGCGGTGGGCGACAACGATTATGGAACCGCTACTTATAGTAACTTCAGGAGCTATATGTTTTACTTGGGCGGTGCTTACAACCTGGAGATAAGTGATGGCTTCAAAATTTTTGCCGGGGTTAATTTGGGAGCTTATCAAACAAAATTTAGCTCGCATTCGGTTGATGCGACCCAGGATAACACCAACGACATTGAGGGCGAACAGCAAATTTACGGTGCGCCTAAGGCCGGCATTAACCTAAGCTTTGGCGAAAATATTCAGCTTAGTATACAAGGCTCCTATAACTTTTTTGCTGCCACCGGGCGCAGTGATTATTATAGTCGCACCGGCACTTTATACAAATCAATATCAACCGGCGCAGGCTTAATTTATAAATTTTAATGATGAAAAATATTTACCTGGTTTTTATAGCGTTGTTGATTACATCCGTTACCGCCTGCCAAAAAGATGTTAACCCATATATTACCAAAGCGCAAGTTGATAAAATTGATAGTATACGGCACCCGGCTATAAAAAATGTTGCTTTTATTTACAATAACGAAGTTTACTTTTTAGCCGATTTTGCAAACAAACCACAGAAAATTACGAACAACGGATCGACTAAGAAGTTTATCAGGATGTCGCACGATCATGCCAAATTTGCTTACAAAAACGTAGCAGGATCTATTGATATAGTTGATAAGACGGGTAAACTGATGGCATCATTAACGCAATATAATGATATTCGCAACTTTGACTGGAGCGCCGATGATAAAACCCTGTACATTATCAATAGCGATAATGTAGCATTTTACGGGCCGGCCATGAAAGTGCCCGCAATAATTTATTTTACCGGTTATTACGATTTTATATCGGCTGCTGTATCAAAAAACGGCGACCTGGTGTACCTGCTGCGTAAATATAACTTTGATGCCCTTGATCAGTACGAAATGGTGATAAGAAAGGCAAGCGGCGGCGATCCTGTTTTTTACAGGGCCGAGGAGTCGGGCTTACCGCCCATGGCTACCATTAATTTTGCGGCTAACGGCATGGATATGGTACTCGGTTTTGAAGGCCCGGGTGACGATGTATCAAACGTTTACCTGTTTGATAACATGGCCCAGTACCCAACTTATAAATTCGGTTTTAATTCTATAAGCACACCTGCTTACCAAAGTAGTATTAAATATATGCTTGGCGTGTATGATGATGATGCCGGAAATCATTTAATAGGCGCGGTTTATTTGGATACCGACATTAAGGATAATAACAAAGCCTTTGCAGGATATACAGGTGTAAAATACCTGGATTGGAAATAGCAATAAAAAATCTCTGTAGTGTTGCTAAGTCGCAAGTTCTAAGTCGGAAGTCTTAAGTTGATTTTTTTGACTTAGAACTTCCGACTTAGAACTTAAGACTGAAAACTTAAACTATAAATTTTTACCCAGTTTTTCCAATATATCCTGTGGCACCTGCTCCAGGTCGAGCACCAGGAAGCCATCAAGGCAATCGGCAAACTTAGGATCGATATTAAAGCTGATGATCTTGGCATTAAGCGCGATGTACTGGCGCAGCAATACCGGCACTTTCATATTACGCGTTTCCACCTCCGATATCAGGTTATCAAGCCCTTTAAAGCTGTCTTCGCCGGCCATCAACAAGTCGGTGTCGATGCTCGAAAAATCAACTTTGAATTTTTTGCGTGGCTTCACATACTGCGCCAGTTCATGGTCAAAATGGTTGCGGTTGATATAGTCGACAATGAGCGATTTGGAGAATTTAGAAAATGAGTTACTGATGCTTACCGGTCCTATCAAATAACGGTACCTGGGGTTATCAATCAGGAATTTGAGGATGCCTTTCCAAAGTAAAAACAGTGGTAGTGGCTTGGTCTGGTATTCCTTGCGGATCCATGAACGGCCAAGCTCCAGACTTTTACGCAGCACCGGGGTAAACTGGGCCTTTAACTTAAACAGTTCGTTAAGGTAAAACCCCGTTTTGCCTACGCTATAAAAAATCTCATCACCTAAACCAATACGGTAAGCGCCAACTATAAGTTTGGCCTCAAAATCCCAAATAAACAGGTGGTTGTAATAAATGTCGTATTCATCAAGGTCGATAGCTTTGTTGCTGCCTTCGCCAATTTCGCGGAAGGTTATTTCACGCAGGCGGCCAATCTCGCGGATAACATTCGGGATTACCGATGTAGGTACTATAAATACTTCGTAGTTTTTTTCTACCCATATCCTATAGTTATCGCGCAGCGGGGCAACCTCTTTTTCAAGTATATCCACACTTATTTCGGGCACAATATCCTTTGGCTGCCGTTTTATTTTAAAAAGGTTACGCGGGCTAAAAATCTTTTTTTCCTCTTCAAGCCCGGTGCCTAAAGCGTAGGTACGGGCACGTAAAAAATTAAGCAGTTTGGCGCTGTTGTTATAGTCGGGCACATCCAATACATTAATGGGTTTGCCTATGCGTAGTTTAATGGTATGGCCTTGCTTGTTAAATAACTCCGATGGCAGTTTGGCCGTGCGCAGGGCTGGGTGTATCATACTAAGCAGGTTAAACAATAAGCCGTTGTTGCCATGGAAGTAGATAGGTATAACAGGCACTTTTGCCTTCGCGATAATTTTACCTACTACGGGGTGCCATAAACGGTCGGTTACCTGTTGTTGCTCTACTTTAAAGGTAGATACCTCGCCGGCCGGGAATATACCTATCGGCGTTCCATTGTTTAACAACTCGAGCGTGTTTTTAAGGCCGCTGATGCTTGACGAGTGTTCAACATTTTCAAAAGGGTTTACAGCAATAAAAAAATCGCTCAGGTTTGGGATCTTTTTAAGCAGGAAGTTGGCCATCAGTTTGGCGTCGGGCCTTACTGTTAATAACATTTTTAACAACACCAGTCCCTCAATGCCACCATAGGGGTGATTGGCTATGGCAATAAAGCTGCCGGTTTTGGGAATGTGCCTCAGGTCGCGCTCATCAAATTCTATATCGATGCCGCATCCTGCTAATATAGCGTCAATAAACTCGATGCCTTGTTTGGGCTGGGCCTGGGCAAACAGTTCATTAACCTGGTTAATTTTCATTATTTCCATCAATAAAGCGGCCAGGCCAGGCATTTTCAGCTTATCAAGTTTAGTGGCTTTGGCAAACTCTTCGGTGGTTATTACTTTCATTTTTTAGATAGATGAATTAATTGTCAAATAGGTATCCTGAAATTTTTATTAATTTACGGTTGATAATGCTGTAAATGAAAACACCTGTAAAAAACTATCTTTCGGTAACCAAAAAAGAATGGAACGGAATGGTAGTGTTGATTATTTTAATAGCATTGATTTTAGCTGCGCCATACGCGTATCAAACCGTCCGCAAAGATAATACAATAAATTTTAAAGAGTTTGATAAAGCCGCTGCAATGCTCAGCAAAACAGACAGTGCAGGCCCGGCATCAAGTGGCCCGGTAAGTCGTAGTAATGCCTTGAAAACTAAGCTATTTACGTTTAATCCCAACAATTTACCAGAGGCCGATTGGGAGAGGCTGGGGTTGAGCGCAGATCAGGTTAAAGTCATAAAAAACTATGAGGCCAAAGGCGGCCGGTTTTATGCCAAAGGCGATGTTAAAAAGATATACGTTATAACTGATGCTGATTACCAACGGCTTGAACCCTACATAAACCTGCCAGCCACCGATAATTACACTAAGAAAGCAGCGCCCGGCGAAATTATAGAAATAAACAGTGCCGACTCGGCTAAGCTGACCATGATCAGGGGCATTGGGCCCTCATTTGCCAGGCGTATTATCAGGTACCGGGACAGGCTCGGCGGTTTTTACAGTAAGGAACAGCTGAAAGAGGTATTTGGTATAGATGCCGGTAAGTATGCCGAAATTAAAAACGGCATTGCTGTAAACGACAGCCGTATTAACAGGCTTGATATCAATAAAGCCACCTTCGACCAACTGCGGCGCTTCCCTTACTTAGGCTTTAAGCAGATAAATGCGATAATAGAATATCACAACCAGCACGGCGATTATGAATCGGTAGCCGATATGAAAAATATTGCCATACTTGATGACGGAATTTTGCGTAAAATTGGGCCTTATTTAGTTTTTAAATGATTACCGAGCAAATAAAGAAAGCCATCCGCGATATTCCTGACTTCCCGAAGCCAGGGATAATATTTAAGGACATAACCCCCATTTTGAAAGACCCTGCCCTTTGCGATAGTATTATTAATGCTTTTGTGGAGCAATTGAAGGGTACCAAAATAGATGTGGTTGCGGGGATAGAGAGTCGCGGATTTTTATTCGGGCTTACGCTGGCTTCTAAATTGGGCGTTCCGTTTGTGCCTATACGTAAGGCGGGCAAGCTGCCATATACCATAAAGCGCAAGGCCTATAAACTGGAGTATGGCGAAGCGGTAATTGAATGCCACACCGATGCCTTTGAACCCGGCCAGCACATCCTGATCCATGACGACCTGCTGGCTACCGGCGGTACTGTAACAGCTGCCAGCGAGCTTATTGAAGAGATGGGAGGCATAGTAGCCGGTTTCTCGTTTGTAGTAGAGCTGGGCTTCCTGAAAGGCCGCGAGCGGATAGCACCAATAAGCGATACGCTGGTGGTATTGGCGGAGTATTAACTTTAAAGTATAAGGTAGTTGGTATCGAGGGCAAATACTCAATAGTTAGGGAAAACGTATCATAGTTGGGTTAACATAACTTAACACATTTTGGGTGTGTGTTGCGTTAAATATTTGATAATCAATATATTGTTATTTTTTCATGGTTAACATTGAACTGCTGTTTTGCGCAATTTAAAGTATCCAAATGCTTGTTCCTGTGCCGTCTAAAACAGGCGCTAACGTGAGATAAATCTTTTACCGAAATGAGGCGATACGAACAAAGGTATCATTTGATGCTTGTTTTTGCTTAAAATCATCAACTTGTTCTGGCAACTTCATCAGATGGGGGACCGCAGCCTGTTCCCGGTTCTGGCAATCTTTGCGTTAGGGATCGGCGCGGATACCGGCCAGCGTGATTAAGGCCTGTGCAGTATGAGCAAAGAGCCCGGCCGCAGGCAACGCCCTTGTTAAGTATCAAGTAGTTAGTATCAAGTATCAAGACTTTTTGGACTGGTAAACCTCACAGTTAATAATTTTATAAATGACAAAAAATAAAATTTAAAACACTCCCCAAAAAAACGAAAATGGGCATAACTGAATAGGAAAATAGCTACTAATCGGCAAAATAGCTGTGTTGTTTAAATATTTGGTAAAAATATTTTCGTCCTCTTTTCTCACCTAAAAATAAGCCTGTTTCAACTAAAGCTACTATTCATACCGTATACCATTTTGTACTATGTTTACCCGGTATTTTGGATGAAACTTTACCCATACTTAAATCGTTTATTTGTATAACCAGTTATATAAATTAGTATGGAAACCTTATTTACAGACGATTCTACAATGCATGGATTCGACTTTTCTACCAGTGAAAATCAGCGTATGGTGGGCCAGATGGCTAAAGATTTTGCCGAACGCCACATTAAACCTCATGTAATGGAATGGGACGAAGCGCAGCACTTCCCCATTGAATTGTTTAAGCAATTAGGCGAACTGGGCATGATGGGTGTGCTGGTTCCTGAACAGTACGGTGGCTCGGGCTTTGGTTATTTTGAGTACGTAACTGTTATTGTAGAAATTGCCAAGGTTTGCGGGTCGATAGGGTTATCGGTAGCCGCGCATAATTCGCTTTGTACCGGCCACATCCTTGCCTTTGGCAGCGAAGAGCAAAAAATGAAGTGGCTGCCCAAACTGGCTACCTGCGAGTGGCTTGGCGCCTGGGGTTTAACTGAGGCCAACACCGGCAGCGATGCCTTAGGAATGAATACCACCGCCGTTTTAGATGACGACCACTACATAGTAAACGGATCAAAAAACTGGATTACCCATGGCAAAAGCAGCAATGTGGCCGTAGTAATGGTGCGCACCGGGGCAAAAGGCGATTCGCATGGTATTTCGGCGCTGGTTATTGAAAAAGGTACGCCCGGTTTTACCCATGGCAAAAAAGAAAACAAGCTGGGCATGCGCGCATCTGAAACTACCGAACTCATATTTGATAATTGCCGCGTACCTAAAGAAAACCTGCTGGGCGCTGAAGGCGAAGGCTTTAAACAAGCCATGAAGGTTTTGGATGGCGGCCGCATTTCTATAGCAGCTTTATCATTAGGTATAGCTAAAGGTGCTTTTGAGGCCGCCGTAGCTTACTCTAAAGAGCGCAGGCAGTTTGGGCAGCCGATAAGCAATTTCCAGGGCATTGCCTTTAAACTGGCCGATATGGCCACCGAGATAGAGGCATCTGAATTATTGATTATGCAAGCCGCCGACCTGAAAAACCGCCACCAGCCAGTTACCAAACAATCGGCCATGGCCAAATACTTTGCATCAGAAACAGCAGTACGTGCAGCCACCGAGGCGGTACAGATTTTTGGCGGTTATGGCTATACCAAAGATTTCCCGGTTGAAAAATATTACCGCGACGCCAAACTATGCACCATAGGCGAGGGGACGAGCGAGATCCAGAAGATTGTGATAAGCAGGGAGATTTTAAGATAGTATCAAGTAGTTAGTATCAAGTATCAAGATTTTTTTGAATGCCGGGTGTTGGGTTTTTACTTCAATGCTTGGCATTTAACATTAAATAACGGTTGGAAACAATCTTGTTGATCTGTTAATGGTTGTTTCGCATCAAAATTGGTTTTATGATCCAGAGGATCAAAAGCTTTGTAGAAACCAGGGTAAATCCTATTTTAGAGCTCCAGAGGAGCTCAACTTAAATCACAATGGCTGCAAATAATACATATACCCAATTATATATCCATTTTGTATTTGCTGTTAAATATCGTGCTGATTTACTTAATGAAAATTGGGATGGACGCTTACCATTGTACATGGCCGCGATTATTCAAAACAATGGACATAAAATGATCGCCATAAACAATATGCCCGACCATATGCATTTGTTTATCGGTTTAAATCCCAAACAATCAATTGCCGATTTGATGAAATGGTAAAAAGCGATTCATCGGAATGGATCAATAAAGAAAATTTAACAATCGGCAAATTTCAATGGCAAAATGGTTACGGCGCTTTCAGCCACAGCCGGTCGGAAGTTGATAATGTGGTTAAGTACATAATCAACCAACAGGAACACCATCAAAAGAAGGCTTTTTTAGTTGAATAACGGCAATTGCTAAAACGTTTTGATATAGATTATGATGAGCAATATATTTTCAAATTGCCCGAATAATCTTAAAAACAGGTTGCGTAGCATTATCGGGATAGATGGTGCTCCTCTGGAGCACAGAAAATTGATGCGTTTTTTCTACAAAGCTTTTGATCCTCTGGATCAGGGGAAGTACGCTTATTACCTCGTGATAGTTAATTTAAAATAGGAATGCGTTTGATTAAATATCGCAAGGTAAACCCGGTATTAACATTAAATAACATTCGTAAATAAAAAAATACTTTTTCAAAACTTTATATTTAAAGATTGAAAAAGCATTTTCTCATAACCTTTATCTTATCGATGGCTGTTAATTGTGGATATGCCCAGGATTTAACTTTTAAGCCCGGGCGTATTATAGCAAAATTAACTGCTGCGGATTCACTGTGTAGAAATAGTAGGATCACCTATTTTACAGTTTCTCCTCCCGCTGTTGAAGGTTTTATATTATCTGTAGATCAAACTAAGGTAGAAGTGCTCCACGGGCCTCTTTATGATGGCGCAAGAGAATATTACGTACAAGTGCCGGTGAAATTAACCAATACATCTGCCGATACTTTACGATATCTTAGTATGTCATGTTCATGGTGGGATATTTATAGAACTGATAATCAAAAGTTAAATATTTTTTCACCGAATATCTGTTTTAAAAATTCGCCAATAACTTGTTTAGTACCGCCTCATCAGTTTGTAATAAGGAACTTTATTGTTTTGGTTCCTAAAGAAATGGCATCCGTGATTTTTAAAATAGGAATGACTGTGCAGAGGAAATTTGACAACAATTTGCTTAAGGAGAAGATTTTGCTAAGTTCAATTACACCGGCAGACCAGCATGTAATATGGTCTAACTATGTATTGGTTTCGCAGTGGAAGGCTAAAAAAAATAAAAAATATAACTTGTAAATGATCTTGATTGTAATAGAGGGGTATCAAGCAAGCAATCTGTTAATTTTCGATATCTTCTGAACAGATAGCGATCCCTTAATCCTCCGGATCAGAGCAAGCGCACTTATTATGATTTTATTCTTTTACCTAAATTCAAAAATGAAAAAAATATCCCTTGTTTTACTTATCCTCAGTTTTACCAACGTAACGAATGTTTTTGCCCAAAGGCCTACAATTGTTGCTACTGGTGCGATATCGAAAAAAGAAATTATCGGAATATGGCAAACTGGTGTGGTAACAGGAAATGGCTATACAGAAGCATTTATTTTTTTTGCCAACGGCGATTTTAAATATAATTATGACCCCAGTGAAGATACCAGAAACATACTTGGATTTAAAGGTAGATATAGGTTAGTCGGAGATCAATTGTTGATTACGATAAAAACAAGAATTGTTTGCGACGGAGGAAAAATTGCCGCCGGGGCATTAGGTTCTGACGATTTTCTTTTTGTTTTTAATAAGGGAGATGTAAAAGAATTGGACGAGCCGAATGCAAAAGAGCTTGATCCCTTATACATCTCAAAAGTGATTCGAATGGCTAAACGTTTAAGTTTGTTTATAAACAATAGGCAATACTTTAAAGTATCATCAAACCCAAACCAAAAAGAATAAAATACTTTAAATTAAGGCGGAGGAGACGGCAGCGACAATTTAACCACTCACCTAATCAACCTAATCAACTATTTCACTTTCCCTATTTGATATTCAAAACCAAATAGTTAACTTTGCCCTCCCTTGAAAGGAGGTATTTAGGAAATTATGATCATTATTAACGTAAAAGACGGCGAATCATTAGACAAAGCATTGAAACGCTTCAAAAAGAAATTTGAAAAAACAGGTGTTTTAAGAGAGCTTCGCAGTCGTCAGGCTTTTGAAAAAAAATCTGTAACCCGTCGTCATGTTGTTAAACATGCCATCTACAAGCAAAATATGAACTTAGAAACCACTGTTTAATTCTGTCAAAAGAATTTTTCAGTTTTCTTAACACTATATTAAAACTATTTGTACATTCAATCTCTGGATGTTCAAATAGTTTTTATGTTTTTAGAGCGTTTTATCCAATATATTAAGTTCGAAAAACGGTACTCCCTGCATACCGTATCGGCCTATCAATCAGACCTGGATCAGTTTATGCTCTTCCTCAACAACCCTGGTAATGCCACCGTTGTTCCCGAACCCATAATTACCCATCCCAACCAAATTACCTATCATGATATCCGCAACTGGATGGTGAGCATGATTGATCATAAACTAACCGGCCGGTCTGTTAACCGCAAGATGGCCACCTTGCGCAAGTATTTTAAATTTTTATTGCAGGAGGGTGTTATTACCCAAAACCCGGCATCAAAAATCCGTTCGCAAAAAATACCTAAGCATCTGCCTGTGGTAGTTGAGGGCGCAAGCCTTACCCAAATGCTGGATAACGATATTGTTACCGATGATGATTTTGAGGGCATGCGCAACAAGCTGGTGGTTGAATTATTGTTTGGCACCGGCATACGCCTTGCCGAGCTGTTGGGCCTGAAAGACAGTGACATTAACGATTATGAAGGCACCTTAAAAGTGCTGGGTAAACGCAATAAAGAACGCATTATACCTATCAATACCGAACTGCGGATATTACTTGGCCGTTACCTGGAGTTAAAGAAAAATCAAAATTTTCATAACATTTCGGTAATGTTAATCGTTACAAGTAAAGGTACCGACGCTTATCGGCAACTAATTTATTTGATAGTGCAAAAATACCTCTCTAACATATCAACCCAAACAAAAAGAAGCCCGCATGTACTGCGGCACACATTTGCAACAAGCTTACTCAACAATGGGGCCGACCTAAACTCCATTAAAGAACTTTTGGGGCACGCTAACCTTAGCGCTACCCAGATTTATACACACAATTCAGTTGAACGATTAAAGTCTATTTACAAACAAGCCCATCCAAAGGCGTAATTAAAGGAGGAAACATGAAAATTACAGTGCAATCAATTCATTTTACCGCAGACAGGAAATTATTAGATTTTATTCAGAAAAAGGTTGATAAGCTCGAAACCTTTTACGACCATATAATTAGTGGCGAAGTGTACTTAAAGCTTGAGAATGTGGAAGATGAGGCAAATAAAATTGCCGAGATTAAACTATTGTTGCCGGGTAACCAGATTTTTGCCAAAGAAAAATGTAAAAGTTTTGAAGAAGCTACCGATTTATCGGTTGAGAGCCTCCGCAAGCAGATTGAAAAGCATAAACAGAAGAAAACCATTGCCGATGCAGCCGCCAAAAAGGCGATACTGACGGAGGTGGAAGAAGGTTTTTAATATAAAAAAGGCCATTTTATGGTTAAAATCGACGGGTTTACAGCCCGTCGATTTTTTTTGATAAAAAATTTTGAAGCGCGCTATTTTTTTGTAGATTTGCAATCCCTTTCAGAGAGGTGCCAGCGTAGTAAAATACCTTGTAAATTTTTGTAAAGAATGTTCTTTAAAATATAAAAAACTTATTAGTTTTGCCGCTCGATAAACGGAACCCCTGGGTTACGGTAATTGAAAGAGTAAAATAAAAAATAAGCCTCCTTAGCTCAGCTGGTAGAGCGACTGACTTGTAATCAGTAGGTCATTGGTTCGATCCCGATAGGAGGCTCTGTTTTTTTCGGAGGTGTGATGTTTAGCTTCAATCTTGGACACCACAAATCCGAAATCAACAAATGGGGAGATACCAGAGCGGTCAAATGGGGCGGACTGTAAATCCGCTGCTTCGGCTACGAAGGTTCGAATCCTTCTCTCCCCACTTATTGAGTAGGCAGTTTTCAGTTTTCAGATAGCAGTTAAAGTTATCAGATGATTGGGAACTGCTAACTTGATTAAAAAAGGTTTACGAATTTGTATTATCAGCAGGCACGGTGCCAACTGAAAACCGCAAACCGAAAACTGAAAATAAACAAGCGGAAGTAGCTCAGTTGGTAGAGCGATAGCCTTCCAAGCTATAGGTCGCGAGTTCGAACCTCGTCTTCCGCTCGGTTACAGAAGGCAGTTGGCCGTAGGTGGTTTATAGTTATCATTAACTAGCAACTGCAAACTAACAACTGATAACTGCAAACTTAAAAAAATAAGCCGACGTAGCTCAGGGGTAGAGCACTTCCTTGGTAAGGAAGAGGTCATGGGTTCAAATCCCATTGTTGGCTCAACAGAATAAAACATAATAAAGAATACATTTTTAAGTATAAATTAACCTACAAATAATTATAAATCATGGCAAAAGAAAAGTTTGACCGCAGTAAACCGCATTTAAACATCGGTACAATCGGTCACGTTGACCACGGCAAAACAACCCTTACTGCAGCTATCACTAAAGTTTTAGCTGATGCAGGTTTATCAGAAGCTCGTTCATTTGATTCAATTGACTCAGCTCCTGAAGAAAAAGAACGTGGTATTACAATTAACACCGCGCACGTTGAGTACTCAACTGCTAACCGTCACTACGCTCACGTTGACTGTCCAGGTCACGCGGATTATGTGAAAAACATGGTTACAGGTGCTGCTCAAATGGACGGTGCAATCATTGTAGTTGCTGCAACTGATGGTCCGATGCCACAAACCCGCGAACACATCCTGTTGGCACGTCAGGTAGGTGTACCTGCACTTGTTGTTTTCATGAACAAGGTTGACATGGTTGATGATCCGGAATTATTAGAATTAGTAGAAATGGAAATTCGTGAATTATTATCATTCTACGAATATCCAGGTGATGATATCCCAGTAATCCAGGGTTCTGCATTAGGTGGTCTTAACGGCGATCCTACCTGGGTTGGTAAAATCATGGAGTTGATGGATGCTGTTGATAACTTTATCCCTATCCCTCCACGTTTGACAGATCTTCCTTTCTTAATGCCTGTTGAAGACGTATTCTCAATCACTGGTCGTGGTACTGTTGCTACCGGTCGTATTGAGCGTGGTGTAATCAACTCAGGTGAGCAAGTTGACATCCTTGGTATGGGTGCCGAAAACTTGAAATCAACTGTAACTGGTGTTGAGATGTTCCGTAAGATCCTTGATCGCGGCGAAGCTGGTGACAACGTAGGTTTATTGTTACGTGGTATTGAAAAAACTGATATCCGTCGTGGTATGGTTATTTGCAAACCAGGTTCAGTAACTCCACACACCGACTTTAAAGCAGAAGTATACGTATTATCAAAAGCAGAAGGTGGCCGTCACACCCCATTCTTCAACAAATACCGCCCGCAATTCTATTTCCGTACAACTGACGTAACCGGTGAAATTTCATTGGCCGAAGGTGTAGAAATGGTTATGCCAGGTGATAACGTTACCATCACTGTAAAATTGATTAACGCTATCGCTATGGAAAAAGGCTTACGTTTCGCTATCCGTGAAGGTGGCAGAACAGTAGGTGCTGGCCAGGTAACTGAAATTTTGAAATAAGAATTTCAAAAAGGTTAATTGGAAACATAAGTTTACTGTAATAAGTAAACTTATGTTTTCTTATTATAAAATATACACGGGAATAGTTCAACGGTAGAATAGAGGTCTCCAAAACCTTTGATCAGGGTTCGAATCCTTGTTCCCGTGCATAAGCAAAGTTTAAAAATGGCTAACGTAACTGAATATATTAAAGAATCATACATCGAGTTAACTGAGAAGGTAACCTGGCCAACCTGGCGTGAGTTGCAAAGCAGTGCCATATTGGTATTGGTTGCTGCAATTATCATTGCAATGGTTATTTTAGGTATGGATCAGATCATAGCTTATTTGCTTAAAGCATTTTATAGTTCACTTACATAATATTTAGGAGATAGCGATGAGTGATCAATTGAAGTGGTATGTAGTTAGGGCCATAAGTGGTAAAGAAAAAAAGGTTAAACAATATATAGATGCCGAAATTAGTCGTTTGGGCATTACCCATTTGGTACCACAGGTATTAATACCAACAGAAAAGTATTACCAGATGCGCGATGGAAAAAAGATTGCTAAAGAGCGTAACTACTTTCCGGGCTATGTATTGATGGAAGCCGTGTTGGATGGCGAAACCGAACACATCATCAAAAATATAAACAGTGTTATAGGGTTTTTAGGCGATAAAGCCGGTAATGCTATCCCACTGCGCCAGGCCGAAGTTAACCGTATTTTAGGTAAGGTTGATGAAATGAGTGCCCAGGGCGAAACAATGAACGTACCTTACTACATAGGCGAAAACGTAAAAGTAATGGACGGACCTTTCAATGGCTTCAGCGGTGTTATCGAAGAAGTTAACGAAGAGAAAAAGAAATTAAAAGTTATGGTAAAGATATTCGGGCGCCGTACGCCGCTTGAATTGAATTACATGCAAGTTGAAAAAGAATAGTTTTTTAAAATTTCGGATGTCGGATTTTCGATTTCGGAGTTTTTGAATTAAAAATATAAGATAGAAGAGTAAGGAAATAAATCCGAAATGGAAAATCCGAAATCCGAAATCAAAACAACCTTAAATGTTACTTAGCTTCCACTTACTAACATTGAGTTATAATTAAAGTAAATTAAAATGGCAAAAGAGATCGGTGCAATGGTAAAGCTGCAGGTTAAAGGCGGCGCCGCAAACCCATCACCTCCAATTGGCCCTGCATTGGGTGCAAAAGGTGTGAACATCATGGAGTTTTGCAAGCAATTTAATGCACGTACCCAGGATAAAGCTGGAAAAGTGTTGCCTGTTTTGATTACTGTTTATGTTGACAAATCTTTCGAATTTATCATCAAAACCCCTCCTGTTGCAATCCAGTTATTGGAAGTTACAGGTTTAAAAAGTGGTTCGGCTGAACCCAACCGTAAAAAAGTTGCCAATGTAAATTGGGAGCAGGTTGAAACTATAGCCAAAGATAAAATGGTAGATTTAAATGCATTTACTGTAGAATCAGCCATGAAAATGGTGGCAGGTACTGCCCGTAGTATGGGAATCACCGTATCAGGTACGGCTCCCTGGAACTAAATTGATTTCGGATTTCGGATTTTCGATTTCGGATTTTTAAAATCTTAAATCTCAAAATCTCAAATTTCAGATCAAGAATTAACGTTTCGATGGAGGACGGGGATAACGGAGAATTAAATCCGAAATCCAACATCCGAAATCCGAAATAAACAAGAATTTATACAAAATCAGTTTAAGACAGTGGCTAGATTAACAAAAAATCAAAAAGCGGCACTCTCCAAAATTGAGGCAAACAAATCGTATTCATTAGAAGCTGCATCAGCTTTGGTAAAGGAATTAACCTTAACTAAATTTGATTCATCAGTTGATATAGACGTTCGTTTAGGTGTTGACCCGCGTAAAGCCAATCAAATGGTACGTGGTATTGCAACATTACCTCATGGAACCGGTAAAACTGTACGTGTATTGGTGCTTTGTACTCCTGATAAGGAACAAGAAGCTAAAGATGCAGGTGCGGATTACGTAGGTTTGGATGAATATATTGCCAAGATTGAAGGCGGATGGACTGACGTTGATATTATCATCACTATGCCAAGCGTAATGGCTAAGGTAGGTCGTTTGGGTAGAATTTTAGGCCCGCGTAACCTTATGCCAAACCCTAAATCAGGAACAGTAACTCCAGAAGTTGGAAAAGCTGTAACTGAGGTAAAAGGCGGTAAAATCGACTTCAAGGTTGATAAAACAGGTATCATCCATACCTCAATAGGAAAAGCATCATTCCCTGCAGATAAAATTTATGAGAATGCATTAGAAGTATTGCAAACTATCTCAAAATTAAAACCATCAGCAGCAAAAGGAACATATTTCAAGAGCATTCATATCTCTTCAACCATGTCTCCTGGAATAACAGTTGAAACTAAATCAGTAGCGGGGATCTAATCATGAATAAAGAAGAAAAATACGACCTTGTTCTTGCCCTTACTGAGCAAATGAAAGAGTTTGGTAATTTCTATATTACTGATACCTCTAATTTAACAGTTGCAAAGATCAACGATATCCGTCGTCAGTGTTTCCAAAGCGAAATCACAATGAAAGTGGCAAAAAATAGCTTGATTAAAAAAGCTATGGAAGCTGCAGGTGGCGATTACACTCCAATATTTGATGTATTAAAAGGTTCATCATCAATCCTTTTTTCAAAATCAGCAACTGCTCCGGCAAAGTTGATTAAACAATTAAGGAAAAAAAGTGACAAACCGATTTTAAAAGCGGCTTATATTGATTCAGCAATATTTATTGGCGACAACCAGATCGATACGTTGATCAAGTTGAAGTCAAAAGAACAGCTGATAGGCGAAGTTATCGGATTATTGCAATCACCAGCCAAGAATGTTATTTCTGCACTGCAATCAGGCGGAAATACTATCGCAGGTTTGGTAAAAACATTACAAGAAAGAGGTTAACTAACACCTCATTAAAGTTAGATAACAATAAACAAAAAGCATTAAAAGTAAAATTTAAATAAAATGGCGGATTTAAAAGCGTTTGCTGAACAGTTGGTAAACTTAACAGTAAAGGAAGTAAACGAATTAGCTCAGATCTTAAAAGACGAGTATGGTATTGAGCCTGCTGCTGCAGCTGTTGCTGTTGCTGCTGCTCCGGCTGGTGGCGATGACGCGCCTGCTGCTGAAGCAGTACAAACTGCATTTGACGTTATCCTGAAAGAAGCAGGTGGCGCTAAATTAGCAGTTGTTAAATTAGTAAAAGACTTAACTGGCTTAGGTTTGAAAGAAGCTAAAGATCTTGTTGACAGTGCACCAAAAGAAGTTAAAACTGGTGTAACTAAAGAAGAAGCTGAATCTTTGAAAAAACAATTAGAAGAAGCTGGAGCAGTAGTTGAGGTTAAATAAGTTAACCCAATAAAATATAGCATGAGACTCCGACCTATTTTGGTCGGGGTCTATTGCTGTTTATAAAGGTTTGGATTGAGAAGATAATAGATATGAGATTTGAGATAGGAGACTTTGCCGTTTATTAGTAACGCTAAAGTCTTTAAAACATCATTTCCGTCTCAAATCTCACATCTCAAATCTCACATCTACAATAAGTTTATTAATAAACTAAAAATTAAACACCTTGGCAAACAACATTAATCAAAGAGTAAACTTTGCAACCAGTAGAAAGGTACTTGATTACCCCGATTTCCTGGATGTTCAGTTACAATCTTTCCAGGAATTTTTTCAATTGGAAACCACCTCAGACAACCGCTATAAAGAAGGTTTGTTTAAAGTGTTTGCTGAAAATTTTCCGATCTCAGATTCAAGGAACATCTTCGTTTTAGAGTTTCTGGATTACTTTATTGATCCGCCACGTTATGATATACAAGAGTGTATCGAGCGCGGATTAACTTATAGCGTACCATTAAAAGCCAAGCTTCGCCTGTCATGTAATGATGAGGAGCACGAAGATTTTGAAACAATTGTACAAGACGTTTATTTGGGTACAATCCCTTACATGACGCCTAAAGGTACATTTGTTATTAACGGTGCCGAGCGTGTAATTGTATCGCAGTTACACCGTTCACCAGGTGTATTCTTTGGCCAAAGCCGCCACACCAACGGTACAAAATTATACTCTGCCCGTGTTATTCCTTTCAAGGGTTCATGGATTGAGTTTGCTACAGACGTTAACAACGTGATGTATGCTTATATCGACCGTAAAAAGAAATTCCCGGTTACCACGTTGCTTCGTGCCATTGGTTATGACTCTGATAAAGATATCCTGGAGTTATTTGAACTGGCCGACGAAGTAAAGGTTAGCAAATCGGGCCTGAAGAAATTCATTGGCCGTAAGCTTGCTGCAAGGGTACTCAAAAAATGGGTGGAAGATTTTGTGGACGAGGATACCGGTGAAGTGGTATCTATCGACCGTAACGAAATTATCCTTGAGCGTGAAACTGTATTAGAAGATGACCATATTGATATGATCATTGATGCTGGCGTTAAAACCATCATCCTGAACAAGGAAGATGCTTCAACCAGCGGTGATTATACTATTATATATAACACTTTACAAAAGGATACTTCAAACTCTGAGAAAGAAGCGGTAGAGCATATCTATCGTCAATTACGTAACGCCGAACCACCTGATGAGGAAACTGCACGTGGTATCATCGATCGTTTGTTCTTCTCGGATAAAAGATATGACCTGGGTGATGTGGGCCGCTACCGCATCAACCGTAAATTGAAATTAAATACCTCTGATGAAACTAAGGTATTAACCAAACAGGATATTATCGCCATCGTAAAATATTTGATCAAACTGATCAACTCAAAAGCCGAGGTGGATGATATTGACCACTTGTCAAACCGTCGTGTTCGTACAGTGGGCGAGCAATTATATGCCCAGTTTGGTGTTGGTTTGGCCCGTATGGCCCGTACCATCCGCGAGCGAATGAACATCCGCGACAACGAGGTGTTTACACCAACCGACCTGATCAATGCACGTACGCTATCATCTGTGATCAACTCGTTCTTCGGAACTAACCAGTTATCACAGTTTATGGACCAAACCAATCCACTGGCAGAGATTACGCACAAGCGTCGTCTGTCAGCCCTTGGGCCCGGTGGTCTGTCACGTGAGCGTGCAGGTTTCGAGGTTCGTGACGTACACTATACCCACTACGGTAGGTTATGTACCATCGAAACTCCGGAAGGACCAAACATTGGTTTGATTTCGTCACTTTGCGTACACGCCAAGATCAATAACTTAGGCTTTATCGAAACCCCGTACAAACGTGTGGTTGAAGGTAAAGTACAGGTTCAGGAGCCGGTTATCTATTTATCAGCCGAAGATGAAGATGGTAAAACAATTGGCCAGGCAAACGCGMATTATGATGATAATGGTGTATTTGCTTTACCAAAAGTAAAAGCCCGTTTTGAAGGTGACTTCCCGATCATTGATCCGGAGAAACTTGATTTAATGGATATTGCGCCAAACCAGATCACTTCTATCGCCGCTTCGCTGATTCCGTTCCTTGAACATGATGATGCTAACCGTGCCTTGATGGGATCAAACATGCAACGCCAGGCTGTACCTTTGTTACGCCCTGAAGCGCCAATTGTTGGTACCGGTTTGGAAGGCCGTGTGGCTAAAGATTCACGTACACTAATCAATGCCGAAGGCGATGGTGTGGTTGAATATGTAGATGCTAACGAAATCCGTATTAAATATGACCGTAACGAGCTTGACCGCCTGATATCTTTTGATGGCGATTCAAAAAGCTACCGTTTAACCAAGTTCAAGAAAACCAACCAAAGTACTACCATGAACCTTAAGCCAATTGTTAAAAAAGGCCAGAGGGTATCAAAAGGAGAGGTGCTTTGCGAAGGTTACGCAACACAGGCAGGCGAGCTTGCCCTGGGCCGTAACTTAAAAGTGGCTTTCATGCCTTGGCAAGGTTACAACTTTGAGGATGCTATCGTGATCTCTGAGCGCGTTGTTTCACAGGATATTTTCACTTCGCTTCACGTTGAAGAATTTGAATTGGAAGTACGTGATACCAAACGTGGTGAAGAAGAATTAACACCAGATATCCCTAACGTATCAGAAGAAGCCACTAAAGATCTTGACGAAGACGGTATTATCCGTGTAGGTGCCGAGGTTAAGGAAGGCGACATCCTGATTGGTAAGATTACCCCTAAAGGCGAATCTGACCCATCACCGGAAGAAAAACTGTTACGCGCCATTTTTGGTGATAAGGCAGGTGATGTTAAGGATGCATCTTTAAAAACTCCACCTTCAATTGCAGGTGTGGTTATAGATACCAAATTGTTTAGCCGTGCTAAGAAAACGTCGAAAGCCGAAGAGAAAGCGCAGTTAGAGAAACTGGATAACAAACATGATAAAGCAGTAAAAGATCTTAAAAACACTTTGATTGAAAAGTTATTTGAGATTGTAAACGGTAAAACATCACAAGGTGTTTACAATGTTTACAAAGAGCTTCATGTACCTAAAGGTGTAAAATTCACCCAGAAAATTTTAGTTGAGCTTAGCTATGAAAATATCAACCCAACTAAATGGACAACTGATGATGATAAAAACGACCAGATAAAAACCCTACTTCATAACTACAACATCAAAGTTAATGAAGAGTTGGGCGCTTACCGTCGTGATAAATTTGCTATCAGCGTGGGTGATGAGCTGCCATCAGGTATAGTTCAAATGGCTAAAGTTTACATCGCTAAAAAGCGTAAGCTTAAAGTAGGTGATAAAATGGCCGGTCGTCACGGTAATAAAGGTATTGTTGCACGTATTGTACGTGATGAGGATATGCCTTTCCTTGAAGACGGAACACCGGTTGATATTGTGTTGAACCCGCTGGGTGTACCTTCACGTATGAACTTAGGGCAGATATATGAAACCGTATTAGGTTGGGCAGGTAAAGAGTTAGGCATTAAATTCGCTACCCCAATTTTTGATGGTGCAAGCCATACCGAAGTTGAGGAGTGGGTTAAAAAAGCAAACCTACCAGAATCTGGCCGTACCTATTTATACAACGGCTTAACAGGCGACCGTTTTGACCAACAAACCACAGTAGGTATTATTTATATGCTGAAATTGGGTCACATGGTTGATGATAAGATGCACGCACGTTCTATCGGGCCTTACTCATTAATTACGCAACAGCCATTGGGTGGTAAAGCCCAGTTTGGTGGTCAGCGTTTTGGTGAGATGGAGGTTTGGGCATTGGAAGCATTTGGTGCTGCCAATATCCTGCAGGAAATATTAACCGTTAAATCGGATGATGTTATCGGCCGTGCCAAAACTTATGAGGCTATTGTTAAAGGTGAAAACCTGCCAACACCATCAGTTCCTGAATCATTCAACGTATTGGTTCATGAATTAAGAGGTTTAGGTTTAGATATCACGTTAGAATAATTATTGAATTATTGAGGGATTGAATTATTGAATAGTTCAGTCCTTCAGTAATTTTTAGAATTCGATAATTCAATAATTCATCCTTCAATAATTAAAAACAAAGGAGACTATGTCTTACAAAAAGGATAATAAAATCAAAAGTAATTTCACCACGATTACGATCAGCCTGGCCTCTCCGGAGTCCATTCTTGAGCGTTCAAGCGGTGAGGTTTTAAAACCAGAAACCATCAACTACAGGACCTATAAACCTGAGCGTGATGGTTTATTCTGCGAGCGTATTTTTGGTCCGGTTAAAGATTATGAGTGCCATTGCGGTAAATACAAACGTATCCGTTACAAGGGTATAGTTTGCGACCGTTGCGGTGTTGAAGTAACCGAGAAAAAAGTTCGTCGCGAGCGCATGGGCCACATTAACCTTGTAGTTCCTGTTGCACACATCTGGTACTTCCGTTCGTTGCCAAATAAAATTGGTTACTTACTGGGCTTACCAACAAAACGGTTAGACTTAATTATATACTACGAGCGCTATGTAGTAATACAGGCAGGTATCAAAGAAGGAGACGGAATCAACAAAATGGATTTCCTGACTGAAGAAGAATACCTTGACGTATTAGATACCCTTCCGAAAGAAAACCAGTACCTTGATGACAAAGATCCTCAGAAATTTGTTGCCAAAATGGGTGCCGAGGCTTTAGAGGAATTATTAAAACGCCTTGATCTGGATGAGCTTTCATTTAGCTTACGCCACCAGGCAGCAAACGAAACTTCACAACAACGTAAAAACGAAGCATTAAAACGTTTACAGGTTGTTGAGGCTTTCCGTGACGCAAAAACCAGGATTGAAAATAACCCAGAGTGGATGATTGTTAAAATCGTTCCGGTTATCCCGCCTGAATTGCGTCCGTTAGTGCCTTTGGAAGGTGGTCGTTTTGCTACTTCAGATTTGAATGACCTTTACCGTCGTGTAATTATCCGTAACAACCGTTTAAAACGTTTGATCGAGATAAAAGCGCCGGAAGTTATCTTACGTAACGAAAAACGTATGTTACAGGAAGCTGTAGATTCGTTATTTGACAACTCACGTAAAGTTAACGCGGTTAAAACTGAAGGTAACCGTGCTTTGAAATCACTTTCGGATATCCTGAAAGGTAAACAAGGCCGTTTCCGTCAAAACTTATTAGGTAAACGTGTGGATTACTCTGCCCGTTCGGTAATTGTTGTAGGGCCAAACCTTAAATTACACGAGTGCGGTTTACCAAAAGATATGGCTGCCGAGCTGTTTAAACCATTTATCATTCGCAAAATGATTGAGCGCGGTGTGGTTAAAACAGTAAAATCTGCCAAAAAGATTGTTGACCGTAAAGACCCATTAGTTTGGGATATTTTGGAAAACGTGTTGAAAGGACACCCTGTGTTACTAAACCGTGCGCCTACGCTGCACAGGTTGGGTATCCAGTCGTTCCAGCCAAAACTTGTTGAAGGTAAAGCAATCCAATTGCACCCATTAACCTGTACGGCCTTCAACGCGGATTTTGACGGTGACCAGATGGCCGTTCACGTACCACTTGGTAACGCGGCAATTTTGGAAGCCCAGGTATTGATGCTTGCATCACATAATATTTTGAATCCTGCCAACGGTACGCCTATTACAGTACCATCACAAGACATGGTGCTTGGTTTGTACTATATAACCAAAGGCCGTAAAACTGATGATGGACGTGTTGTAAAAGGCCAGGGTTTAACTTTTTACTCGTCTGAAGAAGTAATTATTGCTTACAACGAGCGTAAAATTGACTTGCACGCCTTTATAAAAGTGAAAGCTTTTACAAAAGACCGTGAAGGCAACATTGTAAGCAAAATTATTGATACTACTGTAGGCCGCGTGTTGTTTAACGAACATGTACCTGTAGAGGTAGGTTATATCAATGAACTGCTTACCAAAAAATCATTACGTGATATTATTGGCGAGGTAGTGAAAATTACCGGTATGGCACGTGCAGCACAATTCCTTGATGATATTAAGGAATTAGGTTTCAAGATGGCATTCCAGGGTGGTTTATCATTTAACCTGAAAGATATCAATATCCCGGCAGAAAAAGTTACACTAATCGAAACAGCTTCAAAACAGGTTGAAGAGGTTATGGGTAACTATAACATGGGTTTCATTACCAACAACGAGCGTTATAACCAAATTATCGATATCTGGACACGTATCAACAACCGCTTAACCGCGAATGTGATGGACATCCTGAGCAACGATAACCAGGGCTTCAACTCGGTGTATATGATGCTTGATTCCGGAGCGCGTGGTTCTAAAGAGCAGATTCGTCAGCTTGCAGGTATGCGTGGTTTGATGGCTAAGCCTCAAAAATCTGGTTCAGGTGGCGAGATCATCGAAAACCCGATCCTTTCAAACTTTAAAGAAGGTTTGTCGGTATTGGAGTACTTTATCTCAACCCACGGTGCACGTAAAGGTTTGGCGGATACGGCGTTAAAAACAGCTGATGCTGGTTACTTAACCCGTAGGTTGCATGACGTTGCCCAGGATATGATTGTAGGCGAAGTTGATTGCGGCACCTTAAGGGGTATTTATACAACTGCGTTAAAAGATAACGAAGATATTGTTGAGCCATTATACGATCGTATTTTAGGCCGTACTACCTTGCATGATGTTCATGACCCTATTACAGGTGAATTGCTGGCATCTGCAGGACAGGATTTGACAGAAGAGGTTTCTAAGAAAATTGAAAACTCTCCTTTAGAAGGTGTCGAAATCCGTTCGGTGTTAACATGCGAAAGCAGGAGAGGTGTATGTGCTTTATGCTATGGCCGTAACCTTGCAAGCGGTAAACGGGTGCAAAAAGGCGAGGCTGTTGGTGTAATTGCTGCACAGTCAATCGGTGAGCCGGGTACGCAGTTAACATTACGTACATTCCACGTGGGTGGTACCGCGTCAAACATCGCGGCTGAATCACAGATCAATGCTAAGTTTGATGGTATCATCGAATTTGAAAACGTACGTACGGTTGAATTCAACACTGCCGAAGAAGGTAAAGTTGATGTGGTGTTAGGCCGTTCGGGCGAGTTCAGGATTGTTGAGCAGGGAAGCAATAAAGTTATTGTTACCAACAACATCCCTTATGGTTCATACCTGTATGTTAAAGATGGTGCCAAAATCACCAAAGGCGACAGGATTTGTTCATGGGATCCGTACAATGCGGTTATCATATCTGAATTTGCAGGTTTAACTCAGTTTGAAGCCGTATTAGAGGGTATCACCTTCCGTGAAGAATCTGATGAGCAAACTGGTCACCGCGAAAAAGTAATTATCGATACCAGGGATAAAACTAAAAACCCTGTTATCCAGATCACAGATACAAAAGGAAACGTAATAAAAGGATATAACATTCCTGTAGGTGCTCACATAGCTGTTGAAGAAGGCGAGAAACTACAAACCGGACAGGTTATTGCTAAAATCCCTCGTTCAACTGGTAAAACCCGCGATATCACCGGTGGTTTACCACGTGTAACAGAGTTGTTTGAAGCACGTAACCCATCTAACCCGGCTGTAGTAACCGAAATTGATGGTGTGGTAACCTTAGGCGGCATTAAACGTGGTAACCGCGAAATGACCATCGAATCAAAAGATGGGCAGATCAAGAAATACCTTGTTCCATTGTCAAAACACATCCTTGTACAGGATAACGACTTTGTGAAGGCTGGTATGCCGTTATCAGATGGTTCAATATCACCAGCAGACATCCTGGCTATTAAAGGCCCGGCTGCAGTACAGGAGTACCTGGTAAATGGTATACAAGAGGTTTACCGTTTACAGGGTGTGAAAATTAATGATAAACACTTTGAAGTTATCGTTCACCAGATGATGCAGAAAGTAGCTATCGAAGATGCGGGCGATACCCGTTTCTTAGAGCGTGAAGCTGTTGACAGCTGGGATTTCATGAACGAAAACGACGAGATATTTGACAAGAAAGTTGTAGTTGAGCCAGGTGATTCAAATACATTAAAAGCTGGTCAGATAGTATCATTGAGAAGGTTACGTGATGAGAACTCGATTTTAAAACGTAAAGATTTGAAATTGGTTGAAGTGCGCGATGCTATCGCAGCAACATCAAGCCCGATACTGCAAGGTATCACCAGGGCCTCATTAGGTACCAAATCGTTTATCTCTGCAGCGTCGTTCCAGGAGACTACCAAGGTACTGAACGAAGCGGCAATCGCAGGTAAAAAAGACAACATGCTTGGCTTGAAAGAAAACGTTATTGTTGGTCACTTAATACCTTCAGGTACAGGTTTACGCGAATACGAAAATATCCGTGTAGGCTCACAGGAAGAGTTTGACCGCTTAATGGCTTCAAAAGCTGAAGAAGTAGAAGCATAAGCTTTTATAAATAATGAAAAGAGGCCGTATCATACATAAAATGATGCGGTCTCTTTGTTTTATGACTAATAATTGAATGATAATGTTGATATAAAGTTCACTTAAATATTCGCATTAATAATTACCCATGTTCTTGATAATCTCATTTTCGACATTAAAATCCTGCATAGATGTGCCAACATTTGTGATCCCATTTTGCTGTTTTGAACATACCGGTTATGTATGTTTTAGTTTGAGTCGATCGTGATATCCGAAAAATGAAATAATAGGGGTACCGACCCAAATAGGGCAACACCCTGAATTTTATTTACATACAATTAATAAGCCAACTAATATAAATCGTTAATGAATGTTTAAAAGAGGGGCTATAAAAAGTACGAAGAATATCCAAAACCTGCTTTTATTTTCGATATTGTTCGTTTAGGGAATATAATATGAACATATCGTAGCCAGATGTGTGCAATGGGAAAACAATGCATTAATTCTTCGCCCAATTTAATAGTGATAAATTAAGATTTATATCAACGCAATAATAAACTATTTAAGCTGTTTCTTGTTTAAGGACTGTTGACGTGTCTGAATAGTAAATTGTTTGATACCTGCTTATTAATTATTATCCGTTCAGATCAATAGCTTATTTCAATTTAGGAAGATGGCGAAGTGTATGCAGCATCAAACAAATATTATTATGAAAAATTCAAACGTGTTTAACAAAGTTGTAAATAACAGAATAGGCCAGGGTTTAATTTACTATTTGATTTTAATGATTTTTATAATCTGCTCTGGTTTTGAATTAAACTTGAACAAGATTAGTTATGAATTGGGTGGTAGCGGGAATACTTATTATATAGATCCGGCCGGTAACGACTCAAACAATGGTTCGTCGCCAGGTGCAGCATGGAAAACTATAGCGAAGGTTAATTCTTTTGCTTTGAAACCCGGAGACCGGATTTTGTTAAAAAGAGGAGGAACGTGGCATGAGCGCTTAACCCCTTCTTTTTCGGGTTCAGCTGAAAGTCCAATTTTGATTAGCTCATACGGTAATGGTGCTATGCCGCTTATTTCTGGCTTGATAGAATTAAAAGGTTGGATAGCAAAGGGGGGAGGGGTTTGGGAAGCTGATTGTTCGTCATGTAAAGTGGGGATTAATATGGTTACGCTTAACAATAAGGTACAACCAATAGGAAGATATCCCAATGCCAATGCTAACAATAGCGGGTATCTTACCATTGATTCACACGTAGGAAATACAAGCATTACGGATAAAAATCTTAATGCTCCGGCAAATTTTACAGGTGGCGAAGTTGTAATACGAAAAAATCATTGGATTATTGATCGTAGCCCAATAACAAATCACAGTGGCAATACTATAAGTTATAAATCGGGTTCGCATTATGATGCAACAGACAAATTTGGCTATTTTATTCAAAATCATCCCTCTACTCTTGATATGATGGGAGAATGGTATTTTAATCCATCTACAAAAAAAATGCTTATGTACTTTGGATCTGCCGGACCTAATGGCCTTGTTGTAAAGGCCAGTACTATTGACACCTTGGTTACGCTTAATGATTCGAAAAATATCACTATTGAAAATATTGTAATTGAGGGAGCTAATGAAAGTGCGGTGATAGTCAACCGTGCAAATGGCATAATTTTAAAGGGATGCAATATTCTTTATTCAGGAGGTAATGCCATCACTGCAGCAAATGTAGACGGCTTCATTATAGACAGCGGAAAAATTGCCGAAACATTAAATAATGCTTTCACATGCCCAACATGTTCACATACGTCTATTACTAACAATACTATTATAAATACCGGATTAATTCCAGGAATGGGAAAAAGCGGCGAAAGTACCTACAATGCAATAAACATCTGCAATGCCAATAATACAAGCGCAATTATAAAATTTGGCAGCAATAATCTGATAGCTTATAATAGAATAAGCAATACAGGTTACCTGCCTGTTAATTTTAATGGGGATTCAATAACCATAAAAAACAATATTATCGACCATTTCGCCATTAATAAAGACGATGGTGGAGGCATATATATATGGACCGGGCCAAATAATCCTGAATATACAGGCAGGAAGATTTTGGGAAATATAATTTCATATGGCATGGAAGCCAGGAATGGAACTGATCATGGAAGATATCAATCTCAAAGTACAATGCCATGGACCGCCAACGGTATCTATATTGATGATAATGCTTCAAATATACAGATCAAAGATAATACACTGTTTAATAACAATGGCAGCGGCTTATTTATACATAACGCCAAAAAAATAGATGTTTCAAATAATGTTATTTATAATAATCATGTGCAATTGTTCATGGCTCATAGCAGCAATTTTGTTAAAAGTGTTGTTGAAAATAACCTAATATCAAATAATATATTGGCTTCAAATGACACATCGCAGGTTATTGGCGATTTTAGGGCCATCGATAATGTTGAAATTGAAAAGATGGGTTCATTTAACAACAATAAGTATATACACTCAAAGTTGGGTAAGGGTATTAATTTGGCGGCACAGAACAAATTGCCCAAAACGTTAAATATAACTCAGTGGAAACTTAGTCATAGTAATGATACAGATGACCAAACCTCAGATGACTCATTTATTTTAAAATATAACGACACAAAACTTACCAAGGTAATTGTTCTAAATGGAACTTACTTCGACACAAATAACATCAAGTATACTAATGCTATTACCTTGAAACCATTTTGCTCGGTGATCTTAAGAAAAAAATAGATTTCCAGCAGAGCGAGAGGTCTTTCTTTCTATTTATCACATGATGGGAATCAGTGAGATAAACCGTGACAAGCAGCTGTTTCAAAAGATTTAGCAAGGTTTTTAAGTTATGAACAAAGGAGGAGTTGGTTTGCTCGTGTCATATCACCTGTGTTTTCGGGGAGGGTGACCTGAAGCTACGTATCTACCAGCCGCAGACCGGAAAAATAACCCCTCAAACATAAAGGAAATGTATATAGGGATTGTTCCATCCCGATCATTACACACGGCCAACCGTTTTCCAGGTAGCCATCTGCAAAGAGTTTATAGCGCTATTTATACAGCGTTGTTGTAAGATAGCGCTATAAATACTTTGCAACTGGCTTTGATAGTTGTTAACAAATTTATTGTCAGCTATTTATTAACCAAACCGCATTATGGCGCTTTTTTTAATATTTGCTTCACTTGAACTCATCTTATTCTCGCCAGGTTAGGTAGAGTATGCCATTTCGTTTTTGCCCTCCCGGCATTTTTTGGCAAAAATCTTACTGTTTTGCCAATATATTTTCTTTTTTAAAACTTTATATGCTTTCTTTTGTTTAGTCATTTCTAAATGAATGACCTGCTTTAATTAAAAAATTAAAGTGTTAATCGATAATCAAATTACTAGACAGCTATTACCTTACATTTTATGAACAATGAACAAAACGAGGATCAATTGAATATCGAGCTTTCAGAAGAAATTGCAGAAGGCATATATTCAAACCTGGCCATTATTTCTCATTCAAGCGCTGAATTCGTACTTGATTTCATTCGTGTTATGCCGGGTGTCCCCAAAGCGAAGGTAAAAACAAGGATAATTTTAACGCCTGAACACGCTAAACGGCTTTTGTCGGCACTTGAAAATAATATTGAAAGATACGAGGCAGCAAATGGTAGAATCAAAATTCAGCAGGATCATTCTGGCTTTACCATGAATTTTGGCGGGACCATGGGACAGGCCTAATTTTAAATTATTAATATTAAAAAGGTGCTTTGATTAGCGAAAAAATTATATTTTTGCTTTAACATTGAAAAAAAGTCAATAAACAGTTTTATTTTTAAAAAAATAGTGGCTATATTGCAGCCGTTATTTAAAGCTTAACTAAGCTCAAATAATTACATTTTTATGAAAAAACCCTACCTGAAAAAACTTTACCCCTGTATTTCGCTATATTTTTTGTTTCTTTTAATTACTTCTTGTTCTTCTTCAAAAAACATTAAATATTTTCAAGATATTCCAGACACAGCTAAGGTAACAGAGATTCCGGCTACTTCATTCGTGGCGCCCAAGATACAACCGGATGATATTTTGACAATTACGGTTGTTACAGTTGATCCTCTTGCTAGTCAGGTAATTAATATGGGAAATATTCCCGGGTCAGCTAATGGTTCACTTAATGTAAATCCAGCTGTCACCCCTCAGCAAATTATTGCTGGCTATTTAATTGATAAAAATGGAAATGTTGAATTACCGGTTTTGGGCAAATTAAAGTTGGCCGGCTTAACAACAAGTGAAGCGAAAGATGTAATTCAGGCTAAAGCTGCTACCTTTTTTAATGATCCTACCGTAAGCGTACGGTTTGCAAACTTTAAAATTAGTGTAACGGGCGAAGTAGGGCGTCCTTCTACCTACGTTGTTCCAAATGAAAAAGTAAGTTTATTTGATGCTTTATCCATGGCTGGTGATATCACCATTTATGGTAAAAGGGAAAACGTGCTATTGATCAGAGAAGAAGCTGATGGTCATAAGCTGGCATATCGTTTTAACTTGAATAATTCCAATATTATGAAATCGCCCTATTTTTATCTGAAGCAAAATGATATTATTTATGTAGAGCCTTCCAAATCAAAAGTGGCCGCAAATGATATTGCCCAAACGCGCAATATTACTATAATCAGTTCGGCATTATCAGTATTGATTGTTTTATTAACCAGGTTAAAATAGATTAAATGAGCAACCATAACACACAAATGGGAAAGTCTAATAAGGAAGAGGAAAGCTTTGATTTTAAAGAAATAATAGGTAGTGTTTTATCAAATTGGTATCTTTTTGTTTTGGGAGTCATCCTTTGCTTAGGGCTTGCCTTTTTATTTATACGTTACTCAACACCAGACTATATAATTGACGGTAAATTATTGGTTGATGATGATAAGAAGAACCCAACTTCATCTGCCTTAAATTCGATTGTTGATTTCTCAAGTATTTTTGATTTGCCGAGTAATGCTCAAAATGAGCTTGAAATACTAAAATCAAGATCTTTAATGACAGCAGTTGTTCATCAACTACAGTTGAACGTTACTGTCTTTAAAAAGGGAACGATAAAATCTGTTGAATTGTTCGATGAAACTCCTTTTGATATTGTATTAGATAACTCAACTGATACCATTGAAGATGCAAGATATGTCCTCGATGTATTAGATGCGCATCATTTTAGATTAAAAAACAGTAAAGCAAATGTTGATGTAAATGGCACATTTGGTACCCTTATAAAACTCGATCAATACAATATTGTATTTAAAAACAATTTGAAGCCTTTAATACCCGGCTCACAGTATGTTATATTAGTTCAGGCACCCGAAACTAAGGTGGAAGAACTTGGCGAGAAATTTGACGCGACCCTGTCAGATAAACAAAGTACAACTATTAATTTAACCTTTAATTATCCCAATTCAAAAAAGGGCGAAGCAATTATGCAGCACCTTATTGATCAATATATGCTGGATAATCTGAACAATAAAATTCGCATACTGGATAGTACACTGGTTTTTATTGATAATCGTTTGGTAGGAGTTGGCAGAGATCTTTCAGGCGTTGAAAAAAAATTAGAAGACTTTAAAAAGGAAAATAGCTTGGCTGATGTTGATGAGCAATCAAAGGCATTGGTGCAAAGTGCCAAAGATTTGAACAGTAAGTTAACCGATGCAGATATTCAGCTAACTATTATACAAGATCTAGAAAAATACATTCAAAATCCTGGCAACAGGACAATAATTCCGAGCACTTTAACCGTGCCCGATCCGCTGTTTGCCGGTGCCATCGAAAAATACAATGAGTTACTACTGGAGCGCAGCAAGCAGACTATTTCTTTTAAGGAAAGCAACCCCATCATAGTTAATATTGATAGTCAGATTGAAGGGATACGCGGAAATTTGCTTAAAAGCTTTGCTGCCTATAAAAAAGGCTTACAAGTAACACGGAGCCAATTAAATGTTCGTAATAATGATTTCAATAGTAAAATAAAAGGTGCTCCTGCTACTGAACGTATATTTTTAGATTATTCGCGTCAGCAAAACTTAAAACAGGAGTTGTACCTATACCTGATGCAGAAAAGAGAGGAAACAGCGATTTCGAAGACCTCTACCTTTTCAACTACAAGAATAATAGATAGGGCTAAGAGTGCAATTAAGCCTTATAAACCAAATAAGGGATTTATATTTACGGTTGGAGCATTATTAGGGCTTTTGTTACCTGCAGCATATCTGTTTATCAAGGATAGCTTGAATATTAGGATCATAACAAAACAAAATGTTGAACGTGAAACCGACATTCCAATCGTTGGTGAAATTGGAAACAATGTAGATCAAAACAATCTGGTTGTAGATTCCAATTCACGGTCTATAATTTCTGAACAGTTTAGAGGCTTGCGTACCAACCTTCAATATTTGTTAAAAAGTGGTGAATCACAGGTATTGGTTCTTACTTCAAGTATGAGTGGTGAAGGAAAATCTTTTATATCATTAAATTTAGGTACTGCTTTAGCCATAACCGGAAAGAAAGTTGTGTTTATCGAATTAGATTTGCGAAAACCAAAGCTTTCGGCAAATATCGGGATGGATAATTCCAATGGTTTTACTAACTACATTGTTTCTGAAAGCAACTCGCCGGAGAGCATTATCAGGCCTACTTTTTTTCATGAAAATTGCTTTATTATATCGTCGGGTCCAATTCCTCCTAACCCTTCTGAGTTGATATTAAACCAAAAGTTGGACGTATTGATTGCAACATTAAAAAAACAGTTTGATTTTATAATTATCGATACTCCACCGGTTGGTTTGGTGTCTGATGCATTATTGATAGAGAAATTTGCAGATGTGGTACTGTATGTTGTGCGACAAAACTACACCTTTAAATCACAAATTGGAATTATAAACGATCTCAAGGTAACTGGTAAAATAAGAAGGCCATATTTGGTTATCAATGATATTAAATCAAAGAAGGCTGGCTACTACGGAGGCGGATACGGTTATGGGTATGGATACGGTTACGGTTATGGGTACGGATATTCGGTTGATGTTCAGAAATCAAAAACAGCGTGGTTTAAAAATTTATTTAAGAAATAATAAGCGGAGTAATTAAATATTCGCAGCCATCCTTAAGTTAGATATAGAATATAACGGGATAAGCTTATCACTTTGTGTGATATTGAAAATACAATAATTAATAATTAAAACGGGACTTAATATGCTTACTTACACATTGAGAGTTATGGAGATCAGGCAGGAAACTGGTGATACCGTTACGCTTTGTTTTAAGCAGCCTGGTTTAAAAAAAATTAAGTATTTGCCAGGGCAATATTTGACACTCATTTTCAGGATTAACGGGCGGAGATATATTAGGCCATATTCATTTTCATCAGCTCCTGTTGTTGATGCTTTGTTGGAAGTGACCATAAAGAGAGTACCTGGTGGGATAGTATCAAACCACATCCATGACACTATAAAAATTGATGATATTATAGAGGTTATGCCCCCTCTTGGCGATTTTGTTTACGACCGGATATTGTTTCCTAATGTAAAGAATATAGTGCTTTGGGGTGCCGGAAGTGGCATAACGCCGCTTATGTCAATTATTAAATATGCATTGTCATTGGAGGATGCACCCGGAATTACTTTGGTTTACGGTAACAGAAATTATGAAACTGTTATATTTTTAGACGCTATTAGACGCTTGCATGATGCTTACCCAAACAAGCTTTCGATATGGCATTTTCATACGCAGCTTTCCGTTAGTGACCAAAATCCTTACCTGGTGCAAGGCAGAATAAATCCGTCAAAAGTACTGTCAGTGATGAAAGCAACTGGTGATATTGAAAATTCAATTCATTACATATGCGGGCCAGTTGGTTTAAAGGAATCCGTTAAAGCGTCGTTGAAAGATTTGGGTGCCGACGAATCACAGATTTTTACAGAAGATTTTGAGTTAGTTAAGAACCCTAAAGATTTTGAGGATATCAATACCCGATTCATCCAGATCTTTAAGGATCAACAAACTCATAAAGTAGAAGTTGTTAAAGGACGAAGTATTTTAGAAGCAGGGCTTGATTCTTCGTTGGAGTTATCCTATTCCTGCCAAACGGGAAATTGCTCTGTATGTAAGGGCCAGGTAACTAGTGGCGAGGTTAAAATGATTGGCCTGGATAAGAGGCCGGCCGACCTTAAAGTTAACGAGTACTTATTATGCTGTACTTATCCGTTAACTGATGATGTTTGTATAGCGGTTGATTAATACCAGAAAAGATACTTGTGTTATAGGGTTAGCCCAGAAGCCGGCTAACATGAAATAAAGTATAAATATTAAGGAACATATATATTTAGTTAACATCATTCATCTATTTTAAAACGTATGAAAGTAGTATTACTCGCCGGAGGTTTAGGCACTCGTTTATCTGAGGAAACGGTATTAAGACCAAAACCAATGGTCGAAATTGGAGGAATGCCCATTTTGTGGCATATCATGAAGATTTATTCTTCTTATGGCTTTAACGATTTTATTATTTGCCTGGGTTATAAAGGGTACGTAATTAAGGAGTATTTTGCCAATTACTTCATGCACAAATCAGATGTAACAATTGATTTGACAAATAACTCTGTTAAAGTTCATGACTCGCAAGCTGAACCATGGAAAATTACTTTGGTTGATACAGGTAATGAATCAATGACAGGTGGTCGTATTAAAAGGATAGCACCACACATCGGCAATGAAAGATTTATGTTAACTTATGGTGATGGCGTTAGTGATGTAAATATTAAGGAACTTTTGGAGTGCCATGAACGCGGTGGAAAGTTTTGTACAGTAACCTCGGTACAACCATCTGGACGGTTTGGTGCGCTTAATATTGATGATCATAATAACGTGCACTCTTTTATGGAAAAACCCAAAGGCGATGGTGCCTGGATAAACGGTGGATTTTTTGTTTGTGAGCCTGATGTTTTCAAATATATAGCTGGCGACAGTACTTTATGGGAGCGTGAGCCGATGGAAAAGATTGCTGCAGATGGTCAGATGGTTGCCTACAAACATAGTGGTTTTTGGAAGCCAATGGATACGCTAAGGGATAAGCAGGAGTTAGAGGAAGATTGGGTACAGAATAAGGCTAAATGGAAAATTTGGTAATATGTTTAAAGAATTAGAAAAAATATATAAAGGAAAAAAAGTTTTTTTAACAGGGCACACCGGTTTTAAGGGCGCTTGGATGTTGAAAATACTATCTATGTTGGGTGCTGACGTAAAAGGTTATGCGTTGGCTCCTGAAAACGATTTTGATTTGTATAATTTAATCAAAGGAGATGAAATTTGTGATTCTGTAATAGCAGACTTGCGTGAGAGAGAAAAACTGATTGCATCTATCAGTAGTTTTCAACCAGATTTTATTTTTCATTTGGCAGCACAACCACTGGTGCGGTTATCCTACAGCATTCCGTCTGAAACTTTTGATGTCAATGTAATAGGTACAGCCAACGTACTTGATGGAGTAAGAACTTTGGAAAAAACTTGTCAGGTAGTTTTGATAACTACGGATAAAGTATATCATAACAGGGAGTGGGTTCACCCATACCGTGAAACTGATCGTTTAGGCGGGTATGATCCTTATAGTGCAAGCAAGGCCTGTGCGGAATTGGTAATTGATTCATACCGGAATTCTTTTTTTAACAAGGCTGTATATAATGATCATGGTAAAGCTATTGCAGTTGCACGCGCAGGTAATGTAATTGGTGGCGGAGACTGGGCCAAAGACAGGCTGATCCCGGATATCGTTAAAGCCCTTGCAAAAAACGAGAAAGTCATTATCCGTAACCCAAACGCAGTAAGACCCTGGCAACACGTGCTTGAACCTATAGTAGGTTACCTGTTGCTTGGTAGTAAACTGGTAGCTGACCCGATAGAATACTCAGAAGCGTACAATTTTGGACCGGGGTTGAGTGACGCTTTGCCTGTTCATAAAATGGTAGAGTTAGCTATTGCTTCATGGGGTACTGGTGAATTCGAGTTGCTAAATGCAGATAAGCAACCGCACGAAGCAGGGCTTTTAAAATTGGATATCAGCAAAGCGGTAAATCAATTAAAGTGGAAGCCGCAATATGAAGCCATTGATGCTATTGGAAAAAGCATTGAATGGTACAAGTACTACTATAACGCTTCAGCGGATATTATCGCTTTTACCGAAAAGCAGATTACCGATTTTATTGAAGCTGCTGATCATAGCTAAACGTATAGGTAAAGCGGTATACACTGCTGCATCTTGAATAGTATATTAATATTTGAAAAACAAGTCATTAGTAATAGCATGCTAAAACACATTAACGCGCCCGATCTGGAAAAGAGCCTGAGGGCAATCGCAAAAACTCAAACCACAAAAACTATTATTGCTGGTGAAAATTATATTCCGGTAACAGGTAAAGTTCTTGATGAAGATGATATTTTATTAGGTGTTGAAGCTGCACTTGATGGATGGTTAACAACAGGGCGTTTTGCGAACGAGTTTGAAAGGGACTTTGCGGCCTATTTCAACGCCCCTAAGGCATTACTGGTTAACTCGGGTTCGTCAGCAAATCTCGTTGCATTTTATGCGCTTACATCTCCAAAACTTGGAGATCGGGCAATTAAACCGGGCGATGAGGTGATAACTGTCGCTGCTGGTTTTCCTACAACAGTAAACCCAATGGTTCAGTTTGGCGCTATACCAGTGTTTGTAGATGTAGATATCGCTACGCACAATGTGCTGTCAGATCAGATTGAAGCTGCTGTTTCTCCAAAAACAAAAGCGATTATGATTGCTCATTCATTAGGTAACCCTTTTGATTTAGATGAGGTGATGAGAGTTGCTAAGAAATATAAACTGTGGGTGGTTGAAGATGATTGCGATTCGCTTGGCGCTACCTATAGGGGTAAAAAAACAGGCACCTATGGCGATATCTCAACATTCTCGTTTTATCCAGCCCACCATATCACTATGGGCGAAGGAGGAGCAGTGATTGTTAACAACCCCGAATTGATTAAGTTGGCTGAAAGCTTCCGCGATTGGGGACGCGATTGTTATTGTGAGCCAGGAAAAGACAATACATGCGGATGCCGTTTTGGCCAGCAGTTGGGTAGCCTGCCTTATGGTTACGATCACAAATACACCTACTCGCATATCGGATTTAATTTAAAAGTTACAGATATGCAGGCGGCATTTGGGGTATCGCAACTTAAAAAAGTTGATCATTTTGTACAACGCAGGCGCGAAAACTATAAAGCACTTTATGAGCGCATGAAGCAGTTAGAAGATGTGTTTATTTTACCAGAGGCAACACCAAATAGCGATCCATCGTGGTTTGGGTTTTTATTGACGCTGAGGGAGGGTGACGCCGCCGACAGGCACATGCTGGTACAGCATTTAGAAGAGAAGAAGATAGGAACGCGTTTATTGTTTGCCGGTAATTTATTACGTCAGCCTGCCTACGCAAACGTTCAGCATCGGACAATCGGGGATCTGAAAAATACAGATATCATTATGAATCAATCATTTTGGTTAGGCGTATGGCCCGGTTTAAATGAAAGTCACTATGATTATATGCTTGATACTATAACTGATTATTTAAAATAACTGATCGGGCCTCAATAGATATTGCTATGTATACAATTTTGATCACAGGTATTAATGGTTTTCTGGGTAGTAACGTGGCTAAGAGGCTCTCAATAAATCATACTATTCTGGGCCTTGTACGCAATCCTGAAAACCTGCACAGAATCAAGGGTAATAACTTTGAGATATATAAATCTGACGAGGCCGGCATCAAGGAACTGTTTGAAAAGCACAAGGTTGATGTTGTCATTCACACGGCTACGTCGTATGGCCGTAACAATCAAACTGTAGACGAAATATCCCAAACAAATTTTCAATTTCCGTTGAGGTTGTTAGATATGGCAATTAAAAATGGAGTTAAAGCCTTTATTAATTCTGATACAGTTTTAGATCGTTTTGTCAATTTATATTCGCTAACGAAATGTCAGTTTGCCGATTGGCTCTATTTCAGGAGCAATCAGATCAAAGTAATTAATTTACAGCTTGAGCACTTTTATGGACCAGGCTGCGACAATACTAATTTTATTACGATGATGATCGGAAGGCTTAAGAACAACGAAAGTCATATCGATTTAACTAAAGGTGAGCAAAAAAGAGATTTTATCTACTTTGATGATACGGTTGATGCCTACGAACTGATGGTAAATAAGATTGATAGTTTAGCTAATGCTTACAATAATTTTCAGGTAGGCTCGGGTAAAGTTGTAGCTATTAAAGAACTGCTTAATGAGCTTAAAAAGCTCACAAACAGCTCGACATTATTGAATTTTGGTGCAGTTCCTTATCGTGAAAATGAACTTATGATATCAACCACTGATAACTCGGGCCTTGTGGCGCTTGGTTGGCAGGCCAAAACAACGCTTACAGAAGGATTAAAAAAGACAATTTAATATACATAATTTAAAGGGTACATATGAAATACTTAATAACGGGAGGCTGCGGTTTTATAGGTAGTAATTTAGCCGCTGAAGTATTAAAACGAGGCGAGGAACTTTTTGTTTTTGATAGTCTTTACCGTTTGGGAAGTACCCAAAATCTTGCATGGCTACAAGAACGCGGCGCATTTGAGTTTTATCATAGAGATATCAGAAACTTAAATGATGTTGAAACAGTAATTAAAGATATAAAACCAGATGTTATTTTTCACCTGGCGGGGCAGGTAGCTATGACTACCTCTATCCAAAACCCGCGCATGGACTTTGAGGTAAATGTTATGGGGTCACATAACGTTTTGGAGTCGGTAAGAAAATATTCGCCAAATACTGCTGTTTTATATTCTTCATCAAATAAAGTATACGGAGATTTTGCTGATTTGACGTTTGAGGAAACCGAAACCCGCTACCAATGTAAGGAGTTTCCAAACGGCTTTGATGAGCAGTCCCCACTTTCGTTCCATTCACCTTATGGTTGCTCAAAAGGCGCTGCTGATCAATACCTGATCGATTATAACAGGATTTTTGGCTTGCAAACGGTAGTGTTTAGACATTCTTCGATGTACGGTGGCAACCAACATCCCTCAAATGACCAGGGTTGGGTAAGTTGGTTCATAAAAAATGCGCTGGAAATAAAGAGCGGCAAACTTAAAGAACCGTTTACCATAAGTGGAACTGGTAAACAAGTACGTGATGTTTTACATGCTGATGATGTAGTTCGTTTATATTTTGCCGCATTTGAAAATATAGAAAAAACCAAAGGGCAGGCATTTAACATAGGCGGTGGTGTGGAAAATAGTTTATCGTTGCTTGAACTATTTGACCTGCTTGAAGAATTGCTTGATATTAAAATGATTTACAAACAATTGCCATGGAGAGAAAGTGATCAAAAAGTTTTCATTGCCGATAATACTAAAATTACACGACTTGCAAAATGGAAAGCGCTTGTTGACAAAAGAACAGGTGTCTTAGAAACTATTAACTGGCTGAAAAGTGCGAATATTTAAACCAATAACTAATTTTTTAACAAAAGGGTCAGACAGATCTATTAATGTTAAGAAGAATATTGTCATTTCATTTTTTTTGAAAGGATTAAATATTGGCGCATCCTTATTATACGTTCCTGCTACCATCAAATATCTGGACACAACACGGTACGGAATATGGATTACCTTAACATCGATAGTTGCCTGGTTTTCGTTATTTGACGTTGGTTTAGGAAACGGCTTGAGGAACAATCTTGCAACTGCCTTAGCCAATGATGAAAAGCTTGTGGCTCGGAAGCTGGTAAGTACTACTTACGCATTGTTGGTAATTATTAGTGCAAGCATTGCTTTTTTATTTTTTATTATAAATCATTGGCTTTACTGGCCCTCAATTTTAAATACTCAAACATCTTTTCAGAGTGAGCTATCTAAACTGGCGGTTATTGTAATATTTCTTTTTTGTTTAAAGTTTGTATTACAGGTAATTGATGTGATTTTGCTGGCCAGCCAACGCCCTGCCTTTAGTAGTTTATTGGAGGTTTCCGGGAGTGTTTTGGGATTGGTAGCTATTCTTTTTTTGGCTGTATTAGGCAAAACTTCATTGTTGAACTTTGGTATTGCTATCATGTCAATACCAGCTTTAGTATTTCTGATAGCAAGCATCATCCTGTTTAGCAAAAAGTATAGGTTTTTACGCCCTGGACTTAAATACGTTGATTTTAGTTACTCAAAAAGCCTTTTGGGCTTAGGTTTAAAATTTTTCATGGTACAAATTGCTGTGATCATCATTTTTCAAACCAGCAATATCATTATAGCACAACTGTTTTCACCAGCATCTGTTACACCTTATAATATAGCCTATAAATATTTTAGTGTCATCATAATGGTTTGGGGCATTGTTGTAACACCAATGTGGTCTGCATTTACTCATGCTATGGCAACCAAAGATTATAAGTGGATACAACGCACTATAAGAAAACTTAACTACCTAATGATATTTGTTGCGTTTGTGATATTAATTATGTTTTTGGCAGCACCTGCAGTCATTGCTTTGTGGACAAATAAAAGAGTGGTAATAAGTAACAGAATGCTAGTCATCTTCTCGTTTTATGCTATGATACAAGTATGGAACAATACTTATTCATATTTTCTGAACGGAACAGGCCTAATCAGAATACAGGTAATAACCTCGATTATAGCTTCGATAATTCATATCCCATTGTCAATATTTTTAGTTAGGTATTTACATTTTGGTCCCGAAGGGGTGGTGCTTTCTATGGCGATTTCACTTTCTATATTTGGCGTTGCAGGATCTATCAAATCTTTTAAAATAATTAACAAATGGGTAGCGGTAGCTTAGTTAGTATATTGATTCCTGTATATAATAGGGAGACCCTGGTTGGCAAGGCGATTGATTGTTCGCTTAGCCAAACGTATAAAAATATTGAAGTAATTGTCATTGATAATTGTAGTACTGACAATACCTGGAAAGTGCTGGGCGAATATGCCGGAAAAGATCCTCGCGTAAAAATATTCCGAAATGCCGAAAACCTTGGCCCGGTGGGAAATTGGATGGAATGTATCAAGCAATCAACAGGGGAATACGTGAAGATTCTATTCTCTGATGATTGGTTTGATGATGATTATATTGAAAAAACAATAGGGTATCTTGAAAATAATGCCGACGTTGGCTTGGTTTTTTCAAAGACAATGCTTCATCAATTTGGTGAGGTAGTTCCCAAATACGATAATTTTGGTGAAAATAAAGTTTTTCCATCAAAGCATTTTATTTACAGGTATATACGTAGTAAAGGCAACGTCCCTGTATCGCCAGGTTGTGCTATATTCAGGAAAACTGATATCCAGAAGTCATTGCTATATCATATACCAAATCCTTTAGGTATAAATTATCCCCGTACTGGCGGCGGCAATGACGTACTGCTATTTTTGCTAACAGCAGCGCGCTATAAAAATGTAGGATATGTACATAATACAAACTGTCATTTTTCGGGTGGAGATGACTCAATTACCAGGAATGAAGACCTGATAATGCCATATTTGTATGCAACAGCCTTTTTTTTAAATTCATATCGAACTTTTACTTGGTTTTATAAAGCAGTTTTGGGTACAAGGTATATATACTACCTTATTAAAAGGCATAAATTCAATGTAGAAAAAATAAAAGATGTTTATTTTTTGATACGATAACTTTTACCTGTAGTTAATGAAATCGTCGCTAAGCTTCATGAATGCAGGCTTCTTAAAAACAGAATATAAAAGTAACGAACAGCAGCAGCAATTGGGTTCGAAAGGTTAACAAAAAACTAAGAATGGTTATTAATTACGGTTATTAATGAGTACGATTAAAAGTTCGCATGTAGGGGGGGTAAACAAGTTGAGATCATTAAGGGTTTTCTTGTTGGTATCCTTGTGCTTTTTATCCGTGCAGCCCTGGATAGTGTGGGATCTTAATAACTTGTTCCCGGTTATTGGTTTATTCTACATGTTCATAGTATGTTTTACCACTTTAAAAAGGCGGAAGTACACCGTTTTGCCCTTTTTGCTTATCATATATATGCTTATTCCGCGTACGTATGAAATTATATCATTTAAAGCGGCCCTGATAACATCTATAGCGTTTGTTACTTTTTTGCAACATGAAGACGATGATGTTAAAACGGAAGTTTTTCAAAAGTTTGTAAAGCTATTTAGTACTTTACTGGTACCTGGAATTATATTGTACCTGGTTCATTATGTAATAAAGTTGCCATTTTTTATCATCCCAAGCAGAAACCTGGTACTTGTGCAGGAATACAGAAATTTTGGTTTTTTTGTGGAAGCGGTTCAAGATGTAGATGCAATACCAAGGTTCAGGTTTATTTTTGATGAAGCTGGAGTGGTTGGAACGGTGTGCTTTTATTTGTTATTGTTTTTGAGGTACGATTTTAAGCCGTGGCGTAATAAGATAATATTATTGGCTGGTCTTTTATCATTTTCGCTTTTCTTTTACATTGGGTCTTTTATCATGTTTTTTATGATGAAAATTACCAGTGTAAAAAGGATGTTGATTACAGTGGTTACCGTTTTAATTGTTGTTATAGCCCTTAGTAACACGGAGGTTTTTAATACCCTAATTTATTCGAGGATAACCAATGCACAGGATTTAATAGGTGAACAGCGAACCCAGGAAGTGTTTAATGCCCATTATGATAAATACGTGCAAACACCCCAATTAGCTATAGGAAATGGTATGGGGAGCGAATTTGCACTTGAAGAGCGTAAGGCGGCTATTGCTTCATATAAAGTATACATATATGAATACGGGATAGGTGGAGTACTGTTACTTGTTGTTATTTATTACAAGCTGATACGTAAGGTACTCAATCCTTTTAATTCAATTTTGGCTATCCTGGGGTTGTTGCTCTGCTGGTATCAAAGGCCCTGGATAAGCGATTATTACAATACTATATTGATATTTTGTGGTATCTATATGGTTCGCGATAAGTTGGAATTAACAAAAAAGGGAACCACCAAACCTTCAGAAATTGAAGAGCCATCGTTTGAAGGTGATGTTAAAGGGGCTAATAACTCTTTATCTTTTTAACACTATATAATATTTGATCATGAAATTACCAATAGCTATTGTTATACCTACCTTCAACAGGAAGCATTTATTAATTGAGTGTTTGAAATTGTTAAGAACTCAAACCGTTAAACCCGAACTAACTATAGTAGTTGATGATGGATCGTCTGACGGTACCGGAGAAATATTGAGTAACGATTTTCCGGAAGTGATTTGTTTAAAAGGTGATGGCAATCTGTGGTGGACAGGATCGGTAAATTTGGGAATTGATTATGTATTAAAAAACTACCCTGCAATTGAGGCGATAATTTTGCAAAATGACGATGTGAGTTTTAAAAGTGATTGGATTGCAAATTTAGTAACAGTAGCCAAAGAAAACCCAAAAGCGCTGATTGGTTCTGCAACGGTTGACGTTGCTGATGGTGATACGATAACATATGCCGGAAAAACGACTCACCCATGGTTTGCTTATTCAAAATATTATCATCGTGGAGCAAAGCTTTCCTCGTTTAAGGAGGAATTACTAATTGAATCATTTGATTTAATTGGCCGAGGAATATATATACCTGTGGAAGTATTTAAAGCAACCGGACTTTTTGATTATGAACATTTCAAACACCGCGGCGACACGGAATTACCGCTAAGGGCAAAAAATGCGGGCTATAAGTTATTGGTTACATCTAGGGCCATAGTTATGGAATATACAGGTACTACAGCTTCAATCGATATTAAAGAGAAATATTCACTTAATGATATTAAAGACAAGTTCTTTGATTTCAGAAGTTCGGCTTATTGGAAGTATCGTTATTATTATGGAAAGATACTATCAAAGAATAACCCGGTGCAGCATCATTTCTTTTTTGTGTGCCGTATGTTTATTCACCTTGGCGGTTTTGTTTCAAGATTAAGGTTGTGGTAAAATTTAGAACATTTTTGATAGTATGTTTAAAAATTAATTTGTATGCTTTTTAATTCTATTGAATTTATTTTTTTCTTATTACTGGTATTAATTATTTATCCACTTCTTAATCAAAAAGGGAGGTTGTATTTTTTACTTGCAGCCAGCTACTTTTTTTACGCATGTTGGGATTGGATGTACCTGGGTTTAATATTTTTTACCTCTGCCTCTTGTTTTGTTGTAGCCCGGCTAATAACAAATACCAAATATGCAAATTATCGCAAATTGTTTATGGCCTTAAGCTTAACGGTCAACTTTGGTATTTTATTTGTTTTTAAGTATTTTAATTTTGTTATTAAAGCCTTCGAGGATTTGGCGTCTGCGTTTCACGGAAATTATCAACTAAATGTATTGCATTTGTTGCTTCCGGTGGGTATTTCGTTTTATACTTTCCACTCCATTAGCTATGTTATTGATGTTTATAACGGCCGGATAAAGGCGGAACGCAACATCTTTAGGTTCTTGTTGTTCGTCTCGTTTTTTCCTCAATTGGTAGCGGGCCCTATCGCACGTTCGGAAAACCTGTTGCCTCAATTGCAGGAATTGAAAAACTATGATTATAGTAATTTCAGAAAGGGATTTGTGCTGATTTTTTGGGGATTATTTAAAAAGATGGTTATAGCAGATCGTTTGGCAATCGCGGTAAACCATGTGTATAATCACGTTGATAACGCATCTACATTGTCATTGATTATTGCCACTGTCTTTTTTACATACCAAATATATTGTGACTTTTCCGGTTATTCTGATATTGCTTTAGGTGTATCAAAGCTATTTGGTATCGATCTGATTGTAAACTTTAAGCAACCCTACTTCTCGAAAACTATTACGGAATTTTGGCGAAGATGGCACATATCGTTATCAACATGGTTCAGAGATTATCTATATATACCACTTGGAGGTAATAAAGTGTCAAAATCAAAATGGATATTCAATACTATGCTGGTGTTTGTGGTGAGTGGTTTATGGCATGGTGCAAATTATACCTTTTTAGTGTGGGGCGCTATACATGGGGCGATGCTGGTAATAGAACGGTTTATATATGGAGATAAAATAAGAAATATTACAAGTGGTATTAYGTTCGCTAATATCTGCAGGTGGTTTGTTACTTACGTAGTTGTTGTAATAGCGTGGACGTTTTTTAGGGCCAATAACATAGGTGATGCCATAAAAATATTTGGAAAAATACTTGCGTTTAAGGACATTAAACACGATTCGATAGCATTATTTACGCAAGGAGGTTCCGAGGGATTGATAGGCTTAAAGTTTTATGATTTCTTCTTAGCGGTATTCTTTATTCTGTTATTTATAACAGTTAATTTCATCTTCCGAAAGGATGGGCTGCCAAAATTTATATTGAGCCGGCCGACAGTGGTAAGATGGAGTTTCTATATAGTTATAACCTTTGTTGTACTATGGTTTGGTAAATTTGGGATCAATGAGTTTATATATTTTCAATTTTAATTCATGGGAAATAAAATATTAATAAAAACTGTTATTTACTTATTAGTAATATTTGGCATATGCCAGGTACTGAATATTGTATTCCCATCAAAAGCCATAGTTGTCCAACGTAAATGGGTGACTGATATTATGGCCGAAAAAGATACCCTCCAATCATTAACCTTTGGAAGGTCGCACGGTTTTGCGTTACATTACGATCATTGGGATTATAAGGGGCAAAATTTATCTTTAGGAGGAGAAGATATAGCTTCAATTAACTACAGTTTGAATTATTTTTTGCCTAAGCTCACCAATTTAAAAGAAGTATTGATTTGTATTTCTTATTCTTCTTTGTATTTTGATAACGAGGCGTTGTCGAACGGCAATTTAAATGATGCACGTAAGGCGATATACGCATCCATTCCCTCTTATAAGTTGGTTTCGCCGAAAGATTATAACAATATGTTTTTTGGAAAAATGTTTGCGTTTATGCACGCCGACTATGGCTTCGAGGAATTTAAGAACCTCGTTCAGGGGAATAAAGAATTTACAGAGAGTGACCAAAAGAAAACAGCGTTAGATTCTATTCACATTTTAGAGTCGGCTTCGATACAAGCATATGATCACAGTAAAGATAAGACTATTGCACTGGAATATAATCCGCACATCAGAGATGAGTATGTGAACTATCTTAAACAAATAGCTTCATTTTTAAAATCTAAAAATATAGCGTGCGTGTTTTTTACCCCACCTTATTATAAGGAGTATACGCGACTTTATCCGCAGGGGGATATAAAAGAAACAGAAAAATTTATGCAGCAAATTTGTAAAGAAACAGGCGCCGAGTATTATAATTTCTCAACTTATCAGCCAATTGCCAATGATATAAAATGGTTTTATAACGCAGATCATTTGAATGAACGGGGCGGCGAGTCATTTACAAAACTTTTTAATAAAATATTACGCAATAAAGCAACAATTAAAATGAGTGATTATCCTGATTTAAGAGTCGCTCGTTAAATATATTATTATCTCATTATATGAAATTAGGTAAAGTAATAGCTCATATACCCGCAAGAGGGGGAAGCAAAAGAGTACAATCAAAAAATCTTAGGTATATGGATGGCAAACCGATGATTGCTTATAGCATTGAAAGCGGTTTGAATAGTAACCTATTAGATGAGGTGTATGTAAACACCGATGATGATTCAATTGCGGCAATCGCTGAAAGTTTGAATTGCAAAGTATATCGGCGGCCGGCGTTATTGGGTGGAGACGATGCAACGGGCGAGGATTTTACCTATGATTTTATTAATGCCAAAAATCCGGATACCCTGGTGCTCATTAATCCTGTTTGCCCTCTTATCAGGCAGGTTGATATCCAGGGTGCACTTGAGGCATATGCAGCATCAGATGCGGATACACTTATTGGGTGTACACAAACACAAATGCAGTCATTTGTTAATAATGAACCAATAAATATTGTAGTTGACGGACCGCTTGCCCCGTCGCAAAATAATCAGGTAATTACAATATGTAATTGGGCGGTAACTATATGGAATGCCAATGTTTTTAGAAAATTGTACGAAAATAACCGCAGTGGATATTTTGGTATAAACAGGCTTTTTTGGCCCCTTGATCCATTAGTGGCAGTAAAGGTAAGCGAGGAGAAGGATTTTAGACTTGCAGAAGCGCTCTTGATCGCCAGAAAACATCAGTCAACCCAGGATATCGCACCAAAGTACTGGGCAAAAGAGTAAAGGTGCCACATTTTACGCGTAATAATTGTAACAGAAAATAATAATTTATACTATGAAAATATTAACCTCGCCCTCGTCTTTTGGCCAAGTTGGAAATGAACCTGTAGATCTGCTTGTCCAAAACGGTTACGAAGTAATTAATAATCCTTACGGCAGAAAACTAACAGAAGACGAGGTTATAGAGTTAGCTGCAGATTGTATTGGTATAGTAGCCGGCGTTGAACCACTCACCGCAAGGGTTATGGATGCACTGCCAAAACTAAAATGTATTAGCCGGGTTGGTATTGGTATGGATAGTGTGGATTTAAGCTATGCCGCTAAAAAGGGCATAACTGTAACAAATACTCCGGATGGTCCAACCAGGGCTGTAGCTGAACTGACGTTGGCCATGACACTTGCCCTGTTAAGGAAGATTCCTCAAGCTCACTATGATCTTAAAAATAAAGTTTGGAAAAAACAAGTAGGTAATCTTGTACTTAACAAGGTTGTTGGTGTTGTTGGTTTGGGGCGTATTGGTAAACTTGTTTCTCAATTATTCAGAGGGATTGGAAATCCGGTGATTGGTTATGATCCTTATGCTGACAAGGAGTGGGCGTTAAATAATGGCGTTGAAATTACAGATATGGAAACGCTATTGGCTAAAGCAGATATTCTGACTATTCATGTTCCTGGGAACGAGGACGGCTCGGCAGTTATAGGTGTCAATGAATTGTCGGTGATGAAACCTGGATCATTTTTAATAAATATATCGCGTGGAGGTATAGTTGATGAAGAGGCATTATACAATTCCCTTGCGGCTAATAAATTAGCTGGTGCGGCAATTGATGTTTTCTCGACGGAGCCGTACGCAGGGCCCTTATGCGATCTTGATAATGTGGTGCTTACTCCTCATTTAGGTTCATATGCAGAAGAAGGGAAGTTGCTGATGGAAATTGACGCAGTAAAAAATTTAATTAACACACTAAAATAATACTATTGATGGATTATAAAGTTGGCATAATAGGCTATGGTGTAATGGGCAAAATTCGCCACCAGGCCATAGATGAAATTAAAAAGGGTACAGTGATAGCGATATCCGAACCCAATGCAGAGCCGGAAGTGAATGGGATTCCTAATATCAGCCATGAGCAGATTATTAATCATGCGGATATTGATATAATAATTGTTTGTACGCCTAATTTTTTAAATAAAGATTTAACTATAAGGGCATTAAACGCTGGTAAACATGTTTTCTGCGAAAAACCTCCTGCTTTCACCGGGGCCGATATACTTGAAATAAAGCAGGCCGAAACTGAAAGTGGTAAAAAACTGATGTACGGATTTAATCATCGCCATCATGATAGCGTAATGCATATTAAAAAGCTTATTGATAGCGGCGAATATGGAAAAGTTTTATGGCTACGTGGTCGTTACGGTAAAAGTGTTACAAATGATTATTTTAACCAGTGGAGAGCTAAAAAGGAATTAGCCGGCGGTGGTATTTTGATGGATCAGGGTATTCACATGCTTGATTTATTCCTGCACCTTTCGGGTGATTTTGACGTGGTCAAAGCAGAAGTTTCAAATTTATATTGGCATATGGATGTTGAGGATAATGCTTTTGTTATTCTCAAAGAATCGGCTACAGGCAAGGTGGCATCGCTACATTCAACAATGTCTCAGTGGCGCCATCTGTTTTCCCTCGAAATTTTTCTTGAAAAAGGATACATGGTGCTAAATGGTCTTATTACGTCTTCAATGTCGTACGGTGAAGAAACGCTGTCTATTGCTAAAAACAGATCTACAGCACCTGCGGCTACTTGGAAAGATGAAGTTATAACCAAATACGTTGATAATAATAGCTGGCGTTATGAAATGAATCACTTTTTTGATTCAATTATCGACGATAAAGCTGTAACCATCGGTAATTCAGATGATGCATACAAACTGATGCGCATCATAGATAAAGTATACGAACAAAAAGAGTTTTAATCATAACTTATAAAAAATAAAAATCTATTACAATGGAAAGACAAGAAAAAGTTAAAAGCTATCTGGGCGACTATATCACCCGTTTGACAGATATCTTAAATAAGATTGAGGTTGCGAAACTTGAGCAGGTAATTACAGCCATGATTACTGCCTTTAAAAACGGCAATACTATTTATGTTGTTGGTAATGGCGGCAGCGCGGCTACGGCATCGCACATGCAAGCTGATTTTAGGTTTTTCGTTCGTTATTTCTCTAAGTTTCGTCCGAAGATTATCGCTTTAACTGATAACGTACCTATGATTACCGCCATCGGTAACGACAATAACTTTGATGACGTTTTTGTTGAGCAAATGCGCGGCCAGTTTGTTTCTGGTGATGTTTTAATTGCAATATCAGCAAGTGGAAATTCACCTAACCTGGTTAAGGCAGCGGAGTATGCCAACGAATTGGGGGGTACCTCCATTGCGTTTGTAGGCTTTTTAGGTGGAAAATTGAATGATATTTCGTCGATATCGTTATATACGCCAAACCCTAAAGGAGATTATGGCCCAATTGAGGATGTTCACATGATTTTAAATCACGTCATCGTTAACTACCTTTCAACCGATGAGGAATTTTTAGCACTTACCGCTAAATAATCAATTAATATGGATAGTATATCTAACGTTAAAATTGATTTTACAGGTAAGGTAGCGCTTATAACCGGCGGCACCAGGGGAATTGGAAAAGCCATTGCAGATCGCTTTCTTGATGCTGGTTGTTCTGTAATTTTAACGGGTACGAATGCATCAGAAATTGATCAGCTAAACGCCGATAATAATGGTGACAAAATAAGTTATTTGCAACTTGATTTTACCAATCAGCAATCGGTTGAACAATTTTTATTAAAGCTAGATAAATTTGATAAGATAGATGTGCTCATCAATAACGCAGGAATTAACAAGGTTGCGCTTAACGTAGATACTACCAATGCCGATTTTGATTTGCTTCATAGCGTTAATGTAAAGGGGCCATATGTACTGTGCCGGGAAGTGAGCAAACTCATGAAAAAGAACGGGTACGGACGAATAGTTAATATCACATCCATTTGGAGTGCTATTACCCGGCCCGGCCGGTCTGTTTATGCCACTAATAAAAACGCAATTGTTGGGCTTACTAAAACATTGGCGGTTGAGTTAGGGAAGGATAATATATTGGTAAACGCAGTAGCGCCAGGGTTTACACTTACCGAACTTACGGCAACTACAAATTCTGCCGACGATTTGCAGAAACTGACAGAAATAATTCCAATGAACAGAATGGCCCAGCCAGTAGAAATAGCCAATGTTATACTTTTTTTAAGTAGTGATTTAAATAGTTATTTAACTGGTCAAAATATAATTGTTGACGGAGGATATACCAATGTATAATTTTAAAATAAAATCAATTGTTCACGACTATAGTGTACAGTTTATTGACGATACTCAAGCTGTGTTACTTCAGCAACTTAAAGAAGGTGATGTAATTATCATCGATAATAAAATAAAAGAGCTGTACAAGGATATGCTTCAGCCAGTACTTGATTTGTATTGGCATATTGGTATCGATGCTTCGGAAAATGTTAAAAGCTATCAAGGCGTAATGCCCATCATTGAAAGCCTGATAGATAATGGTTTCAGAAAAAATCATAGGTTAATAGCTATTGGTGGGGGAATAACTCAGGATGCTACAGCGTTTATAGCATCAATTATGTACCGTGGTGTTGATTGGTACTTTTTTCCTACCTCGTTACTTGCTCAGGGTGATAGTTGCATCGGAAGTAAAACCTCCATTAATTTTAACAAATACAAAAACCAACTCGGAGGCTTTTACCCGCCCAATGAAATATTTATTAACCTGGATTTTTTAAATACGCTTTCATTATGGGACTTAAAATCAGGTATGGGCGAAATGTGCCATTATTTCATTGTATCTGGCGAAGAAGACTTTACAAGATTTAAAAATGAATATGCGCAAGCCCTTGTTGATAAAAAAGTTTTAGCCGGCATTATAAACAGAAGCCTGGAGATAAAGAAGGGGTATATTGAAAGAGACGAGTTTGATAAAAACGAGCGTCTTGTATTTAATTACGGGCACTCATTTGGGCACGCCATTGAATCACTGACTAATTATCGCATCCCACACGGAATTGCAGTAAGTTATGGTATGGATATGGCTAACTTCGTATCAGTAAAATTGGGGTATATCGATAATTCAATTCGCCAAAATATCAGGGAGTTGTTACAGCAGATATGGGCTGGAACTACTATCAACGATATCTCGCTTGATAAGTTTGCATCTGCATTAAGCAAAGACAAAAAGAACGTTGGTAAAATATTAGGCCTGATTCTTAATAAAGGTTATGGAAAAATATTTAAGGACATGAGACCCATGGATGAGCAGTTCATAGGGTGGTTAAACGAGTATTTTACAAACGAATTAAACTAAGCATACGATGATAGTTGATAAATTAAAGAACATTGATATTTATAAAGGCATCTCTGCTGACATTTATTTAGGGCTGCAATATTTAAAAAATGCTACTGCTGATATTGAAGTTGGCACTTACCCGATCAATGATAACGTGAAAGCTATTGTTAGCGAGTATTATACTGTTGAAAAATTTGAAAGAGGCTACGAAGCTCATAAACATGTGATTGACATTCAGTATCCTATCAGAGGCCTCGAACGGGTTAAATGGTCACCTATTGAAGGTATGAATGTAAACATTCCTTATAGTGAGGAGCATGACCGCACTTTTTACAAAGATCCTTCACCCCGTGGAACACATGTTGATATTGGCGAAGGAATATTTGCCATTATGTTTCCCGAAGACGGCCACGGTCCGCAGCATTTTGTTGACGAACCGCAGTTTATTAAAAAGATAACGATAAAAATAGCTATTTAGTAGGGAGAAGAATAGCTTAAGAATGGGTCTTGAGAATTTCGGTATGAAGAAGAATATTGGAATGATAGGCCGGGTTTAAATGCAGAATTGGCCGATTATTAATAGATGATGATTGGAAATTATGTTACTTATGTCCTGGAGTTTCAGGGTACGTGGGCAGATAAGCCATAAAGCTTTTCTTTGTCCGGGGATGGAGGCAAAACTATCTTGGTGATTAAAAAGATGTTTTGTGACACATTGCAGCAGTATCAAATCTGTTATTGTTGTCCTGATGTTTTTTGAAGCTGGTAACGGCGACGCCGTAACGGTATTACCCGGCATAGATAATTAAACTATCAAAATGAAAGATATAACCTTAAAGAAAAAAATCAAGAATAATGAAACCGCATTGGGCTCATGTGCAACTATACCACATCGGTGGAGTATAGATATTTTGGCCGGGGCTGGCTACAATTTTATAGCTTTCAATATCGGCTTTTTATTTAAGGATATAAAGGCAACGCAGAAAATGAATTTAAAAACGGGAAACAACTAACATGAAGGCTATTTTAAGTATCGCATATCATTCTTTAAAAAACCATGGCCCTAAAATGGTCTTTACAAGGTTTTACAAATACGCAATTGTAAAAGCTAAACGTCTTTTTTCAAAACCAGATCTGGAAAATATCGAGAAATGGAAAAGTATGAAAGGCAAATATGAGGGCAAAAGAGTATTTGTTATCGGTAACGGACCAAGCTTAAACAAAACGCCATTGTATCTTTTAAAAAATGAGTATACGTTGTGTTTTAACCGTATAAACCTAATGTTTGAGCGCAATGGCTGGACTCCAAACTTTTACATGATTACTGATGACTTGGTTATCAGGGATGTAGTGCAGGAATTAAATGCGGAAATATTACCAAATGTTGATTATGGTTTTTTCCCCGATATACATCCATATAACATTAACTTTCAGAAGTATGTTAAAAAGCGGGACAATGTACTTTGGATAAAAACAGATAAGCCAGGGTTTACTACAAATTTGCCTGAATGCGGTATCAATAACACTGTTGTAAATGCTGGTTTGCAGATTATGGCTTATCTTGGCTTTAAAGAGATATACCTTTTAGGAGTGGATGCTTCTATTGCTTTTTCTGATCATAATACAAGCACCGAGAATAACCGCGAACTTATATCGCAGGCTGATGATCCTAACCATTTCGATCCAAGATACTTTGGAAAAGGTAGAAAATACCACTATCAGCCAATGTATGAAATGGTTGAGAAGTTTAAGGTTGCCAGGGTTTTTTTGGAGGAGTTGGGCGTGAAAATACGTAACCTCGGTTATGATCCTCAACTAAAAGTATTTGAACGCCAGAATTTATTGGATGTTTTAAACTACGATGATAAAACGAAAGAGCGGTTGTTTATGGAAACTGTTGCTCATGGTAAAGATGTGTTGACCTTTGACGAACTTGTTAAGGATGCCGTTCATATAACCGAGGCTGCAACATTTGATCCAAACGCCGATAAAGTACGTATCGACGGTGAAGAAGGTGCAAAATTGGTTCCTAAGTCTATATTAACACACATTCCGTACGGTCCCTTTAATGGCTCATATGTGCTTATAAAACGGACTGAGCCTATTGTTTTGTAAAAAGTAGTTATATATTAATAGAGCTTTAATTATTAAGAAACAAGGTTATGTCAGAGAAAAACCATTACTTATCCTCGCTTGATGGTGCAAGGGCTTTGTCCATACTGTTAGTGTTGTTTGCACATCTGGGATTTGAAAAGAATGTTCCAGGCGGTTTAGGTGTTAATATATTCTTTTTCATAAGTGGGTTTCTGATTACAAGGTTGCTTATAGAGGAGTTTAAAAAACGGCAACATATAAATTTCAAGAATTTTTATATTCGTCGCTTATTACGTTTATATCCGCCGTTATTATTAATGATAGCAGTTGCATTTGTGTTTGCTTTTCTTGTAAATCAAAAGCTGTTACCAAGCGAGGTGTTAGCATCCATATTTTATTATGAAAACTATTTTGTGATATTTCATCCCGAAGTAAAATCTAATCTTGGAATTATATGGTCGCTTTCAGTAGAAGAGCATTTCTATTTGGTGTTCCCCTTGTTTTTTAGCTTGTTTATGCGAAACACGCGATGGCTGATAATATTAACGTTGCTAATAGTTCTTTCGTCACTTTTGTTGCGTGTTTACATAGGTTACAGTTATCACTTTAGCGAATTCTCATATAAGTATAACTACAATGCATCATTGTGCCGGTCCGATTCGATATTATTGGGCTGTCTTTCAAGCATGATATTATGGCTTGATAAAAAAAATGTATATCTTAAAGTTGCAGAATCTCTACCAGTATTTATAGGTGCGTTAGTTGTATTATTCATGAGTTTAGTTATCAGGAATGAATTTTTCAGGCAAACACTTAGGTATTCGGCGCAAAGTATAGCATTAATGTCAATAATTCCTGCTATGTTATTTGGGAAAAGGTATGCTTTCATTAACAGGTTTTTGTCCATTAAGCCATTGGTGTTTATTGGTAAACTCAGTTACTCACTATACCTGTTTCATTTGATTGCTTATCGTATATGTGATACTTACTTCAACATGAACCCAAAATCATTACCTTATTATGTTTTAAGTTTATCAGGGGCGTTTATCCTGGCTTTAATCAGTTATAACCTGGTTGAAAAACCCGTGATGAAATTAAGGCGTAAATTTGGTTCTCATACGGGCGATGCGTCCAAAGCACAGGATACCGTACCTTCATTACAAGTTGAGCAATAGTTAAATATTTTATATATTAGTATGCAGGATTATCTTCTTTTATCTCACATCGTATCACAGTTAACTCCGGCCTATGGAGATAAGGATAGGGTTTTTATCAAAACGAACTCGGCTATAAGTAAGGGCGATACAGCCAATACGTCGTGTTGGTTTTTTTCAAACAACCATATTGGCACCCACATCGATTCAGCTCACCATTTTTGCGAAAATGGACAGAAAACATTTGAAATTCCAATACGGGATTACTTTTATGAAAAAGTATCGATCGTTGATATCCCATGTACCGAGGCTAAGCTGATAGATATTGAGGATTTTAAAACTCTTACCACGATAAAACCGGATACCGAACTTTTGCTTATCAGGACAGGGTATGAGAATTATCGCGGAGAAGACAAATATTGGAACGATAATCCAGGGTTGGCACCTGAACTCGCTGATTATTTTAGAGAGTTATATCCTGCTTTGCGCTGTGTTGGATTTGATTTTATATCCCTTACTTCATGGAAGTTCCGGGTAGAGGGTCGTGCAAGTCATAAGGCATTTTTATGCCCTGCCGATGGTAAAAAATCTATTCTGGTAATAGAAGATATGGCCTTATTAAAGGCCCCAAATGAAATTGATTTAGTAGTAGTTGCTCCTTTAATGGTTGAAGACGGTAATGGAGGCGCTGTTACTATTTTTGCTAAATAAAATAAATAAAAACAATAGAGAAATAATCTGCCTCAAAAATTAAAAGAAAAATATGGTAAAAGTTGCACTTATCGGCGCCGGAAAAATGGGTATATCTCATTTATCTATATTGGGTGCTCATCCCGATGTCGAAGTTGTCGGGGTATGTGATACCTCAAAAATGGTAAATGATTTTTTATCGAGGTATTGTAATTTTAAATGTTTTACTGATTACAAGAAGATGATCAGCGAAGTAAAACCTGATGCAGTAGTAGTGGCGGTTCCTACTAAATTCCACTACAGCATTATAAAGGATTTGCTGGATAGCAAAGTTCACATTTTCGCAGAAAAGCCGTTTTGCTTAACAGCAACAGAAGGCGAAGAATTGGTGAAACTTGCTGCAAAACAGAATGTTGTAAATCAGGTTGGTTACCACAACAAATTTATTGGAACGTTTGGTGAAGTGAAAAAAATTGTGAATAGCGGCGCCCTTGGCGAGCTTAATCACTTTGTGGCAGAATCATACGGGCCGGTGGTGATTAAAGCAAAACAGGAAACCTGGCGTTCAGATCCATCGGAAGGTGGCGGTTGCCTGCTTGATTACGCATCACACGTAATCGACCTGTTAAATGACATCCTTGCACCGGTTACTGCCGTAAAAGGTAGCCTGCTAAAGTCTATCTATTCAAAAAATGTGGAAGATGCAGTTTATTCTTTGGTTGAATTATCAAATAAACTCAGTGGAGTTTTATCTGTTAATTGGAGTGATGAAACTTATCGCAAAATGTCTACCTCGATAACAATCATTGGTACCAAAGGAAAAATTGTTTCTGACGCCAACGAGCTTAAAGTATTTTTAAAAGATGAAAATGCATACAAAGGATACTCAAAAGGCTGGAACGTAAAATATATTACTGATTTAACAGAAGAAGTAGATTTTTATTTACGTGGAGAAGAATATTCTGCACAGCTTGATTATTTTATTAAAGCTGTCGAAGGTAAGGTTCCAAATACAATAAACACGTTTCAAAGTGCATGGTATACAGACCGCGCTATTGATCTGATTAAAAAAAGCGTTAAATAAAATACTATGGAAAGAATTCTTTTTGGAGATAACCAGTTTTTTGCTGTTAATCATATATCTGACGAAAAATCAAGAGCACAATCTATAAAATTCAAGGATGATAGTGCCATTATAAAGACGCTTGATGAAGCGAGAGCGCAGGGTATTAATACATTTATGTGCACAACCCATGATAGGATTGCAAACATCTGCGAAATAATAAGGAAGGATCCTGAAAAATATAAAGACTTTAAAGTTTACCCGTGCATGCCGTATGCCCATAAGTATGCTAATGCTGTTACAGAATTAGGCATCGCAGGCACTATTAAGCAATACGTACCGGGTAACCTTTTTGGTACTATATTTAAAGGCGGCGTAGCTTTCTTGTCAAAAGATTTTATCTCGATCATGGAACTTTTGATTGATGCAGAAATGAAGATGTTTAAAGGTGTAAATACACCTGTGGTGTTTTTGCAAAATGTTATTACCGATCTTTTCCTGGGATTAGGTGCCAACGAAATTTTAACAGGTTTTCATAGCTATGTTAAAAAGAAATATAACGCCGAAGCCGGGTTTATTACCATGAACATGCCAAAACTGCTTGATGTACTTGAAAAAGGCGGCATTGAGAATCCAATTATCTGTTCATCAATAAATAAAGTTGGTTTCCGTATGTCTGGCGGTAAAGAAATTTACGAAGAAACGTTAAAAACACGTAAATTAAGGGCGATAGCTATGCAGGTGTTGGGCGGTGGTGCTATTGCACCAAAAGAGGCAATGGAGTATGTATGTAACTTGCCAAACATCGAATCGATATTATTCGGGGCATCTTCAAAAGCTAACATTGAAAACACGGTTTCGACAATAAATTATTTCGATTCAAAGAAATAATTCAGGTATAGGTATTTACTAAAAGAAAAAATTAAATGAAAAAAGTAGCTTTACTAACAGGCATAACCGGTCAGGACGGGGCTTATTTAACCGAGCTGTTATTATCAAAAGGATATGAGGTACACGGTATTAAAAGAAGAAGCTCTTTATTTAACACCGATAGGATTGATCACTTATACCAGGATCCTCATGATACAAACGTGCGCCTTACATTACACTACGGTGACCTGAGCGATTCAACCAATTTGATCAGGATAATCCAGCAAGTACAGCCGGATGAAATATATAACCTGGGCGCAATGTCGCATGTTAAGGTAAGTTTTGATACTCCCGAATATACCGCAAATGCTGATGGTATTGGTACCCTGCGGTTATTGGAAGCTATCAGGATATTAGGCCTGGAGAAGAAAACAAAAATATACCAGGCATCTACGTCTGAGTTGTATGGTTTGGTTCAGGCAGTTCCCCAATCAGAAACTACGCCTTTTTACCCTCGTTCGCCCTACGCAGTAGCTAAAATGTATGCTTATTGGATAACGGTGAACTATCGTGAGGCTTACGGCATCTACGCTTGTAATGGTATATTATTTAACCATGAAAGCCCACTACGGGGCGAAACATTTGTAACCCGCAAAATTACCCGTGCTACATCTAAAATAGCGATGGGATTACAAGATAAATTATACCTGGGTAACCTTGATGCACAACGCGATTGGGGCCATGCTAAGGATTACGTAGAGGCTATGTATTTGATATTACAGCAGGAAACCCCTACTGACTATGTAATAGCAACCGGCGTAACTACACGCGTACGTGAATTTGTTAGAATGGCTTTTGCTGAAGTAGGTATAACAATCGAGTTTAAAGGCGGGGGAGTTGAGGAAAAAGGTTACGTAGTATCGTGCGATTCTCCCGATTTTCAGGTTGAAATTGGTAAAGAAGTTGTTGCTGTCGACCCTAAATATTTCCGCCCGACAGAGGTTGAATTACTTATAGGCGACCCTACAAAATCAAAAACCTTGTTAGGGTGGACACCTAAATATGATTTGAAAATGTTGGTAGAAGACATGATGAATGCCGATGTTAACCATTTCCGTAAAGAGAAATTGTTAAAAGAATCTGGCTATACAATTAAAAATCAATTTGAATAATCCCAATGAATAAAGACGCTAAAATATATATTGCTGGCCATCGTGGAATGGTTGGCTCGGCAATATATCGCAAGCTGGTTAAAGAGGGTTTTAGCAATTTTGTTACCCGCACTTCTGATACCCTTGATTTAAGGAATCAGCAGCAGGTAGCGGATTTTTTTGCCGAAGAAAAGCCGGAATATGTTTTTCTTGCTGCCGCTAAAGTTGGGGGGATAGTAGCCAACAACACTTATCGTGCGGAGTTTCTGTATGATAATTTACAAATACAGAACAATGTAATTCATCAATCCTATCTAAACCATGTCAAAAAACTCATGTTTTTAGGTTCGAGCTGTATTTATCCTAAAATGGCGCCACAGCCTTTAAAGGAAGAGTACCTGTTAACCGGGTTGCTTGAGCCTACAAACGAACCCTATGCTATCGCAAAAATTGCAGGTATAAAAATGTGCGATGCTTACAGGGCACAATATGGATGTAACTATATATCTGTAATGCCTACAAATTTGTATGGTTATAATGATAATTATCATCCGCAAAACTCGCACGTTTTACCGGCACTGATACGTCGTTTTCATGAAGCAAAAGAGGCGAATGCTCCAAATGTAACTATTTGGGGTACCGGATCTCCAAAGCGCGAATTCCTGTTTGCAGACGATCTTGCCGAAGCATGCTATTATCTAATGCAGAACTATAACGAAGAAGGATTGGTTAACATAGGCACCGGCGAAGATGTCTCTATCAAAGAACTTGCGTTATTAATTAAAGAGATTGTTGGTTATCAGGGCGATATTGATTTTGATGTTACAAAACCCGATGGAACGCCACGTAAACTAATGGATGTTACCAAGCTTCACAGCCAGGGATGGAAACATACTATAGAATTGAATGATGGAATTAAATTAGCCTACAACGACTTTCTAACTAAGCTATAGGGTCAAAATGCAATAGCAGCTTACTTAATAAGCCAGTTGACTAAGGCGCAAAGGCAAAGCCTAATTTAAACTCAAAGCCAGTAAAGCCCGCATTATTGAATTGATAATGTGGGCTTGCTAGTTTACGCTATTCTTGTTTTGTAACTAAACACCCGAATGAAATTTGATGGCTTGGTTGGCCCTCCCGGTTGCTCGGTGGAAATATCTCCTGTCGTTACCCGGCCACCTTTTATTTCTGTTGGCGTTTATAAATAATAAACCGTCAATAATCAAAAATAAATTTCAAGGGCGATTTACACAAGGTTATTGGTTAGCTTTGTGTATAATGCCTAATTAATAATAGTAAAATAACTTATACTCGTTTTATGACAATTATACCAAGCTCTCTTCAGGGATGTATAGTTATTAGCCCCAGGATATTTAATGATGATCGGGGATATTTTTTTGAATCATACAATGAACAAAATTTCAATAAAGCACTGGGCTACGAAGTTAATTTTGTTCAGGATAATCAATCCTATTCAACCAAAGGTGTACTCAGAGGCTTACATCTTCAAAAAGGCGAATATGCACAGGCAAAGCTGGTAAGGGTTACAAAAGGAGAGGTATTGGATGTAGCTGTTGATCTGAGGACCGGATCAGCTACCTATGGGCAACATTTTTCGGTAAAGCTATCCGAAGAAAACAATCAGCAACTTTTTATCCCCCGGGGATTTGCACATGGCTTTATTGTTTTGAGCGATGTGGCAGTTTTTCAATACAAATGCGATAATTATTATAACAAAACTGCCGAAGGTGGTTTACATTATGCAGATCCGGAATTGAATGTTGATTGGGGTATGCCGACAAGTGAACTGTTAGTGTCTGAAAAAGATCTGGAGCTACCATTTTTAAAAGATGCAGGCGATCTGGGCTTTTAATAATTACATTTATCCCCGATAATTAAGATTATAAATTTCGATATGCAAAATATAGTGGTGTTTGGTGCTTCGGGTCAGCTGGGGCAATGTTTAAAAAAGGTAGCCGCCCTTAAAGGTATAACTTCGATATTTTTCCCCCTGGAGTCTGAGGCTAATATTCTTGATGCTGTTTTGCTGAATAAAGTATTTGAACGATATAAGCCTACGCACGTCATTAATTGTGCGGCTTACACTGCCGTAGATAAAGCAGAAGACGATATTGACCTTGCCCGTAAAATCAATAAAACAGGAGCCGAAAATTTGGCAATCCAATGTAAGGCGCATGGCGCTGCATTGGTACAGATATCAACTGATTTTGTGTTTAAAGGAGATAAACCTAACCCACTTGTTGAAGACGATATTGCCGAACCGATAAGCATTTATGGCCTTACTAAATTGGAAGGCGAGCAGGATGTTGCCGCTATATTGCCGGCGCATTACATTATCCGCACCAGTTGGTTGTACTCTGAATTTGCCAATAATTTTGTTAAAACGATGCTTAAGCTTGGCGCCGAAAGGGACGAGTTGAAGATCATTGCCGACCAGGTAGGCACGCCAACTTATGGCATTGATTTGGCGGGCGTGATATTGGACATTATTACTTCTGGTAAAAATAATTATGGTACTTATCATTATAGCAATGAGGGTGTTACCTCCTGGTACGATTTTGCCAAGGGTATATTTGATATATCAAATACACAGGTAACTACTTATCCAATACGTACAAGTGAATACCCTACAAGGGCTGCAAGGCCTGCTTTTTCTGTAATGGATAAATCCAAAATAAAAAAAACATTTGGCATTAGTATTCCGTATTGGCGTGATAGTCTTATAGTTTGTATTAAAGCGCTTGAATCTGTACAATAAATCTAACCGATACTCATATGAAAGGAATTATCCTGGCAGGCGGTTCCGGAACCCGCCTATATCCAATTACCAAAGCAATCAGTAAGCAGCTGATGCCTATTTATGATAAACCAATGATTTATTATCCTTTGTCGGTATTGATGCTGGCCGGGATAAATGAGATATTAATTATAACCACGCCCGAAGATCAGCCTGGCTTTGTACGCTTGCTGGGTGATGGAAGCGAGCTTGGCTGCCGCTTTGAATTTGCCGTACAGGAAGTGCCAAACGGGCTTGCCCAGGCTTTTGTAATTGGAGCCGATTTTATTGGAACTGATAAAGTAGCTTTGGTACTTGGTGATAATATATTTTACGGATCGGGCTTTAGCACATTAATGCAAAGTTTTAATGACGTAAAAGGGGCCGCAATATTTGCCTACCCCGTTGCTGATCCTGAGCGTTATGGCGTGGTTGAATTTGATAAAAATTTTAAAGCTGTTTCGATAGAAGAGAAGCCATTGAAGCCTAAATCATCCTATGCGGTTCCCGGCCTTTATTTTTACGATAACCAGGTAGTTGAAATAGCCAAAAATATTCCGGCTTCGCCAAGGGGCGAATTTGAAATTACCGATGTAAACAGAGTGTATCTCGAAAATGAGCAATTGCATGTAGGTGTCATGGATAGGGGTACCGCATGGCTTGATACAGGTACTTTTGATTCATTGAGCGATGCCACTGAATTTGTACGTGTAATTGAAAAACGACAGGCAACCAAAATAGGCTGTATAGAAGAAGTTGCTTACCGCATGGGATTCATCAATTACGAAGCCCTGCAGGCATTAGCTCAAAAGTATATTAAAAGCGGTTACGGCAAGTATATTCAAAGCATACAACAATAGTATCAGGGAACCTAAAATTATACAGAGCTTTATAAAAATGAAAACGGATTGACTTGCGTCAGTCCGTTTTTTGTATTTTTGGGTTGCCTTAAAAGCGGGAAGTATTACCAAATATCAATGCTGTTAGGGTTACGTAGCGTAAACAAACTATGGAAAATTTATATGACCTCGTTATCGTAGGTGGTGGCATAGTAGGTATGGCAACAGCCTACAAGATCAATACCCGCAACCCGGATAAAAAAATCCTGGTGCTGGAGAAGGAGAGTGAAGTGGCCGCCCATCAAACGGGTCATAATTCGGGAGTTATACATTCGGGTATCTACTATAAACCTAATTCTTATAAGGCTAAATTATGTGTAAATGGCCGCCGGGAACTGGTTGCGTTCGCAAAAGAGCATAACGTACCTCATGACATTTGCGGAAAGATCATTGTAGCCACCAAACAATCCGAATTGGAATACATGAATAAGGTGTTCAACAATGGTATCGCCAATGGTGTAGAAGGTATCGAAAAGATAAGTGCCGAAAAGATCAAAGAAATTGAACCTTATTGCGAAGGGATTGAAGGCATCTGGGTGCCTTGTACCGGTATTATTGGCTTTGCTGCCGTTACCCGTAAATACCGCGAATTGTTTGAGGCTAAATTCCCCCAGAGCAAGGTGCTTACCAATTGCGCTGCAACGGCCTTTGAACACCACACCGGCTATACTACCGTTGTAGCCAGTAAAGGCACCTTTAATACAAAATATTTGATAACCGCGGGCGGATTGCAGGCCGATAGGCTGGCCGCTGGTGCCGGTGCACCAAGCGAGGCCCATATAGTTGGCTTCAGGGGCGATTATTTTGATTTGACCGAACAGGGGAAAAGCAAAGTGAAAAACCTTATCTACCCGGTTCCAAATCCCGAGTTCCCTTTCCTTGGCGTACATTTTACGCGAATGATTGACGGTACCGTAGAGTGCGGCCCCAACGCTGTATTTGTATTTAAGCGCGAAGGATACGGTAAAACCGATTTTTCGTTAGGCGATACTATCGAGGCTTTAAAATTTAAAGGTACATGGAACCTGTTTACAAAACACTGGCGTTTTGGACTTGATGAGTACCGGCGCGCGTTTTCAAAAAAACGTTTTTTAACCGGCCTGCAACAACTCATTCCCAGCCTTACAATGGACGATTTGCAGCCCGGCCGCGCCGGCGTAAGGGCGATGGCCATATCTGCCGAAGGCGAAACCCTTGATGATTTTAAAATTGAGGCCAAGGATAATATGCTGCATGTTATCAACGCCCCATCACCGGCGGCAACGGCATCATTAGCTATTGGCAATGCAATTGCCGATATGGCTGCAGGCCAGTTTGGTTTTTATTAGTGTTTTCAAAACTTCCATAAAAAGCCGGCAAACTATTTGCGGGCTTTTTAGTTTTTATAATTCCTGCACATATTTGTTACAAAGTCCTGTTACATTTGGATTAAACTATCACAGCTGCTCCTGGTCATAGAATTGTAAACGAAAATAATTCATTTATGAAATCATTAAAAGGTTTGATACTGCCGGTGTTTGCGCTCATTGGTGGTTTGCTTATTTTTTCGTCCTTTTATGATCGCGATAACCCAAATGAAATTCATAAATTTCCCTATAAACAGGCTGGTTTAAGCAAAGATCAGGCAGCGGCACATTTACTAAGCCGTTTTACCTATGGCGCCACGCCGGGCCAGGTTGAGGCCGTAGCCCGCGAGGGCTTGGAAAAATGGTTTAGCGAACAACTGGATGCTAAACTACCCGATGATTCCCTTAACCATGCGCTGGATAGTTTTGACGCACTTAAATTAAGCAATAGCCAAATTGTTGATATCTATCCCCGGCCAGGTATTGTAGCCCGGCGGGCCGTAAAAGATGGGTTTATCAATAAAGATTCAATTCAAAGTAACAGGCCAGAGTATAAAAAGTTGCTGCAAGACTATATGGTTCAAAATGGCATGAAGCCGCAGCAGGAGTTGTTCCGGCAGTTCATCAATCAAAAAATACTAAGGGCAGCCTATACAAATAACCAGCTGCAGGAAGTGATGACTAGTTTTTGGTTTAACCATTTCAACGTATCCATTACTAAAAATGAATGCGCCCAGTTTATTCCCGATTATGAGCGCGATGTTATCAGGCCCAATGCGTTGGGTAAGTTTAATGATTTGTTGTTGGCCACAGCCAAATCGCCGGCTATGTTGTATTACCTGGATAATTTTAGCAGCGCATCTGCCCTGCCAGAGAAGCCTAAAATAACACTCAAATTGGTGTTTGCTGATACAACCAAGCAAGCCATGGTACTTAACAAGTTAAAAAAAGCAAGGCAGCAACGTGGCCTTAATGAAAACTATGCCCGCGAAGTAATGGAACTGCATACCCTTGGTGTTGATGGCGGGTACAGCCAGCAGGATGTTACCCAGGCGGCTAAGGTGCTTACAGGTTGGTCGGTATACCCTATGGGCGATTATAGCAAGGGAAACGATATTATATCAAAAGTTATAGATAGGGGTATTATTGCTGATGGAATGGTGCATGACGGCGACTTTTTATTCACCCCGGGCCGCCACGATAGCAGCGGGAAGGTTGTATTAGGCCGGCACTTTGGCCCCAACGGCGGTTACGATGAGGGTGTGCAATTATTGAATATGCTGGCAAATCATCCATCTACAGCAAAATTTATATCGCGTAAGTTGGCGGTAAGGTTTGTGAGCGACATACCGCCACAAAGTTTAATTGATAAAATGGCCAAAACCTTTTTAAACAGTAATGGCGATGTTAAACAGGTTTTAATTACGATGGTATCGGCGCCGGAGTTTTGGTCGGCATCTGCCTTGCGCGAGAAAACAAAATCGCCGTTTGAGCTGGCCATAAATACGGTGCGTAGCTTAAACGCCCAGGTGACACAACCATACCAGTTATATACCTGGATAAACCGCATGGGCGAAAAAGTATATTACTACCAGGCGCCAACCGGCTTCCCGGATAAGGGCCAGTACTGGATAAATACAGGCGCTTTACTTAGCCGGATGAATTTTGGGCTGGCTTTTGCCACGGGGCGCATACCAGGAATTAAATTCGATTTGTTGAAATTAAACAAAGGCCACGAGCCCGAAAGTAGCCAGGCGGCGCTTGTTACCTATAGCAAACTTATTATGCCCGAACGGCCACTGGATAACACCATAAAACAATTAACCCCGATGCTCAATGATCCGCAGCTGGTGGTTAAGGTAGATAAGGCAAGCAATATTACTGCGCCGCCGGTTAAAGATGCCTTATCAATGGTGGGCGAAACCACGGGCAAAAAAGCCAGAATACAAGTAATGCCTAAGCCCGATGAGGTAAAATCAATGATGGCCCAGGTAGTTGGTATTATCATCGGATCGCCGGAATACCAACGACGTTAATTTGATAAAATGCACAAGATTATGTTATCAAGACGAGGATTTTTAAAAACAGGTGGCCTTGCCCTTTTTGGTGTTGGGTTAATGGGTGGCATTCCGGCATTTATAGCCGAGGCTGCCGCGCAGGATAAGATAATAGCCCCTTATAAAAAAGGAAAAACGCTGGTGTGCATTTTTCAGCGCGGCGCAATGGATGGATTGATGGCCGTAACTCCGTTTACCGATCAATACCTGAAGGAGGCCCGCCCCGGCTTATTTATAGATGCTGCCAAAACAGGTAACGATAATCCATTGATTGATCTGGATGGCAGGTTTGGATTACATCCCGCTATGAAGGCTTTTGAACCCATGTTTCGCGAAAAAAGGCTGGGCATAGTGCATGGTATCGGCTCACCAAATAATACCCGCTCGCATTTTGATGCGCAGGATTATATGGAAAGCGGTACCCCTTTTAATAAAGGCACCGCCAGTGGCTGGCTTAACCGTGTGGTTGGCCTGTTAGGTCATGATGCGCTTACGCCTTTTACGGCGGTAAGCCTGACATCGGCCATGCCCCGGTCTTTTTATGGCGATAACCCGGCCGTGGCCATCAGCAACCTGCAGGATTTTGCATTGCAAATGCGCGGTAACCCGGCAGGTGCCAACCTGGCCGCAAAAAGCTTTGAGGAGCTTTATGACAGAACCGCTCCCGGTTTGTTAAAAGATACTGGCAGGGAAAGTTTTGATGCCTTAAAAATGCTGCAAAAGGCCAATGTTAAAAATTATGCACCCGCCAACGGAGCTGTTTATCCAAACTCGGCCTTAGGCAACTCTTTAAAGCAAATTGCGCAGCTGATAAAAATGAATGTGGGTATGGAGGTAGCTTTTGCCGAATCAAATGGTTGGGATACGCACTTTAACCAGGGAACAAGTAACGGCATATTTGCCCGCAATGTAGCCGACCTGAGTAATAGTATGATGGCTTTTTGGACAGATATAGGCAGCTCCTGCCAGGATGATGTAACCGTAATGACGATGACCGAGTTTGGCCGCACTGTTCATCAAAATGGCACCGGTGGTACCGATCATGGCCGCGCATCCTGTAACTTTATTTTAGGCAACAGTGTAAATGGCGGCCTGGTGCACGGCAATGTGCAGCCACTTGCTGCGGAGAACCTGGAAGATGGCCGCGACCTTGCGGTTACAACCGACTTTAGGAATGTGTTTAGCGAAGTGGCCGATAAGCACCTCAGGATCAGTAATGATAGAGTGCTGTTTCCTGATTTTACTGCCAAATCAATAGGGGTATTTAAAGCCTGATTATTGCATCTTATTTTATAAAGTAGTTCTGGGCATTAATATGGCCAGGACTTTTGTGCTTAATAATGAGCGGTTTAATTGTTAAATAATTTATAATGAAACTACTGCTTTGTTGAATTGTTAATGTATTTTAGTACTCAAAGTTGCTAATTTTCGATTATGATATATTCAGCTTAATTCTTAAAATTACACATGAACAAAAACTACTATGCCATCATCATGGCAGGCGGAATAGGTAGCCGTTTTTGGCCTATAAGCCGCACATCGCATCCTAAACAATTCATTGATATTCTTGGAACCGGCAAAACCCTGATACAAAATACATACGAACGCTTTTTGAAAGTTTGTCCTAAAGAAAATATTTACGTTGTAACTAATGAAAATTACACCAAACTTGTAAAGGCCCAGCTTCCGGATATGGAAGACCAACAAATACTTACCGAGCCGGTTATGCGTAATACCGCCCCTTGCGTAGCTTACGGGTGTTTTAAGATAGAAAGCCTTAACCCCGATGCCGCAATTGTTGTAGCCCCCTCAGATCAGCAGATATTAGATGAGGATGCTTTTGTAACAGCCATCATTAAATCATTAGAGACTGCTACTGCCAATGATTGCCTGGTAACTCTCGGTATCAAACCGTCAAGGCCGGATACCGGGTATGGTTATATTCAATACACAGATCATACAATAAATGAAGATTTTCACAAAGTGAAAACCTTTACCGAAAAGCCAACGCTCGATATCGCAAAAACTTTTATCCAAAGCGGCGATTTTTTATGGAATGCCGGTATTTTTGTATGGTCGGCCAAGGAAATTGTTAAGGCGTTTGATACCTTCCTGCCCGAAATGCACGAGATTTTTGCTGATGCCAGGCCGGTTTATAATACAGATGGTGAAAAGGCCCATATACACAAAGCTTATCAGCAATGTGTTAACATATCCATTGACTATGGGATAATGGAAAAAGCTAATAATGTTTATGTATTGCCATCGGAATTTGGCTGGAGCGACCTGGGTACCTGGGCCTCTATTTACGACCTGGCCGAAAAGGATTATGTAGGCAATGCGGTTATCCCTTCAGAAAAGGTGATCATGTACGATTCATCAAACTGCATGGTAAATGTACCGGGCGAAAAGCTGGTGATTTTAAAGGGACTGCATGATTTCATCGTAGTTGAATCCAACAATACCCTGATGATTTGCCCGCGCGACGAAGAACAGAACGTGAAACAAGTAGTTGCCGACGTAAAGAGCAAGTTTGGGGCGAAGTATATTTAGGTTGTAGATTTCAGATGTACAGATTCTAAATTTCAGATGATAAGCTAACAGGGTCCGGTCTCAAAAGAGGCCGGACCCTGTTAGCTTATCATCTATTAGTTCAGATATTTATCTTTTAAAATCTGCATATCTGGGATCTGCACATTTGCACATCCGCAACCTGCACATCCGCAATTACAGGGCGGGGGGGGCCAGCGTTCCGGCGGCTACGGTTTCATTGGTGGCTTCGTCAACCAAAATTAATGAGCCGGTAATACGGTTTTTGCGGTATTCGTCAAAAACAAGTGGCTGGGTGGTACGCAGGCGTACACGGGCCATCTCGTTCATTTTAATATCTCCGGCATTTTCAAGCTTTTCCATGGTGTTAATGTCAAGCTTGTAATAAACTTCTTTTATAATAGCCATCACCTCGCGGGTAGTATTTTTAAGGTGATATTTGGCGCCCGGACGTGGGCCACGGGTGCCCATCCAGCAAAGCATCACCTCCAGATCCTGGCTTACAAATGGTTCGCTTTCGTCTTTAACAATCATATCGCCACGGCTTACATCAATGTCATCTTCCAGGGTAATAGATACCGACATTGGCGCGAAAGCTTCTTCAACCGGGCCTGAAAAGGTATCAATTGATTTAATAGCCGATGTTAATCCCGAAGGCAATACCGTTATTTTATCACCAGGTTTAAATATGCCACCGGCAATACGGCCTGCATAGCCGCGGTAATCATGATATTCGGCAGCATGCGGGCGAATCACGGTTTGTACCGGGAAACGCGCATCGGCATGGTTTTCATCACTTGCAATATGAATGGTTTCTAACGTGTGCAGCAAACTTTCGCCTTTGTACCACGGCATGTTAACAGAATCGTTAACCACATTGTCGCCCTCAAGCGCACTGATGGGCACAAAACGGATATCATTAACATCTATCTTAGCGGCGAAGGCTTTGTATTGCTCAACTACATTATTAAATACTTCCTCCGAGTAATCAACCAGATCCATTTTGTTGATGCAGACGATGATATGAGGAATTTTTAATAACGACGCGATAAAAGAGTGCCGGCAGGTTTGTTCAACAACACCTTTACGGGCATCTATAAGTACAAGGGCCAAATTAGCTGTTGAGGCCCCGGTAACCATGTTACGGGTGTATTGAATATGGCCGGGGGTATCGGCAATAATAAATTTACGTTTAGGCGTAGCAAAATAACGGTAGGCAACATCAATGGTGATACCTTGTTCCCTTTCAGATCGCAGGCCATCGGTAAGCAGCGAAAGATCGATGTGCTGCAAGCCTTTCCTTTCGCTCGATTGTTTTACGGCCTCCATCTGGTCTTCAAAAATAGATTTGGAGTCGTATAGTAACCGCCCTATGAGGGTACTTTTCCCATCATCTACACTGCCGGCTGTTGTAAAACGTAATAGTTCCATAATAATGAGGTACGTGTGGCCTGTTGCCAGGTTGGCGTAGTATATTGTTGGCCAAAAAGCCTGTTTAATTCAATTTAAAAATAACCTTGTTTTTTCCTGTCTTCCATTGATGTATCAGAGCGTTTGTCGTCGCTGCGGTTGCCTCGCTCGGTGCTGCGCGTGGCCGATACCTCGGCTACAATTTTCTCCAGCGTATCTGCGTCGGATTCGATTCCACCGGTAATGGTAATATCGCCCAGGGTACGGAAACGCATCAGTTTATTCTCTACAAATTCGCCATCGCGTAATGATAAAAATTCCGATGCCGGCAACCATGTACCATCGCGGTAAACGGCGTTACGGTTATGTGCAAAGTAAAGTGAAGGGATAGCAATGTTTTCCTGCAGGATGTAATTCCAGATATCCATTTCCGTCCAGTTACTGATCGGGAATACCCTGAAATGTTCGCCCATACGCTTGCGGCCGTTAAAAATATTCCAAAGTTCAGGTCGTTGATTTTTTGGGTCCCACTGGCCAAACTCATCGCGGTGCGAAAAAAAGCGCTCTTTTGAACGTGCTTTTTCTTCGTCGCGGCGGGCACCGCCAATAGCAGCATCAATTTTATGATGTTCGATAGTATCTAATAACGATACAATTTGTAACTCGTTCCGGCTGGCGTTAATGCCGCTTTCTTCAACCGCGCGGCCTTTGTTGATAGCTTCCTGAACCGAGCCTACAATTAATTGTACACCCAGTTTTTCAACCAGCTGGTCCCTGAATTCCATAGTCTCGGGGAAATTATGCCCGGTATCAATATGGATAAGCGGCATAGGTATTTTGGCGGGCCAAAAAGCCTTTTGAGCCAGGTGCGTAACAACAATGGAGTCTTTACCGCCCGAAAACAGTATTGCAGGGCGATCAAACTGGGCAACCACTTCCCTTATTACGTAAATGGCTTCCGATTCTAATTCCTGCAGATGGGTAAGATAATATTTGTGCATGCTAATTTAAAAACCCGCTAAATCCACCTAAATTGTAGTACTTAGCATTTAAACTGCAATATTAGCAATTTTATACTAATGTTGAGGGTATTAAATGGATTTTGACCGGGTTATACAACAGCGACGTAACTGATTGAATTTTTAAGATATTTTTTCAACCACTTCAATCATTTTTTCGATTAAGTCCGGTGCTCCGGCATCAAACCAAATAAACTGTTGATCCTTACGGAACCAGGTGAGTTGCCTTTTGGCAAACCGGCGGGTGTTTTGTTTTATCATTTCAACCGCTTTATCAAGCGTAATGGCACCATCCATATAGTCGAAAATTTCGGAGTAACCTACTGTGTTCAGCGCGTTTAACTGGCGATGGGGGAGTAACGACGCTACCTCGGCTAATAAGCCTTGTTGTAACATGATATCAACCCTGTCATTAATGCGGCGGTACAATAATTCGCGCGGCATGTTAAGGGCCAGTTTTATAATTTCAAACGGACGCTTATTAACCGTTGCCTGCCGATAGGATGAAATGGGCTTGCCGATGCTTTCAAAGACCTCCAGCGCCCTGATGATGCGTTGCGGGTTGCCCAGGTCAACCTGGTTATAGTAAACCGAATCGGCCAGTTTTAATTTTTCCTGTAAATAGGTTAATCCTTTTTCTTCCAGCTCAAGGTTCAATCGTTCGCGGATAGCCGGATCGGCCGTTGGTAAATCATCAAAGCCTTCGCAAATAGCTTTGATGTACAGGCCCGAGCCACCTGCCAAAACGACATAGTCGTGCTTTTTAAAAAGCTCGTCGAGTAATAACAGGCATTCCCTCTCAAAATCACCTACCGAAAAGGGCTCGGTTATAGAATGGGAATCAATAAAATAATGTTTTACCTGGGCCAACTCCCCGGTGCTGGGTTTAGCCGTACCAATGCTCATTTCCCTGAAAAACTGCCTTGAATCGGCCGATACCACCACCGTATTGAAGTGTTTGGCCACCTCAATAGCCGCGGCTGTTTTGCCAATGGCTGTAGGGCCGGCAATTACAATGAGGTTTTTGGTAGGTAAATGAGGCATGTTTAAATAAAATATGTCATTGCGAGGAACGAAGCAATCGCGAACTATACAAATTCGCCATGAGCGCGGCGCGATTGCCACGCTTCGCTCGCAATGACATAGTTGTTGTGAGCATCTGAAGCCAATACGTTATCTTTTTTAGGCTTTACCTGGTAAAGCCTCGCAATGATGGCGCTGAGATAGCCCTTTAATAATCGTCACCACCACTACGATGTGGTTTGTCATCATCATCGAAGCCTTCATCATCGGCAAATTCGTTACCAAATTCATCGTCTTCCTCGTCCTCCGCTGCTTTTTCTTCAGGAAGGTCGGCGTCAATGTCGGTTACTTCCGAAAAATCTTCGGCATCTTCGGGGTTATAGGCCATTTCATTCAAAAAGTCAAAGTCTTCATCAGGGGCGGCAGCTGTTGCGGCCGGTGTAAATACATTGCCAAATTGTTTTGGCGCTTCACCTACTGATTTTATAACTGCGGGGTAGGTAGTGCCCGGTGTTTCGTCAAGAATAATTTTCATCAGCTCGACATGAAAATCAAAAGGGCGATCGAAGTTGAACGTATAATAAAATTTTTGATGCGGATCGTCAATAAAGCTCAGGAGCTTTACATTGGTCATGAGCGAAATACCACGATCTTTTCTTTTTTGATTTGGCAAATAGGTAATTTCTTCGCCTTTCATCCACTGATCGTTACTGATATAAAAAGACGACGGGAATTCGGGATTATAACCGGTTGACTGGTGTATTGCGCGGTGTAAATCTTCGAATGTTTGATTCGATTTTACATCAATTTCACGCATCACATCATCATAATCTTCGAAAGTAACCCTGAACCTGTATAGTGCCATTTTGTTAGTAAATTTTTAATGGGGACAAAAATAGTGTTTTAATTCAATTTCAGCTTGCCACAACTTTTAAGCCAATTTCTAAACCTTTGGCAATTGTGTAGTTGATGGCAGCTTCCCGTTCGTTCGGAATTTCGCCTTCCAGTATGGCTTCGCGGATCTGATTTTTGATAATTCCTACCTCGCGGCCTTCTTTTATACCAAAAAGTTCCATAATATCCAGCCCGGTAACCGGCGGCTGCCAGTTTCTGATACTGTCGCGCTCTTCAACATCTTTTAATTTTTGTTGAACAAGCTCAAAATTGTTACGGTATTTTTTAACCTTGTATTCGTTTTTTGTGGTAATGTCTGCTTTACACAACAACATTAGTCCTTCAATATCATCTCCCGCCTCGAAAAGCAAGCGCCGCACTGCCGAATCTGTCACGATAGATTGCGAGAGTACTATAGGCCTTAAATGCAGCTGCACCAGCTTTTGCACCTGTTTCATTTTTTCGTTAAGCGGCAGCTTTAACTGGGCAAATATTTTAGGGACCATACGCGCGCCGCGGTCTTCATGACCATGAAATGTCCAGCCGTGGCCGGCTTCAAAGCGTTTGGTGGCGGGCTTGGCAATATCGTGCAAAATAGCGGCCCAGCGCAGCCAAAGATCAGTAGTGGTCTCGCAAATGTTATCAAGCACCTGCAGAGTATGGTAAAAATTATCCTTGTGGCCTTTGCCGTCAATATAATCAACCCCGTAAAGGCCTGCCATCAGCGGGAATATTTTATGCAGCAAGCCGGTGTCAAACAAATAATTGAAACCAATGGAAGGTACTTTGGATAGTATGATCTTATTCAGTTCGTCGGTTATACGCTCCTGCGATATAATGGCGATTCTATCTACATTGTTTTTTATAGCAGTAACAGCCTCGTCGTCTATCCTGAAATTAAGCTGCGATGCAAACCTGATGGCACGCATCATACGCAAAGGGTCGTCAGAAAAAGTTTCCACCGGGTTTAGCGGTGTGCGGATTAGTTTGTTTTGCAAATCGATAATGCCGCCAAATGGGTCAAGCAATTCGCCAAAAGTTTCCGGATTTAGGGATATGGCCAGCGCATTGATGGTAAGGTCGCGGCGTTTTTGATCGTCTTCCAGCGTACCATTTTCAACAATAGGCTTGCGCGAGTCGCGGCGGTACGATTCTTTGCGGGCACCCACAAACTCAACCTCTAGGTCCTGGTATTTGAGCGATGCAGTGCCAAAATTTTTATAAACAGCAACTTTTACCTTCAGCTTAACACCTACGGCCTCGGCAAATTCAATCCCGTTACCAATAATTACAATGTCAATATCTTTTGACGGGCGGTCCAAAAAAATATCGCGTACAAAGCCACCAATGGCATACACCTGTACATTATGCTGCGCGGCAAGTTTTGAGATAACAGAAAATACAGGATGCCGCAGGTGATCTTTCATAGTGTAATAAAATTCTTATCGGCCATCCGAATAATTTATCCTACCTCGCAATGACGGTGTTTGTTATTTTTAGATAACCGTTAAGTAAACACAAAGGTAATGCTAAAATTCAAACTCTAAATTTTAAACGTTAAAAGCTGTAGGGCAAACGCATCTAAACATGGTTAACATAACTTAACACATTTTAGATAAAATATTTATAAATGCTTTATAATCAATATCTTATATTTTATCATGGTTAACACTAAACTGCTGCTTCGCGCAATTCAGGTGCATCAAAATATTTATGCTTGTTTAACCTCAGCACAATTTGAAAACGCATAATTCCTGATTTTGAAAATGATCATTTTGCGACATTAACATTATCTTTGCGCTGTTGCCATACATACAACTTACAACTCATAATATACAACTTTCACATGCCTACTCTCCGTCAGCTTTTTTTGGCTAATAACGCGCAAACTACCAACTTTCCTTTATTGCTGGAGTTTGAGCGCGCCGAGGGCATTTATATGTACGATTCATCGGGCAGGGCATTTATTGACCTGATATCGGGTATTGGGGTAAGCAGCCTTGGGCATGGCAACCCTTATGTAAAGGAGGCCATTAAACAACAGGTTGATAAATACATGCACCTGATGGTTTACGGCGAGTTTGTGCAAACACCGCAGGTAATGTTTGCACAGAAACTGGTATCGTTGTTACCGGATAATTTACAATCGGTTTATTTTACCAATTCGGGTACCGAGGCGGTAGAGGGCGCGTTGAAGTTAGCTAAACGATTTAGCGGGAGGCAACAGATCATCGCCTGCCACAACTCGTACCATGGCAGCACCCATGGCGCTTTAAGCGTAATGGGTAACGAGGAGTTTAAGCAAGCCTATCGCCCGTTATTGCCCGGGGTGGGTTTCATCAACTTTAACAATACCGATGACCTGCAATTGATAACGGACCAAACCGCATGCGTTATTATAGAAACCGTGCAGGGCGAGGCCGGTGTGCGGGTGCCGGATAGCGCCTATATGCAAGCCTTGCGTAAACGTTGTGATGAAACGGGGGCGTTATTAATTTTGGATGAAATCCAGGCGGCATTTGGCCGTACCGGAAAGTTGTTTGCTTTTGAGCACTTTGGTATAGTGCCCGATATTTTGTTGCTGGCCAAAGCGCTGGGCGGCGGTATGCCGATAGGGGCATTCATAGCATCAACCCCAATTATGGGTGCGTTAAAGGATAATCCCATACTTGGCCACATCACCACGTTTGGGGGGCACCCGGTATGCTGCGCGGCGGGCTTAGCGGCATTGCAGGTATTGATTAATGACAACCTTATACCTGGGGTAGCCCAAAAAGAGGCCTTGTTCCGTCAACTACTGGTACACCCGGCCATTAAAGCGGTGCGCGGCAAAGGCCTGATGCTGGCCGTTGAATTGGAAAACTTTGAGCTTAATAAGAAAATAATAGACCGCTGTATTGAAAATGGTGTAATAACCGATTGGTTTTTACATTGCAGCAACTCCATGCGCCTGGCGCCACCGATCATTATCCAACCCCGGGAGATAGAAAAGGCCTGCGCAGTGATCATCGAGGCTATAGACCATTATAATAGATGATGCAGTAAAAGGGGATGGGCGGCGCTATAAATTATTATCCCTCCCAATTTTTCAGTATGTTTGTAGTAGAGGTTCTGCACGGTTGGGAAGCAGAGAAGATGTTCTTCTTGTTACTAAGTCTCCCTGATTATCATATTCGCTTTTTTACATTTTTTTGTAAACAGGTTTTCTCTTTTAAATTACATAATAAGTTAGTTGTCAGTTGTTTGTTTGGCCACAAAGGTGCGCCAAAAGTGTGTGAAAGGTATGCCAAAGGTATGCTGTAAGGGGCGGGTTTGGTTATAGCCTGGTGTGTGTAAGGTGCATGTTAGGTTGTATTAATTTATAATGAAAAGTGCCTGATTGTCTACCACATCTTTTCAGGCACGGTAAACAAGCGGCTGGCTTATAATTAAATTTAATAAGCAGATTCCTATACAACCTTTTGGTAACTTTTATGTAACGAATATTAAATAATACCTCATAATATTTTGTTTGAATTAAACTGGTATGGTTTATGCATTTATGGTATAATCAGATAAAAAGATGCCGTTAAGGCCTTTATTCAGGGAAATAAGAACACTAATGCACTTTTTTATGGTCACAAACTTAAACAGCCGGCTTGATATTGCTGTTTATGCGCACAACTACAAGTTTTAACACGCTATCGAATTATGAAAATCGCCTATATATCAACCTATCCTCCCCGCGAGTGCGGCTTAGCCACATTTAATCACAATTTAATGCACGCCATCAGCGCTAACTATCCCGACAGGAAGTCATTACTTCAGGGGGGCTTCGTGGTAGCGCTTAACGATTCTGAAGACGTGCACGAATACGAATACCCGGAGGAGGTGAAATACGTTATCCGTCAAAACCATCAAAAAGACTATATCCGTGCTGCCAACTATATCAACACCAGTGCGGCGGATGTTTGCATTATGGAGCATGAATTTGGCATTTACGGCGGCGAGAGCGGTATTTATATATTACCGTTGATAAACCGGCTGGAAAAACCGCTGATATCGATATTGCATACCATATTAAAAGACCCCAGCTATGTGCAGCGCATCATTATCCGCGAGATTGCCGAACAATCGTCAAAGATCATCGTAATGAGCCAGCGTGCTGTGGAGTTTTTAACTACTATTTATGAGATTCCTGCGGATAAGATCCAGATTATAGAACATGGCGTGCCAGATGTAGAAGCACCGGAAGAAAACCCGGTTAAAGCGCTTAGCTCTTTTAAAAATCACAGGGTAATGCTCACTTTCGGGCTAATCAGCCGTAATAAAGGGCTGGAAACCGTGGTTAGGGCTTTACCAAAAATTGTCGAAAATCATCCCGATGTAATGTACGTGGTACTGGGTAACACCCATCCCGGCGTTATAAAAAATTCAGGAGAGGAGTATCGCGATCACCTGAAATCGCTTGCTGCGCAATTGGGCGTATCTAAAAATCTATCGTTCATCAATAAATTTGTATCTGAAGAAGAACTGGTAGATTATCTTACCGCCTGCGATATTTATGTAACACCGTACCTTAACGAGGCTCAAATTACCAGTGGCACCTTATCTTATGCCGTTGGTGCCGGTGCTGCCGTAGTATCTACACCTTACTGGCACGCTACCGAGTTGCTGGCCGATGGCCGGGGCAGGCTATTCGACTTTAAAAATTCTGATGCACTTGCCGATACCGTAATTGAGCTGCTTGACCAGGACAGGGTTTTACAGGAATTGAAAGAGAATGCCTACCAATATGGCCTGCACCTGCGCTGGCCGGTAATTGGGGCCGAATTTATAAAGGTGGCCCAGGAAGCAACAGCCCGTTTTGATTTTAGTGATAAAATATTGAAAAACAGCATTGTTGACCCCGAGATATTACCAAAATTCAGCCTCACGCATGTTTTGAGGCTGACCGATGATACTGGTATTGTGCAACACGCCAAATACGGTATCCCTAACTTAAAAGAGGGTTACTGCCTTGATGATAACGCCCGTGCGCTTATCATGGCCTTGATGGCTTACCAGCGCAGCGGGAGCAAGGAGGCCTTTGAATTGCTGCCTATTTACCTCAGCTATATTCACTATATGCAAACAGATGATGGTAACTTCCGTAACTTTTTGAGTTTTGACAGGCGCTACCTTGATGAAGTTGGATCGGAGGATTCATTTGGCCGTACCATATGGTCGTTAGGCCATTTGATAGGCTGCGCGGCCAGTAACTCATACCGGGAGTTTGCTTTAGAGATTTTTCATAAATCGGTACCGCATTTTTCAAGTTTGAAACATTTGAGAGGAATAGGCAACACCATTATCGGGATAAGCCTTTACCTGCAGGCCATACCTACAGATGATGGGATGATTAAAATACTAAACGATTTAACCCAACCCCTTATTGATGCTTTTGAAAAAACGCAATCAGAAGATTGGCAATGGTTTGAAGAGAAAATGACCTATGATAACGCGATACTACCGCTGGCCTTATTACACTCCTGCGAGATAACCGGGAATGAGGATGCCAAACGGATTGCACTGGCATCGATGGCGTTTTTAGATAAGCTGACTTTATCAAACGGTTACTTAAGCCCCGTGGGCAATGATGGCTGGTATTATCGCGGCGGTACTTTTCCAACGTTCGATCAGCAGGCTATTGAAACCATGGCTATGGTGCTGATGCATTTCCAGGCTTACCAGATTTTCAGGGTGCCGCAATATGTAGAGAAAATGTTTTTGAGCTATAAGTGGTTCCTGGGCGAAAATACCTTGCGTGCCCCGCTTTACGACCATGAAACCAAGGGCTGCTGCGACGGCTTGCTGCCCGGCGGTATTAACCGTAACCAGGGAGCCGAAAGCACGCTGGCGTACCTGATATCGCATTTAACGGTATTAAAAGCCTTTGAACTGGAGTATGAGTACAATAAATACGGCCAGAAACTCGAGATCTGCTAAATGAAGGTAGCCGTTTTAGCCCCCGTAGCCTGGCGTACACCGCCAAGGCATTACGGCCCGTGGGAACAAATTGCATCTAACATTGCCGAGGGACTGGTGAAGTTGTGTATTGATGTAACGCTGTTTGCTACCGGCGATTCGGTAACTGCCGGAAAACTGGATGCTATTTGTGCAACCGGGTACGAGGAAGACCGAAGCCAGGACGCCAAAGTGTTAGAATGCCTGCACATTAGCAACCTGATGGAGAAAGCGGACGAGTTTGATATTATCCATAATAATTTCGATTTTTTGCCGCTCACTTATTCCGGGCTGATTAAAACGCCTGTTATCACTACGATACATGGCTTTTCGTCGCAGAAAATTATCCCGGTTTATAAAAAGTATAACGATATAGGGTATTATGTATCCATCAGTAATTCGGATCGCAGCGCCGATCTGGATTACCTGGCTACGGTTTACAACGGTTTGGATACCCGCGATTTTGAGTTTTACGAACAGCCTGAAGATTACCTGCTGTATTTCGGCCGCATCCATCCCGATAAAGGAACTGCCGAAGCCATTGCGATAGCACAAAAAAGCAGACGTAAGCTGTTAATTGCAGGTATTATTCAGGACGGGAATTACTACCGTGAAAGGGTTGAGCCTTATTTATCTGACCAAATACAATACATTGGCCATGCCGGCCCCGATAAGCGTAAAGATTTGCTGGGCAACGCCGCCGCCCTGCTGCACCCCATTAGCTTTAATGAGCCCTTTGGCATGAGTGTAGCCGAGGCCATGCTTTGCGGAACGCCCGTAATAGCATTTAACAGGGGATCGATGCCGGAACTGATTAAAGATGCCCAAACCGGGTTTTTAGTTAATGACGTTGATGAGGCTGTTGAAGCAGTGGGTAGATTAGCCGGGATTAATAGAATAGACTGCTGTAACTGGGCTGGCTCGCAATTTTCGAGGGATAAAATGGTAGCGGATTATTTGGGGCTATACCAGAAGATACTTGACAGGTGACAAAGGAAAAACACAAAGGGAAACCGATGCGGTACTTTATGTATCACACAACACCAAAAAGGTAATCAGCTTTTTGCCGGAATGCTATCAGCCCGCATCCCTTATCAATTCATTTGCCTGGGAAGAATTGCCTGATTCCGGCTGATTGGCGTAATCATTTAACGGCCTTATTTTGGTTTCGCCAAGCAGCGGGTAAGTGTTTTCAGTAACTTCGGGCTGCTGTTGTGGTAAAACCTCGCTTGCACGGGCATAGCTGTAGCCTAACCTTTTATTTTCTTCCTCAATAAAAGTGAACAGATCGCCAAGGCACGAATAAACCGACTGTAAGTATTTATAGTTGGTTGATGTAAGGCTCTTGCCTACATCTTCGGGGCCTTTGCCCGGCTCACAAAAATTAAGTTTGGTAATAATACCGTTGATCAGCTCAACTTCAAATTTGCCCTCATTGTGCCAGGTTAAGCTGTTTTTTATTTCTCTGAAATGGTCCATGGCTTTATAAGTTTTTTATCATATATTAATTTGTAACGTTCACTGTGTTAGTTAAATATACTAAATTGTTTATATCAATGGATATGCCAGATTCCTTTTTTTTTGTAAAACTTTTTAATAATCTGCTGAATTAAATTGCAGCGGCCATTTTTGCATATGAGCAACAGAAAGCAGGGATACTACGCCTAATAATACGCTTATTATTTAGGACGGGTTGTCGTTTATTACATGCCGAAAAAAATGAAACGCAGGACTATTTTTGCGTCATTTTATTCAGTTTTAACATGCTTGTTATAAAATGTCGGCGCGATGGTGTAACGGGACTTACAGGGTTTCATAAACTTGTAAGTTAGCAAACTCCTGAATTAATTATTTCATAACTTGCTGTTAATTAACCTTCGGCAATGGCAAAACATAAATTAGGTAACCCGGTATTTATAGCCGCGGTTTTGTTACTGATTGTAAACGATTGGTATCTTAAACAAACGTTTCATAACGGCTTAACCGGTAAGCTTTCTGATTTTGCTGGTTTGTTTGCGTTCCCGTTTTTGTTGAGCGCTTTATTTCCGCGGACAATAAAGCTGGGTTATTTTTTTACGTTCCTGTTTTTTGTGGTTTGGAAATCGTCTTTAGTGCAGCCTGTTATCGATGCATTAAATGGTGCAGGTATCCCCGTACATCGCACAATTGATTATACCGATTATATAGCACTGCTCATTTTGCCTGTATCTTTTTATCAGTTTAACAAGCCAGTGGTATATTACTTCAAACCTGTAATTTTTAATATGTTAATAGTGTGTTCTTTAATATCCTTTATAGCTACCACCATGCCTCCGGGGGCCTATACCAGGTTTAATGATATCAATAAAGTTTACACTTTCGATTTTTCTAAACGTGAATTGGTTTCCAGGATTAATGCCCTGCAACTGGAGTATGTTCACGAGTTTAACCAATACGTTAAGGATAATAATAAGCGCAGTTATGGCGCGCTTTACAAAGACACCGCGAGAGTTGATTTTGACCGTAAGAGCAGTATTTTCTACTACAGTTCATCTTTAATAAAAAACAAAAAAGATACTTTAGCTATGCTTATTGATTACGAGCGCGTAAAAGATGCGGATACCATAGTTTTAAAAACGATGTATGCCAACCTGAACATCAGCGGTAACAATAATACATCGCAGCTAAAGCTCCTGAGTTTAACTAATTACGTACGTAAATCAGAAAAGGGCGATCATAAAGAAATTGCTGTCAGGATTTTTGAAAAGTTTACGCTTAAAACAATCAGCGCCAGCTGGCGATAGGTATTTGTTGCTAATCAAAAAACTCCTTAAAGAACTCAGCGGTTATCTTTTCGTCAGCCGATTAGCGTCCGGCCTTTCCTGCGAACATGTAATGTGACATTATTTAAGCCAATGACAAAGGCCGCTTTATTCGCTCTGATCGCTCTTCAATTTATCCAATAACTCCTGCAAGCTAACTTCTGCAAAGGCAGTTGATGAGTCGGATACGCCATAAGGGATAATCAGCTTTTCGTTGTGAACTATTGCCCCGCACGAATATAGTACGTTAGGTACATAGCCTTCGCGCTCATCGCTGTTGGGGATAAGCAAAGGTTCACGCAGTCGGCCTATTTCAATGGCCGGGTCATCCAGTTTTAGTAAGCTGGCTCCCAGTACATAGCGGCGCATAGGGCCTACACCGTGGGTTATCATCAGCCAGCCATCTTTGGTTTCAATCGGCGATCCGCAGTTACCTATTTGTACAAATTCCCAGCTAAAGCGGGGTTGCTGCAACATAATTGGCTTTTCCCATATGTTAATCTTATCAGCATACATGATGTAATTATTACAGCCATCAATACGCGAAATCATTACAAACTTGCCATTCACCTTGCGCGGAAACAACGCCAGGTTTTTATTTTGGGCGCCGGCGCCGTATAATGGCATTATTTTAAAATTATAAAAATCGGTGGTTTGCAACAGTTTGGGCATAATAAGTGCGCCATCATATGCGGTGTATGTAGCATAATAAACAGAAGTATCGTCATCGTTCCTGAATTGTACAAAACGGGCATCCTCAATACCTTTGCGCTCATACTCAGATATAGGGAATATTACCCTGTCGGAGATATCGGTATCCAGCGAAAAAACTATTTCGTAGTACGAGTCGGCTAGCCACAGTACTTTGTCGTACTCCAGTTTCTTCATATCGCTTTCCTGCAATTTTTGCGAATCGATAATAATACGGCGCAGGTTGGCGTATTCAAAATGATGATCCAGCTTGGATTCCAGTTCGTGTAGGACATCAATATTGATCTGTGTGATAGCAGCTTTATCAAAAAACAGCTTTTTATTGTATACAGCGTTCCTGACAATTTCGGCTTCGTCAATGTAGTTACCGGCAGGCAAAATGGTGATGTTGTTGTCTTTATCAATTAAACCACGACGAAAAGTAATGGATGAAATATGTCCCTCGCCCACAGCCCTGAAACTGATGATCACTCTGCGTTGCCCATCTTGCAGTTCGGTTTGGTCCGGATCTTCCACAATAGAGGGATTGAAAAAAGCAGCCGATTCAATGGAATACTCGTGGGTAAAATAAGATCCTATAAGTAGCTTGCGGTTAATGGTCAAGGTATCATAATCGATATTTAACTCCAAAAAAAGCGGCTTCAATTTACTGCAATGCCGGTTTAAAACCCGGGTTATATTACGGTGCCGTTTGGAGTATTCCTGCAATAGCGGCGATACAATGCCGAAAGCTACCTCCTCGCTTATTTGCATAACGCGCTCAATTACTTCTTTTGCACGATCGTTCCCATTAAAAAAAAATCTGGCAATAACGCGTTTAGGATCGGGGTTAACTCTTATTGGTTTTCGTTCAATGGAAAGTCTCATATGTATACAATAGTAGCGTTTATTTTGTAACAGCGTTAAGTAGAAATTGATTTAGCTATTTTTAGAAAAGAATCAAGAGTTAAGAATTAAAACAATTTTACATCGATAGGGCTGAATGTAAATTTTTTGTCTTGATTCTTGATTCTTGGCTCTTGACTCTAAAATCTTGTAACTTGCACACTTATGAATGTTTTGATTGTTGAAGACGAAAAGGGCCTGGCCCTGGAGGTTGATGAATTTTTAAGTCACGAAGGATTTACAGTGGAGCATGCGCGAACCAAAAGATCGGCCGAAGAAAAGATTTTTGTTAATAATTACGATTTTATCCTGCTTGATCTCGGATTGCCCGATGGCGATGGGTTCGACCTGTTAAAAATGCTGAAAGGGCTTGATAAACGTGATGATGCCGTTATTATACTAACCGCCCGCGGGGCAGTTGACGACAGGGTATCGGGCCTGGAGCAGGGCGCGGATGATTACCTGGCTAAGCCATTTTCGTTGAGTGAATTGCTGGCCCGTATGCACGCCATTACCCGCCGTAAACACCGGCTGGAGAGTAATGACATTAACATAAAAGGCCTTAAAGTAAATATCCAGAACCGTACGGTGATGTTTAATGACGAGCGGATAAACCTTACCAAAAAGGAGTTCGAAATTTTTAACTACCTGGTGCTTAATAAAAACCGCGTAATATCGCGAACCAACCTTACCGAGCACGTTTGGGGCGATGTGTTGGAAATAAACAGCGACTCGAACTTTGTTGATGTGCACGTAAAAAACCTGCGCAAAAAACTATCGCAATACATCCCCATTGATTGGTTTGAGACGGTACGCAGCATAGGTTACCGCATTAACATTTAAACAATGAAACTGCAGGTTAAGCTGGCCCTTTATAATACTTTAACCAAAGTAGCTATCATCCTGTTTACGGGTTTGCTCATCCTGCTTTCGATAGAAAAAATTTCTTATAATCACATTGAGCTGAGGCTTGAAAATGATAAGGAGCAAACGCTTAAAAACCTTTCTTCCAGTGAAATCAGTAGTATTTTGGGCGATAAAAAGGCCTATACCGACTACAATATTCTGAAGGAAGAGTTTATTACTATTACCCAAACAAAATACAACCCGGAGGTAACTAAGGAAGTTAAATTCACTACCGAAACCCGCGATTTTGATAAATACACCCAAACCTACCGCATTTTAACACACCGGTTGAATTTTAATGGGCATACCTATATTTTGCATATCGGCGTGGCGATAGAATCGGTTGAGGAGCTAAAATCCATCATTAAAAAGTTCACTATTTTGGTTTTGGTGGTAGCCCTGGTATTAACACTGATAAGCGATCTGGTTTTTACCAAATTTCTGCTGGCCCCGTTTTATCAGATTATCGATCGTAAACTGATTAAAGTGAACGATCCGATGAACTTTGATTACGAAAAAATAAAAACAACTACCCAGGATTTTGAGCTTTTGGACGATAGCATCAGCTCGCTTATGAAAAAAATATCGAACCTGTTTATCCTCGAAAAGCAATTTATCGCCAATGTATCGCACGAATTGCTTACCCCCATATCAATCATCAGCTCAAGGCTCGAGAATATTTTACTGCAAGAGGAACTAAGCGAGGGGAGCGAAAACAAGATGCACGCGTCGTTAAAAACGCTTAACCGGCTAAAGTCGATTATTAATAGTTTGTTGCTGATATCGAAAGTTGAAAACAACCAGTATGATAAAGCAGATATGGTAATGATTGCTGCCGTAGTAATGGAAATTCAGGAAGAACTGGAAGACAGGATAGAAGAGCGGCAGTTAACTTTTTCAAACAACCTGAAATATATATATACTATAACGGGCAACCGGCCCCTGATGCACACTTTATTATTTAATTTGATTAATAACGCCATTAAGTATAATAATGCGGGTGGATTGATAACTATTAGCGATGAGCTTAAAGAGGGTACCTACAAAATCATCATTTCTGATACCGGGACAGGGATGGACAAAAAGCAAATTGAAAATGCCTTTAACCGTTTCGAAAAGCTGGACACCGACGAAAAGGAAAGTTACGGCTTAGGCCTGGCAATAGTTAAAAGTATTACGAGTTTTCATGATATAAAGGTTCAAATAAATTCGGTAAAAGGGGAGGGAACTACAGTTACGCTTGTCTTTAACGTGCCTAATCCCAATTTAATAGATAATTAGCTACGCCATTTTATTTCTTTTGGTATAGCAACATCATCATAATCCCTGGCAATATGTAGCGGGCAATAATGCAGCCTGGCGGGTTATTTTACGAAACCATTCCAATTATCGGCAGTTGGATCAAGCAAATCCTGATTGCTTACCCAGTAAGTATATATTTTTCCGTCGGTTACAGGCTGATACAAAACTTTAGAGAAATTATCTTTCTTTTCAACCACTTTAACAAATTCGTTAGATACCAGATAGCCTTTCCTTATGGTAAAGTTATCGCCATTAAGGTTGTATAAGTACGCCCGTTTTGATTTAATGAATGTTAATAAAAGGTATTTGTTTGGCTTTACAAAAGGGAAGTAGCTTTTATCAGATTCATGATCGATGTCAAATCCGGCGTCCATCGGCGGTGTCCCGGTTAAAACTATTTTCAGTTTGCCGTTCAAAAACGAAAGACGGCCTTTTTGAATGTCACCAGGAAAACCAGGATCTGTGCTTATGATACTGAAATCTTTTCCGTTTACCGAGGTTCCTTTTAAAAAGAATATATTTTCCCTTAGGTACCCTTTTACTTTTTCATCGTATTGCTCATAATATTCATACAACCCGGTAATTTTATTATTTGTTACAACTATAGTGAATTGGCCGAAATTGCTTGAATATTCGCCGCTGAGTTTAAAAGGATCACCTTGCGCAAGCACACGATTGGGGAGAACAATAAACAATAAAAGAATGGCGAAAAAGGTTAGGTATTTCATACTAAAGTGTGTTGGATTTAGGTAGCTGCTTAACTACACCATTTTATTTCTTTTGGCAAGGTAGGTTTTTAGCACATCATGGTAACCTTCATTAATATCCACATCTACCAAATCAATATGGTATTGGGCACATTTAAGTTCAAGTTGATGCCGGTATTCGGTTAAAGATGCTTTGTAGGCATCCCGTACTTTGCCAGGATGCACCTTTATTTCGGCACCGCTTTCTATATCGATAAAATGATGTGGGCGGTTATCAAAGTTAAAGTCGACCTCTTTTTGTTTATCGTTAACGTTAAAGATAATCACCTCGTGTTTGCTGAACTTCAGGTGCTGAACTGCCGCGAACAAGGCTTGCACCTTACCGGGGTTGAGGCTATTCTCCAGCATATCGCTAAAAATGATCACCATCGAACGCTGGTGGATCTCGTTAGCTACATGGTGCAATACCTGTGTGATGTTGGTAACTGTATTGGTTTTGGGATTATTATAAGCCTTCTCCAGTTCGGCGTATAAATGAAACAGGTGTGTTGTTGTTGATTTTGCCGCACTCAGCCAATCTACCTTGTCCGAAAAAAGACACAGCCCAAACGCGTCCCTTTGTTTTTTAAACAAGTGCATTAATGATGCAATGGCGTATATAGAAAACTGGAGCTTGGTAGTCCCTTTTTCAGGAAAGTTCATGGATGACGATGTATCCAATAACAGGTAGCAACGCAGGTTGGTTTCTTCCTCAAATTGTTTTACAAACAGCTTATCGGTACGGGCCAGCAATTTCCAATCGATGTTTTTCACCGATTCGCCGTTGTTGTACAAACGATGCTCGGCAAACTCCACCGAAAAGCCGTGGAAAGGACTTTGGTGCAGGCCGGTTATAAAACCTTCAACTACCTGCCGGGCCAGCAGTTCGAGGTTGGCTAATTGCTGTATTTGCTGATCGTCGTTTAATTTGGGCATAGGGCTAATATRGGGCATAAAAAAAGCGTTGCCAACATTAGCAACGCTTTTTAAAGTAAAATATGGTGGATTAAGTTATTGATAAACTTAATTTATGCCTGTACGGATTAAGCTAATTGCTTAGCTAATTTATCAGTTAATACTGATTTTGGAACTGCACCAATTTGTTTATCTACGATTTCGCCATTTTTGAAGAACAATAAAGCAGGGATATTACGGATGCCGAATTTTACAGATATACCTGGGTTGTTATCGACATCAACTTTACCAACAATAGCTCTGCCTTCGTATTCTTTTGCAATATCTTCAACTACCGGGCCAACCATTCTACAAGGGCCACACCATTCTGCCCAAAAGTCAAGTAGTACGGGTTTGTCTGATTTCAGGACAAGTTCGTCAAAGTTTGCATCAGTTATTTCTAAAGCCATGATTTCTATTTTTTAAATTTTGTTGTACAAATATATACTATTCAAATAGCTTGCCACAAACCACACCTGACAATGTGACAATTATATTAATATAAGTTATCCACTTAACGTTGTGGTGACTGTAAGTTTTTAACAAGGGTGAACAGATGCTAACAATTAGCCTTCACTGCTATACACGTTGTTGTTCATTACCCCAACAAAGGCTGCGTATTCGTAATGTTAAATATGCCCTCAATCAAATCATCGCTTGGGTTTACTTTAAAGTTTTTGGATGATAGTTCTACGTGCATGGCCTCTTCGCGGTTGTTGATCTTAAAACGCAGTTTGCAGTTTTTTACCGGGTATTTTTGGTTATTCTCGTCGATGATGTGTTGTATATCGTCAAGTAATTTGCTGCTGAGCATGCTCACGTCGATACAAACCGTTAATGATTTGGTGAGCTTATCGCGCATTTCGGACAGCAAATCCATCACCAGGATGCGCAGGTCCCAGTTATCCTTTTGGCGGAATTTTTCTTCGATGCTGCCCTTAATATGTAAAAAATAGCCGTCCATCATCATGTTACGGAATTTTACATAATCATCACCAAACAAGGCAAATTCGTACGATTCATTGTAATCCTCCAACACGAAAGTGCCAAAGGGCTTACCTGTTTTAGTTATTTTATGCTGAACGCTGCTTACCAGTCCGCCTATGCGGATCTCGCCGCGTTTACGTAACTCGTTAAAGGCACCCATGATCTCTTCGCCACCTTCGCCCGAGCGTGCTTTTTGCATCAGTTTCAAATCGCTGATGGTGCTGTTGCAAAAGCGGTCAAGCTCTACCTTATAGTTATCCAGCGGGTGGCCGGTAAGGTAAATACCAATTACCGTTTTTTCGTATTTCAGTTTTTCTATCAACGGCCATTCTTCAGCCTCGGGCATGGCCGGTTCAGGCACATATGATGCTACTGAGCCGCCGAATAATGATGATTGCGAGCTGCTTTGTACATTCTGGTAATCATTGGCATACTTGGTAAGGCGCTCAATACCTGTTAATACGCCAACATCTGTTTTAGCAAAAAACTGGGCGCGGTTATAGCCAAACTCATCAAAGGCACCACCGTAAACCAGGTTCTCGTACGATTTTCGGTTTACACTGCGGGTGTTCGACCGGCGTGCAAAATCATAAACAGATACGTAAGGGCCTTTGGCAACCCGTTCTTCAATAATACTCTCCACCGCTTTATCGCCCACTCCTTTAACACCGGTTAACCCGAAACGCACCTGCCCTTTACGGTTTACCGCAAAAGCCATGTCCGACTCATTGATATCCGGCCCTAACACCTCTACACCCATCCTGCGGCATTCCTCCATAAAAAAGGTAATCTTTTCCATGTTGTTCTGGTTGTTTAAAACTGCCGCCATGTACTCGGATGGATAGTGTGCCTTTAAATAAGCCGTTTGATAGGCCACAAAAGCATAACAGGTAGAGTGCGATTTATTGAACGCGTACTGCGCAAAAGCCTTCCAGTCGGTCCATATTTTGGTCAGTTTATCTTTGGGATGGCCTTTGGCTACAGCCCCATCCATAAACTGGGACTCCATTTTGTTCAGAATCTCAATTTGTTTTTTACCCATCGCCTTACGCAAAACGTCGGCATCGCCTTTACTAAAGCCTGCCAGCTTTTGCGATAAAAGCATCACCTGCTCCTGGTACACGGTAATACCATAGGTTTCGCCCAGGTATTCCTCCATGTCGGGCAAATCGAACACGATAGGCTCCCTGCCGTGTTTACGGGCAATAAAGTTGGGTATATACTCAATCGGTCCCGGGCGGTACAGGGCGTTCATGGCAATTAAATCCTCAAACTTATCGGGCTTAAGTTCGCGCAGGTACATTTGCATACCATCACTTTCAAACTGGAAAGTACCATTGGTATCGCCTCGCTGGTAAAGCTCATAAGTTTGCAAATCATCAAGCGGGATATAATCTATATCGATATGTACGCCATGATTTTGTTTGATCATCCGTAACGCATCTTTAATAATGGTAAGGGTTTTAAGCCCTAGAAAGTCCATCTTAATTACGCCTGCATCTTCAATTACACGGCCATCATATTGTGTAACCAGCAGATCGGAGTCTTTGGCAACGGCAACTGGAACAATATCGGTTAAATCATAAGGGGCAATGATGATGCCCGCCGCGTGTACGCCTGTATTACGTACCGAGCCTTCCAGCTTAGCTGCCTCGCGCAGTACCTGGCTGCGCAGGTCGTTGCCATTTAATATTTCTTTAAGCTCGGGTACCTGTTCAATGGCATCTTTAAGGGTAATGCCCAGGGTATCGGGTACCAGCTTTTTAATTAAGTTCATTTCGGATAGCGGCATATCCAATACGCGCCCTACATCCTGTATACTGGTACGGGCAGCCATCGATCCATAGGTGATAATTTGCGCCACCTGGTTTTTACCATACTTATCTACCACGTAATCAATAACCTTTTGGCGGCCTGCATCGTCAAAATCCGTATCAATATCGGGCATCGATTTACGGTCGGGGTTCAGGAACCTCTCAAACAGGAGGTTGTACTTCATCGGGTCGATGTTGGTGATCCCGGTACAGTAGGCTACCACCGATCCGGCTGCCGAACCACGGCCCGGGCCTATGAATACACCCATATCGCGGCCTGCTTTTATAAAGTCGGCCACAATTAAAAAGTAACCGGCAAAGCCCATCGTTCTGATGGTGAACAATTCAAAGTTAATGCGCTCCTCAGTTTCGGGCGATATATCTATGTAACGTTCCTTGGCGCCCATAAAGGTAAGGTGCTTCAGGTATTCCCACTGGTTCAGCGTATCAGCATCCCCGGTATTGTGAATTTTAAACTCCTCGGGTATTACGTAATTAGGTAACAGGATATCACGTTTAAGCTTTAAAACCTCCACCTTGTCCACAATCTCGTTGGTATTGTCCAATGATTCGGGCAAGTCTTTAAACAGGTGGCTCATTTCCTGTTGGGTTTTAAAATAAAACTGGTCGTTAGGGAAACCAAACCTATAGCCACGGCCGCCTTCCTCGTCGGTAGCAATAGGGGTGCTTTGCATATCGCCGGTGTTTACGCAAAGCAAAATGTCATGAGCGTTGGAGTCTTGCTGATCTACATAATGTGAATCATTGGAGCAAATTACCTTTACATTATACTTTTTGGCGTACTCCAGCAATACTTTGTTCACCGTATTTTGGTCGGGAATATCGTGGCGCTGCAGTTCGATGTAAAAATCTTCGCCAAACAAATCAAGCCACCATTTAAACTCGGCTTCGGCCGCTTCGGGGGTATCCCTTAATATGGCCTGGGGTACCGATGCCCCAATGCAGCAGGTTGTAGCAATAATGCCTTTGTGGTGCTTTAAAATTAGCTCTTTATCAATACGGGGCCATTTGCTGTACAGGCCTTCCATGTAGCCGTATGAACATAGCTTAACCAGGTTTTTATAGCCTTCAGGATTTTTGGCCAGCATCAGCTGGTGGCGGCGAATGTCTTTCTTTTCCTTTGTAAAGGTTTTTTTATGCCTGTCTTCTACCACGTAAAACTCGCAGCCAACAATGGGTTTTACATTGTGTTTACCAGCTTCGGCCACAAATTTAAATACGCCAAACATGTTACCATGATCGGTAATTGCAAGAGCTTTCATCCCATCAGCTGCGGCCTTTTTGTATAGTTTTGAGATGTCGGCAGCGCCATCAAGTAACGAGAACTGGGTATGAACGTGTAAGTGAGAAAAATCTGGCATAGTAAATCCGTTTCAACAAAATCTGTAGAAATACAAAGTTATTAAAAAACAAGTTCGCGGGGTTGAGTGTTGAAAAAACAAAAGAGAGCCTCACCCCGGCCTCTCCAAAGGAGAGGGTAAAAAAGTTTGTTTTGAATCGGCTCTTCCGGGAAAGATTTAGAGGGGGGTTACTTTAGCACATTATTTGACTATATTAAGCATATCGATCTTCACCTTTGAAAAATTAATACAATTGAAAAAAATATTACGAATAACCCTCAAAACAATACTTTGGATACTGGTGAGTGTAGTTTTACTGGTTATCCTTGTAGTTATTTTGATACAGGTGCCCGCCGTGCAAAATTTTGCTAAAAACAAGGCGGTAACTTTTTTACAAAACAAAATACACACTAAAGTTAAAATAGGCCACATTAGCCTTGGCCTGCCCAAGTTGCTGGTGTTGGAAGATGTATACTTTGAAGACCAAAAGAAAGACACCCTGATAGCCGGCGAAAAACTGAAGGTTGATATCAGTATGCTAAAGCTGTTACACAACCAGGTAGAAGTTAATGAAATTAACCTGCAGGGCATCACGGCGAACATAAGCCGGGGTGCCGATAGTGTTTTTAACTTTGATTATATTATTAAAGCCTTTGCAGGCGAACAAAAAAAAGAGGTGAAACCTACCGACACAACCTCTACTATGAAGTTTTCTATCGATAAGGTAAACCTGGATAGGATCAACGTTAAATACAAGGATGTAACTACGGGCAACGATGTGAAATTCCTGCTTGGCCATTTTGATACCAGGATAAAAGATTTTGATATGGATAAAATGAAATTTTCCATACCTAAAATTACTTTGTCAGGTGTAAATGCACGTATCATTCAAACCCCGGCGGGATCATCAATAGCGCAGGCTGCCAAAGTAGATACCGCTGTAAAACCTATGAACCTGGATTTAAATTTAGGCCAGATAGATCTGTCTAAAATAAAGGTTGATTATCAAAGCAGCGAAATGACGGCCAATATTAACCTGGATAAGCTGTTGGTTAATATGGATAAGATAGACCTCAAACATCAAAAGGTGGGCATTAAAGATATCGAATTGAATGATACCAAAGCTGCCCTAAGCTTTGCCAAACCTCAAACGGTTGCAAAAGCCATTGTTAAAACCGCCAAAAAGCTTGATACCCTTGTGGCTGCTCCGCAATCATCGCGCTGGGCTGTTACGCTCGGCAAAATCAGCTTAAATAATAATAATGTTAAGTTTGATAATAACGCGCAAAAGGCTATTGCCAAAGGCCTGGATTACGCCCACATGGATATCCGCGACCTGAATGTTGAAGCGGAAAATATCGCCTATACATCGGATACAATTTCTGGTAAAATAAATAACTTTTCCTTCGCCGAAAAAAGCGGATTGAAGATCAATAAATTCCATACTGCGTTCTTTTATGGGCCAACCAATGCTTACATGAATGATTTGTTATTGGAAACACCACAAACCACACTGCAAAAGTCGGTTCAGGTGCGCTATCCTTCTATCGCTGCTATCAGTAAAAACGTTGGCTCGTTAGGTATTAATGCCGATTTAAACGGCAGTCGCCTGGGTTTAAAAGATGTGTTATTGCTGATGCCCACAATGGCAGCTATGGAGCCATTTAAATCATCGCCGGGCGCTGTATTTAAAATAAACGGCAAAGTAAGGGGGCAGGTAAATAACCTGGATATCCCCAGCCTGGATATTGCCGGCCTAAACAACACCCGCATTAAGGCATCGGCAAAGCTAAAGGGCCTGCCCGATATAAGCAAGGCCTATTTTGATGTTACCATAAATGACCTTAACACCAGCCGCGCCGATATTGCCAAACTGGCGCCGGCAGGCAGCATCCCGGCAAACGTAACCATCCCCGAAAATATGAACCTGAAAGGAAATTTTAAGGGTGGCATGTATACTTTTAACACCAGGCTGGGCCTCAGATCAAGCCTGGGCGCTGCGGATGTTATTGCATCGGTAAAAAACTTACAAAACAAGCAAAAGGCAAGTTATAAGGCCAATATTAAAGTTAACGAGCTAAATGTAGGCGCGCTTACCAAACAACCACAAACCGTAGGTAAAATTACGTTAACCGCCAATGTAGACGGTTATGGCCTTGACCCCAAAACGGCCAATATTAAATTTGATGGCAACCTGGCCAATGCGTACGTAAAAGGTTATAACTATAAAAACCTGGCTTTAAAAGGCAGTTCGCACAATGGCGCTTACACGGCTATTGCCCGGATGAAAGACCCTAATATTGATTTTAGCCTGGATGCCAAAGCCAATCTGAATAAAAAATATCCTTCGGCTTCGGGCACATTAACCGTTGACAGCATCAACCTTAAAAAACTTAATTTTACTACCGGCGAAATGCGGTTTCATGGCAAGATAGTGGCTGATGTGCCAACCGCCGATCCTGATTACCTGAACGCCGATGTTAAGGCGACAGATTTGCTGGTGGTTAACGGAACCCAACGCATAAGATTAGATACCATAAGCCTCATCTCGACAGCTAATGCGGATAGCAGCACGCTGCGTTTAAAAACACCGGTTATGAGCGCTCATATGGCCGGTAAATACAAGCTTACCCAGGTTGGCGATGCTGTGCAGGATGTAATTAATAAATACTTTAACACCGCCATTGCGGGCGGGCAGCAGGTGGCCATTACCAAAAAGGATGCGAAAGGTAAAACGGTTAAAACCGGCAAAGTTAAACCCGCCGTAGCCGCCAAATATCCGCCGCAGCAATTTGTGTTTGATGCTAAACTGGTTAAAACTCCTTTACTTACCCAGTTTGCGCCCGATTTAAAAACGCTTGACCCGGTATTGTTAAAAGGAAGCTTTAATAGCGAAAGTGGCGAACTGGTTGTAAACGGATCGATACCAAAAGTGGTTTACGGCACCAACACCGTTAACAAGGGAAGCCTGAAGATAAATACCGGTAACAATGCGCTTAATTATAATCTATCTGTAGATGAGGTAAAAGTTGGTTCATCGGTTGATCTGTTGTATACCAGCATATCGGGTAGCGCGCAAAACAATAAACTGGGCGTAAGTTTACAAGTAAGGGATGCTACAAAAAAAGAGCGCTTTAGGGTAGCCGGCACGTTTAGTATTTTACCAAATGAGTATCAGTTTAGCTTTAACCCCGATGGGCTGTTATTAGATTATATGCCATGGGCTGTTAATGCCGATAACTTTTTACAATATGGCCCCAAAGGAGTGCTGGCACATAACTTTACCATTAGCAATAGCAACCAGGTATTGAGCATCAACAGCAAAACACAGGAGTTTAATGCGCCACTTGATGTTAAGTTCAGCAATTTTAAAATAGAAGGACTTGCCAAAATGGCCAAACAGGATAGCCTGCAGGTAGGCGGGGTTATTAACGGCGATGCAGAGGTTAGTAATTTCCAGGCTTCACCGGTATTTACAGCAGCAATCAACATCAACGACTTTAATTTTAAAGGAGATACCGTAGGGAACATTGCCTTAAAGGTAAATAACCAAACTGCCGATGCTTATGCAGCAACAGTTGATATTACCGGCAAAGGCAACCAGGTTAAGCTGGATGGTATTTACTATACCAATCCCGCAAGCAAGTTTGATCTTAACCTGAACATCGTGAGCCTGAATATGAAAAGTATAGAAGGCTTTGCATTTGGTAGTATCCGCAACGCATCGGGTAACATTACGGGCCAGTTAAAAATATCCGGTACCACAACGGCACCTTCTATTAGGGGCGATGTAAACTTCAATAAGGTTGGGTTTAATGTATCAATGCTCAACTCGTATTTTACAATGCCGCAGGAGAGTATTACGTTTAGTGACCAGGGCATCCGCTTTAACGATTTTACACTGGTTGATTCTACCGGGAACAAGGCAATTGTTACCGGCAGCGTGTACACCAAAACCTATACCGACTATGCGTTCGGCCTTGATATTAACGCCAAAAATTTCAGGGCGGTAAATTCTACGCAAGACGATAACAAGCTGTTTTACGGCAAGCTTTATATTGATACCAGGATAAAAGTACGCGGAAACATGGACAAGCCTGTGGTTGATGCAAGCCTCACCGTGAACGACAAAACCGACATGACTTTTGTATTGCCCACTAATGACCCCGGCATCGAAGACAGGAAAGGGGTGGTAGAGTTTATTGACCAAAACGAGCCGAAACTCGATTCGATATTATTGGCCAGGCAATTGGATTCCCTTAAAAAAACCAATGTTAAAGGGCTCGATTTATCGGCAAATATTGTGGTAAGCAAAGAAGCTGCCTTTACTATTGTGGTAGACGAACGCAACGGCGATGTGGTACACTTAAAGGGCGAGGCTAACCTGAACGGGGGTATCGACCCAAGTGGTAAAACGAATTTAACAGGTACATATGTGGTTAATTCCGGATCATATAACCTGGCTTATGCTACCGTGAAACGCACTTTCCTGTTTAAAAAAGGCAGTACCATTGTTTGGACAGGTGATCCAACCAGTGCCAATATAGATTTGACTGCCGTTTATGTAGCCAATGTACCGCCTATTGACCTGGTCGAAAATCAGCTCTCCGGTTCGGATAATGCAACCATGTATAAGCAAAAGCTTCCATTTAACGTAAATCTTAATCTTAAAAACCAACTTTTAACACCCGATATCAGCTTTGATATTGTACTGCCCGATAGCACATACACCGTATCGTCAGATGTGATCAATACCGTAAATACACGCCTTACCCAGGTTAGGCAGGATCCTAATGAACTAAACAAACAGGTGTTAGGTGTATTGATATTGGGCCATTTTATAGGCGATAACCCATTGCAAAGCCAGGGCGGCGGCGGCGGTGTTGAAGGCGCCATCCGTAGCAGTGTAAGTAGCTTATTGTCAGATCAACTGAATAAACTGGCCGGTAACCTCATTGAGGGCGTCGATCTCAACTTCGGATTAACATCCGGCGAGGACTATTCATCCGGTACGGCCACAAACCGAACGGACTTGAATGTGGGGCTATCTAAACGGTTCCTGAACGACAGGCTAACAGTAACAGTTGGCAATAACTTTAACCTGGAGGGCGCGCAACAAGGCCAAAAGGCTACCAATATAGCCGGAGATGTATCTGTTGGTTACAAACTAAGTAAGGATGGCCGCTACAGCTTGCGCGCTTACCGTAAGGATGAGTTTATAGTTATACAAGGGCAGGTGATTGAAACCGGTTTAGGATTTACCCTCACGGTTGATTATAACCGCTTCCGGGAAATATTCAGGAAGCGTACCGAAGAAGAAAAAGCCATGCGCCGTAAATACAGGCAGGAGCAAAAAGAAAAGGATAAGGAAAAGGACGCTGCTAATAAAGCCGCCGAAGATAAAGCCAAAGCAGATAGCACTATTACACACTAAGTACATGATTAAAAATTTAAGATATTTATTGATACTCGCCGTGTTGCTGAATGCCTGCAGTAATACCAAATACCTTGCACCCGGTCAAAAATTATACACAGGGGGAGAGGTGAAGATTGCAGATAAGGATTCGTTAAAAAAGGGAGAGGCAAGCATGCTTACCACCGATCTTACATCGTTGTTAAGGCCTTATCCAAACGGTTCTATTTTAGGTTTGAGGGTTAAATTGTATATCTATAACATCACCAAAACAAAAAAAACAAAAGGTTTGGCACATTGGCTAAATACCAAGTTTGGCGAGCCACCTGTATTGATAAGCTCGGTTGATGTCGAAAAAAATGCCGGAATATTACAAAACAGGTTACAAAACGTAAGCTATTTTCAGGCGCAGGTTGCCGGGGATACGGTTAGCAAAGGTAAAACAGCAAAAGCAGTTTATACCGTACAGGCAGGGCCTGGGTACCGTATCAGGAAAGTGGTATTCCCCAAAGGAACCGAAAATATCGATACTGCGGTGGCCGGTTCGGCCGCTAAAAGCCTGTTAAAGGTGGGCGATAAGTATAATCTTGATGTGATAAAAACCGAGCGGATACGCATTGATGCTAAATTAAAGGAAGAGGGCTTTTTCTTTTTTGCGCCCGAAGATTTGATCATGAAGGTGGATAGTACGATAGCCGGGCACCAGGTGGATATTTTTGTAAAAGTTAAAAACGATATAGCCGAACGCGCCCAGGAAATTTATACTATCCGTAATATTTATGTTTATCCTAACTATTCATTAACGGATACATCGATGATGATGGATAAAGCAAAACATTACCGTTGGTATAACATCGTGGAACGCCGAAAAACCATCAGCAGTTTTGCATTTGCCAATACGGTATTGCTGCACCCTAATGATGTTTACAGCCGTACTGTTCATAATAATTCATTAAACAGGTTTGTAAACCTGGGGCCATATAAATTTGTGAAAAACAGGTTTGAAGATGTAACCCCCGATTCGCCTAAGCTGGATGTTTATTATTTTTTAACGCCCTATAAGCGCAAATCGTTACAATTTGAAATTCTGGGCCGCACCACATCTGCCAACTATACAGGTACACAGGTAAACCTCAGTTGGAAACATCGGAATGCTTTTATGGGGGCCGAGGCGTTGGGCGTTACGCTTTTTGGTAGTACTGATGTGCAGGTAGGCGGTGGCAACAACGGTTTTAACGTTTACCAGTTCGGTATTCAAGGTACATTATCGTGGCCGCGTTTTATAAGCCCGATAGAACCCAAGGCCGATAATGCCTATATACCGCATACGAATTTAACGCTGGGCTACACAATTGTTAACCGGCAAAAGCTTTATAATCTAAATTCATATAACGCCACATTTGGATATAACTGGAAAGAGAACGCTCACCGAACGCATGAACTGAATATCCTGAACTTTCAATTTGTAAATCCACTAAGCGTATCGAAGCTATACCAGGACAGCGTGCTGGGCGTAAACCATCCCGGTGTATTACCTAACCCGGCTTTAAAGCATGTTATTGATAAGCAATTGATCCTCGGGCCGAGCTATAGCTATACGTTTACCAATACTACAGACGACTACCGTACCAATACCATGTACTATAACGGAAAGGTAAGCTTGTCAAATAATCTGTACGGGCTGGTTACCGGTGCCGATACCACCGCAGGTAAAGTGCGTAAACTATTTGGAGCTACTTTTAACCAATTTGTGAAACTGGAAAACGAAATTCGGTATTTTCATAAAACGGGGCCGAACAGTACCATAGCATCGCGGGTTATACTGGGCGTAGGTTTGCCTTATGGCAACTCGACCCAGTTACCATACAGCCAGCAGTTTTTTATAGGTGGCCCCAATAGTTTAAGGGGTTTCCAGGCCAGGTCGATTGGGCCGGGGCATTTTAACCCAACAGCAAGTGTTGCACAGGGTAATTTCCTGCCCGACGAATCTGGCGATATTAAACTGGAAGCCAACATCGAGTACCGTCCAAAACTATTCAGTATAGTTAGGGGGGCATTATTTGCCGATGCCGGTAACATCTGGTTGCTCAATTCAAATGGAGGGCAGCCTGGCGGGGTATTCAGTAAGAAATTTATTAATGATATCGCTGTTGATGTTGGCTTCGGCTTACGTTTTGATATCACGGTGCTGGTGTTGCGTACCGATTTGGGAGTGCCACTACGTACACCATACGTTCGCCCCGGCGAGCCTCAGTGGAATCTTGACTGGCACAGGAGCGTATTTAACCTGGCAATAGGATATCCGTTTTAATTATTGAATTATTGATTTACTGAATTATTGAGTTAGGCAAGTTTGCGAAAGCGCCATTTTTATCGGTGCTGAACAAAGCTATTTTATAACTTGCACATTCAATAAATCAGTAAATCAGTAATTCAATAATTGCCCATGACATCTATTCCACTCCAGATCATCGACCTGCACRACGATGGCTACCATCCGTTAATTGAGGTGATCCTGTTTGGCAAAGCATTTATTATGGTTTTGGACACCGGTGCATCAAAAACCGCTTTTGACCAAACCATGCTGGCAGAAGCGAGTGAGGCAACTTTTATATCCGAGAGTGACAGGCTGTCAACAGGTTTAGGCACCAATACTATGCAGTCGTTCACCGCTTTAATCAGCGGTATGCAAATCGGCAGTGTATTGGTTGACGATTTTGAAGTTGCTGTACTGGATTTATCCACTATCAACATAGCCTATGGCCAAATGGGACATCCACAGGTATTGGGCGTTTTAGGCGGCGATATATTGATGAAATACAGAGCGGTGATTGATTATGGTAAACAGGTTATTAAACTAAAAAAGCCCCGCGTTAAGCGAGGCTGATCATTATCTTTAAATAGTATCTGCACATCTGTAGTCTACAAATCTGCACATCTTCCTATGTATCTATCTTAGCATACTTAGCATTGCGCTCAATAAACTCACGACGCGGTGCTACTTCATCGCCCATCAGCATGCTGAAGGTGTGGTCGCACTCTGCTGCGTTTTCAATGGTGGCGCGTTTTAGGGTACGTGTGGCCGGGTTCATGGTGGTATCCCAGAGCTGGATATCATTCATCTCGCCCAAACCTTTGTAACGTTGTACGTGTACGCTATCTTCTTTACCGGCACCTTTAAGGCGTTGTATAGCGGCATCGCGCTGTACATCATTCCAGCAGTATTCAAACTCTTTACCTTTTTTAACCTGGTACAATGGTGGCGAAGCGATGTAAACATAGCCGGCTTCAACCAATTCTTTCATGTAACGGAAGAAGAATGTAAGGATCAGCGTTGTAATGTGCGATCCATCCACGTCGGCATCCGTCATGATGATGATTTTGTGGTAACGTAGTTTAGTGATATTTAAAGCTTTATCATCATCAGGTGTACCGCGGCTTACGCCAAGGCCGGTAAACATGTTCTTGATCTCTTCATTTTCGTAAATTTTGTGCTCCATGGCTTTCTCCACGTTCAGGATTTTACCACGTAAAGGTAAAATAGCCTGGTATTCGCGGTCGCGGCCTTGTTTGGCGGTACCACCCGCCGAGTCACCCTCTACAAGGTAAAGTTCACACAGCGATGGATCGTTATTGGCACAATCAGATAATTTACCTGGCAGGCCAGATCCGGTCATTACACTCTTGCGCTGTACCAGTTCGCGGGCTTTACGGGCAGCGGCACGGGCTGTAGCAGCAAGTATTACTTTGTTTACAATTAGCTTGGCCTCTTTCGGGTTTTCTTCCAGGAAGTTGCCCAATATTTCGCCTACTGCCATATCAACGGCGCCCATCACCTCGTTGTTACCTAATTTGGTTTTGGTTTGGCCTTCAAACTGTGGCTCCTGTACTTTAACAGAAATTACAGCGGTTAACCCCTCGCGGAAGTCGTCACCGGTAATTTCCATCTTCATGTTTTTAAGCAATCCCGATTTATCGGCATATGCCTTCAGGGTACGTGTCAATCCACGGCGGAAACCTGCTACGTGTGTACCGCCTTCAATGGTATTGATGTTATTTACGTACGAGAATACATTCTCGGAGTAGGTATCATTATACTGAAAGGCAAGCTCAACAGGGATACCATTCTTTACACCATCCAAATAGATAGGCTCGGGAATGATAGACTGGCGTGTGCCATCTAAAAACTTAACAAACTCGCGTAAGCCACCTTCAGAGTAAAACTCTTCGGTAGGGTATGATCCATCCTCGTTAGGTATACGCTCATCGGTTAAGCTAAGGCGGATGCCTTTATTTAAGAATGATAGTTCGCGCAGGCGGCCTGCAAGTGTATCGTATTTATACTCGGTTGTAAGGGTAAAAATGGTAGCATCCGGTTTAAATATAATGGTAGTACCCCTTTTATCCGTTTCGCCAATAGTTTTAACTTCAAACAAAGGCTTACCTTCTGAGTATTCCTGTGTCCACACTTTGCCTTCGCGGTAAACTAGAGCAGTAAGGTGGATAGATAGCGCGTTAACGCAACTAACACCCACACCGTGCAAACCGCCGGATACTTTGTAAGTATCCTTATCAAATTTACCGCCGGCGTGTAATACGGTCATTACCACCTCTAAAGCCGATTTTTTTTCTTTAGTGTGCATAGCGGTTGGGATACCGCGACCATTATCTTCAACCCTTATCGAGTTATCTTTTAATATAAAAACCTTAATTGTGTCGCAGTGGCCGGCAAGGGCTTCGTCGATAGAGTTATCAACAACCTCATATACCAAATGGTGCAAACCTTTAACGCCTGTATCACCAATGTACATGGACGGGCGCTTACGTACCGCCTCTAAACCTTCTAATACCTGTATATTATCTGCTGAATAATTGGATTTGTCCTGATTTTCTTCGCTCATATTTATTTAGTACAACAACCTTCAAAAGTACGAATTTTTGATGGCAATGACGAATGATTGTGGATAAAAAGCGAGGTGTGGATAGATGTGCAAATGTGCAGATTTCAGATGTGTAGATGTTTTTCCAGATGAGCAAATTTCAGATATTCAAATGCGCAGATTAATAATTTAGATGGGGCGGATGATTAATCGGATGATCGTAAACTCAACATTTTCAAATTGATCATCATCTGCACATCTGAAATCTGCAATTTGCACATCTAATTAGGATACTTGCAACGAAAGTTTATCTTTGTCAAACTTTTTTAAATTTTACGTGAGATAATGAAAACTACTGTTTCAACTTTAACAAAATTCACCTTCGGGATATTAATTGCAGGTAGCATTGCCGCCTGTAACCAAAATAAAACTGCCGACAAACCAGCCTCAGGCGCTACCACTGTAAGTGATGGCAAGGATGCAATTGTTTATATCAACTCAGATACTTTACTAAGTAAATATGAGTACACAAAGGATATGAACAAACGCCTGGAAGAAAAAGGCAAAGCCTCGCAAGGCGATTTACAAAACAAAGGGCAGGCTTTTCAACGTGAAGTTGCCGAGTATCAAAAAAGTGCAGCCACTTTACCTGCCGACCAACGCCAGGCTACTGAGCAACGTTTACAACGCAAGCAACAGGAATTACAAGGCTATCAGCAAAATGCTACTGCCGAGTTCCAAAACGTGCAGGCTACCGAAGCAAGCAAACAATACGATAAAATTGCTGATTTTGCCAAAGCCTACGCTAAAGAAAAGGGCTACAAACTTGTGTTGTTATACTCAAAAGCAAACCCAACCGTATTATATGGCGATCCATCTTTAGATGTAACAACTGACGTGATCAAAAGACTTAACGACGCTTACGCGAAGGAGAAAAAATAAAATCGATTTGAAAATTTGAGAATTTGAAGATTTGAAAATGAAAAACATCTTCAAATTTTCAAATTGCAGAATTCTCAAATTTAAAATAGGACCTCAACTTCGGCTGAGGTTTTTTAATTTAGAGGACTATGGAAAACACGGCACATGAAAAATTCATGCGGATAGCAATTGAGCTATCCGAGTATAATGTAAAACAGGGGATGGGTGGCCCTTTTGGCGCCGTTATAACAAAAGATGGCATGATCCTGGCCCGTAGTGCCAACAGGGTTGTTCCTACAAACGATCCAACTGCACATGCCGAGGTATCGGTTATCCGCCTGGCCTGCCAGGAGTTGGGTACTTATGATCTTTCCGGTTGCGAGATTTATACCAGTTGCGAACCTTGCCCCATGTGCCTTGGCGCCATATACTGGGCCCGTATTGATAAAGTTTACTATGCCAATACCAAGGCCGATGCCGCAGCAATTGGCTTTGATGACCATGATATTTATGATGAACTTGCAAGCCCAATGGCCGACAGGAAGTTACCCTTTGTGCAATTATTACGCGATGAGGCAATTGCTGCTTTTAAGCTGTGGGAGGTAGAAGAAAATAAGACGAAATATTAATTTAATTTGAGAATTTGAAGATTTGAGAATTTGAAAATGCTTGTCCGATTAATCTCTATCGGTAAGTTTTCAAACCATTTTATTGCCATTTTCAAATCTTCAAATTCTCAAATCTTCAAATTATTCTTCCTCATCTTTCTCAAAAAAATTATCTTTTAAATCGTCTATCTCTCTACGGTCAAGTTTTGTAGGCCGACCGGTGCCTCTGTCGCGTTTAAGTATTGGGGCTTGGAACATGGATTTAAAAGCCTGGGTTTGTTCAACCGGGGTTATATCCAGGTAATAGTCAGCTGCCTTTTTTGCATCAACCCTGTTCTCCAGCAAGCCGGTTACCCTAATAATCTTCCGGTCAGGGCCCTTTGATACCTGGTAGGTATCGCCAATTTTTACTTCATATGAAGGTTTTATATTTTTGCTGTCAAGCTTTACACGGCCGGCCTTGCACGCATCAGATGCCAGTGTACGGGTTTTAAAAACGCGGATAGCCCACAGGTATTTATCAATTCTTAGTTTTTCTTTTTCGGCCATTGTTTATTCAATTATGCTACAATAGTTTAGCCAACTGGCTGCTAATCCGTCGATTTTTTTTTCGATAATTCAACAGGAACGCCTAAAGCATCGCCAACAGCAACGCCAAATAGTATATCTTTGCAAAAATTACGGTGATGGGACATTAATTTACACTGGTTCCGGTGATTATGATTTTAGCCGGTACTCGTGCAAAACTAAGCAATCCAACTAATAATGCTACCGGTTGTTTTGCCAGGCCTCCAGGTCTTTTTTTATAAATTTGTGGTACAAGTATTCTGCATAGCCAACGCTAATGTAATCAGGGAATTTCCAGGTTGGATAATAGGTTCTTTTGATCCACTTTAAAAAACTGAAAAATACGATCCCGGCAATCAGTAACGAAGAGATTGCCAGCAAAGCGATACAAAAAAAAGCCATAATAGTCATAATCAGGGGGGAGATTAGGTTGGTAAATTTGTGTTTTATAAAAACAATGATAATCTAATTTATCATAATTATATAACTTATGTCATTAAAAATCAGCGTATTTATCCTTTGGTAAAATTGTTGATTTAATTTTGCCTTAAGGTTTATTTTTTAATAGATAGCAACAGCTACATTACCCTGTTCAAAAGCAACGGGGCAACAAGTTATTGGAGCTAATCCTGTATTTTTCCTTAAAAATCCTTTTATTTGCCAAAAGTTAATTTTACCGATGCAAGATCTTAAAAAAATGATTGAAGATGCCTGGGAAGACAGGAATCTGCTGAATTATAACGAATACATCACCGCTATTGAAACCGTTGTTGAACGGTTGGATAAAGGCGAGATTCGTGTGGCCGAAATGATTGGTACGCGCTGGCATGTGAATGAGTGGATAAAGAAGGCGGTTATCCTTTATTTCCCTACCCGCAGCATGAAAGAAATTAAAGTTGGTCCGTTTGTTTTTCATGACAAAATGGATTTAAAAACCGATTATAAAGCAAACGGTGTTCGTGTAGTTCCGCATGGCATTGCCCGTTACGGCGCATACCTTGCAAAAGGTGTTATCATGATGCCATCGTACGTAAATATTGGCGCTTATGTTGACGAAGGTACCATGGTTGATACATGGGCTACAGTAGGTTCATGTGCGCAAATTGGCAAGCACGTACACCTAAGTGGCGGTGTAGGTATTGGCGGCGTATTAGAGCCGCTACAGGCTGCCCCGGTTATTATTGAAGATAACTGTTTCCTGGGATCAAGAGCCATCGTAGTAGAAGGCGTGCATGTTGAGCATGAGGCCGTGTTGGGTGCTAATGTTGTTTTAACTGCCTCAACCAAAATTATCGATGTAACCCAATCAACGCCGGTTGAATATAAAGGCCGTGTGCCTGCCCGTTCGGTAGTTATACCTGGTTCATATACCAAAAAATTCCCTGCCGGTGATTACCAGGTGCCTTGCGCGCTCATTATCGGCACCCGTAAGGAGTCGACGGATAAAAAAACTTCTCTAAACGACGCGCTGAGAGAAAATAACGTAGCGGTTTAAAAGTTGTAAGTTATACGTTTTACGTTATACATGTTTCAAATGCATGTAAACGTAAAACGTACAACGTAAAACGTACAACATGAAAATAGGATACGATGCCAAGCGGGCCTTTTATAATAATACGGGCCTCGGAAACTACAGCCGCTGGCTTATTAAAACGCTGGCATATTTCCATCCCGAAAACGCCTATTTTTTATATACACCAAAAGCTAAACCAAATGTAAGACTTAAGTTTTTGGGTGATCATGGCAATGTTTTTACTTTAACGCCTGCCAGCAAATTTTTTACTTCCTGGTGGCGTAGCAAAGGAATTGTTAAGGATTTGCGGCGCGATGGGATTGAATTGTATCATGGCCTTAGTCATGAGTTACCCTCGGGCATTGCCGGTAGCGGCATACGGTCGGTTGTCACGATACATGACCTTATTTTTATGCGCTACCCTAAGCAATTTGGCTGGTTTAATTATCGTATTTACCTCGCCAAAGTAAAATACGCCTGCAAGGTAGCCGATAAAATCATCGCTATAAGCGCAAAAACCAAGGCCGATTTGGTAGAGCTGTTAGACATCAACCCCCAAAAAATTGAAATAATTTACCAGGGCTGCGACGTTATATTTGACGTTACAAAAACACCCGATCAAAAAGCCGCGGTAAAGTTAAAATACAACCTGCCCGATAAATTTTTGCTGAGCATAGGCACGATCGAAGAACGTAAAAACCTGTTGCTAACGGTAATAGCCTTAAAAAACATTGATGGCGATATCCCTTTAGTGGTAATTGGTAAACCAACAAAATACACAGACGAAGTAAACGCCTACATTGCTGCCGGTAATTTAACCAGCCGTGTTGTTTTTTTAAGAGATATTCCGTTTGATGAATTGCCGGTCATTTATCAATTAGCGTCGGTTTTTATATATCCTTCAAGATACGAAGGTTTTGGTATTCCGATATTGGAGGCTTTAAACTCCGGCACCCCGGTTATAGCTACCACAGGATCATGCCTGGAAGAAGCTGGCGGAGCCGGCAGCCGATATGTTGACCCTGATGACGCGGCCGGTTTAGCTAAAGAAGTGAACCAGATACTTGGTGATGATGCTTTAAGGCAAACAATGATTAACCGGGGCATCGAGCATGTCGCCAACTTTAACGATGATAAACTGGCCCTGCAATTGCAGCAGCTATACACTAATATATTGAACAATGCTTAGAGATGAAGTTGCCAACGCATTTAAAGTATTACAAGATGGAGGCATTATCCTGTACCCAACAGATACCATTTGGGGTATAGGTTGTGATGCCACCAATACCGAAGCCATCAAAAAAATATTTCGCCTTAAACAGCGCGATGAGGCTAAAAGTATGGTGATATTGGTTGATACCGAAAACAAGCTGGAAAGCTACGTACAGGAAGTAAACCCGTTGGCTTATGACCTGATTGAATATGCCGAAAACCCCTTAACGCTGGTAATGCCAGGGGCAAAAAACTTATCGCCTGCTGTGATAGCTGCCGATGGGAGCGTAGCTATACGCGTAAGCAATCATGAGTTTTGCAAACAATTGATACAGCGGCTGCGCAAGCCTCTTGTATCTACATCGGCCAACATCAGCGGTAAGCCTTCGCCCCAATATTTTTCGCAAATTGACCAGGAAATCATCGATGGGGTTGACTATGTGGTTGACCTGGAGCAACACAGCAAAGAGATCCGCAATCCATCAACCATCATGAAACTGGCGCCTGACGGGAGTTTTGAGTTTATACGCAGGTAGGGGGAGATAGTATCAAGTAGTTAGTATCAGGTATCAAGATTTTGGGCTTTCGGAAAAGACTTTTGAAAAGTAATCAAAACAAAGATTCCCAAAAGTCATTCCCACTAATGACTAATGACTAATGACTAATGACTAATGACTAATGACTAATGACTAATGACTAATTCCCCGCTCTTTCGCTGCTTTCGCTTAGGCGTTTGATAAGTTCATCATTAAATTCCTGTTCGCTTTTGTAAAGCATACTCACTTTTTCGGGTGGGAGAATTTTAGCAAAGGCGTCTCTGTAACGCTTGCGGATGGCCACCAGCTGGCTTTCGTAATAAATTTCTTTATCTATTTGCTCAGTACCGTTTGATGCCGCTTTGGAGTTGTTTAAGCGCTTCAGGATGCGTACAGCTGTTAATTCCTGCTGATATGAACGGTATAATGGCCAAAATTTGCGGCCCTCGGCATCGCTCAGGTCAAGCTGCCTGCTAATGTAGTTGTTGCGGGCTGCCTCAAGCTTGGCACCTGTTCCTTTTTTAAGCTTTGTATTGGGGGCAACCCGTCCGGCAGGTACCAATTGTTCCTGCGCGTGCGATTGGTAGCCCACTGCTACAAAAAAAAGTACCGTAAAAATATGCCTGATCAATTTAACCATTAAAACTCCTTATTAATTAGCATCTATATAATCCGACAGATTCTCGTCCACGTTGGAACTATTACTTTTCTGATTGGCATCTATTAACGTGCGGGTGTCGCTTGCGTCGCTGTGCAATTCCAGGTAGCTTTTTATTTCATCTACCGGTACAGACGATACCTGCTCATGTAAAAATGAGTGGTTATGATCTGGTACAGAATTGCCTTTAAGCAAAACAGTAATACTTATCAAAACCGCGAAACATGCCGCAGTAGCATACCTGAATGTACCGGATGCAAGCATCTTGCGCACAATACTGCGTTTATCAACAGCCTGTTTAAAGCTTATAACATTGTCGGTTTCTTCAAACTCAACGGTTATAACCTCGTTAACTGTTTTATTTAAAATGTTTTGGCTTAGCTGCTCAAAATAATTTGCCGGTACCGTAAAAATTTCGGCGTCATTGTTCATTAGCTCCTCTACCGCTATTCGGCTTTGGATATTGCTGCTTAACTCGTCAAAATAATTTTCAGGGACCGCAAAACCTTCATCCTGGCCATCTAAGAATTCTTCGATAGCCACCCTGCTTTGGATGTTATTATCCAGTTCCTCGAAATAATTTTCGGGAACGCTAAAGCTTTCAGCGTCATTACTCACGTATTGCTCAATGGCAATCCTGCTTTGGATTTGGCTGGCTTGTTCGTCAAAAAAATTTTCGGGCGTAATAAAACCGGTCTCTTCAGTACCTAAAGCTGCCTGGATATTAATGCGGCTTTGTATGTTGCTGTTTAATTGTTCAAAGTAATTTTCAGGAATAGTAAACCCTTCGGATGAGCCTTTAAGCTCTTCCAGCCTGATGCGTGACGTTATGTGCTGCGCTAATTCATCGAAATAGCCAGCAGGCACCAAAAACGGGTTGCTTGCGTCAACCTGCTTTAGTGACTTATAGTCATCCAGCCATTCCCTATTGTCCATATCGCTTTTCATACATAACTATAGATGAACAAAGTGCTAAAAGGTTTAACGTAATTCTGAATTAATTCTGAATTCAATCTTTCGAGATTAAATATGCTTCTATCTTCTTGACAGCCAAGTGAAAAGACGCTTTTAAAGCACCTACACTTGTACCCAAAACTGCCGAAATTTCTTCATACTTCATATCCTCATAATATTTCATGTTGAATACAAGCTTTTGTTTTTCGGGCAGGGTAAGCAATGCCTCCTGCAATTTGCGCTGTGCCGCATCGCCATTAAAATAGCTTGAATCTGCAAGCGTATCTGCAAGTTCATACGCAACATCATCCAACGAAACATTATTTTTAAGTTTTTTCTTATTCAAAAAAGTAATGCATTCGTTGGATGCTATGCGGTACATCCAGGTATACAGCTGCGCGTCATTTCTGAAGCCCAGCAGATTTTTCCAAACTTTTACAAAAACATCCTGGGTAAGGTCGTCTRCATCGTCATGATCAATAACCATGCGCCTTACGTGCCAGTAAATTTTTTGCTGGTATTTTTTAAGCAACAGGTTAAACGCTTCATTACGCGTCCGCTCGTCTTGGAATTTGCTTAAAATCTCTGAATCTTCTACCTGCACCGACATTTTATAATTTTTATAGTTAAATGCTAATTAAGCATTTTTGTTTTTTCTTTCGATAACCTTTTTCACGGCCAACACAATATGTTCTGCATCTAAACCGTATTTGGTCATCAGTTGCTCAGGTGTGCCGCTTTCGCCAAAGCTATCGTTCACCGCTACAAATTCCTGCGGGGTAGGGTTGTTAACAGCCAGCAATTGCGCTATGCTATCGCCCAAACCACCAAGGCGGTTATGCTCTTCGGCAGTTACCACGCAACGTGTTTTAGCTACCGATTTTAATACGGCTTCGGCATCCAAAGGTTTGATGGTGTGGATGTTAATAATCTCGGCATCAATACCTTCTTCCGCCAGTTTTTCGCCTGCTAAAATAGCTTCCCAAACCAGGTGACCGGTGGCAAATATAGTAACATCTGCGCCTTCGTTTACCATCCACGCTTTACCGATCTCGAATTTTTGGTCAGGATCTGTAAAAATAGGAACAACCGGGCGACCAAAACGCAAATAAACCGGGCCTTCATATTCGGCAATAGCCATGGTAGCCGCTTTGGTTTGGTTATAATCGCAAGGGTTAATTACGGTCATCCCGGGCAGCATTTTCATCATGCCTATATCCTCCAATATCTGGTGGGTTGCACCATCCTCGCCCAAAGTTAAACCAGCGTGCGACGCGCAAACTTTAACGTTTTTGTTTGAGTAAGCAATTGACTGGCGAATTTGATCATAAACCCTGCCAGTTGAAAAGTTGGCAAAAGTACCTGTAAAAGGTATTTTACCACCAATGGTCATACCTGCGGCAATACACATCATGTTTGCTTCGGCAATACCAACCTGTACAAAGCGTTCAGGAAATTCTTTAATAAAATCATTCATTTTTAACGATCCAATAAGGTCGGCGCAAAGTGCAACCACCTGGTCGTTTTTTCTGCCGGCTTCCAGCAACCCGGCGCCAAAGCCCGAGCGGGTATCTTTTTTATCTGTATAGGTGTACTTTTTCATTTCTGTTGAGATAGGGTTTTACGTGAGACGTTATACGTTTTACGTGGCATGTGTTATTTAAATGGTACGTTAACTGATGGGTTTTGTGCTTTCTGGAAAACGTAGAACGTAAAACGTCCCACGTACAACCTAAAAAACATGCACAGCCTAATAGTCGCCCAAAGTTTCTTCTAACTGTGCCAATGCCAATTTAAGCTGCTCGTCGTTAGGGGCAACACCGTGCCATTTGTGGCTGCCAACCATAAAATCAACGCCGTAACCCATTTCGGTGTGCATTAATATCATAATAGGTTTGCCCTGGCCTGTGCGGCTTTTAGCCAATTCCAATGTTTTAACAACATCGGCCATATCATTACCTTTCATCTCCAAAACATCCCATCCAAAGGCTACCCATTTGGCATGCAAATCGCCCAATGATAATACCAGGTTGGTTGGCCCGTCAATTTGCTGGCCGTTAACATCAATAGTCGAAATTAAATTATCAACCTTGTTGTGCGGTGCAAACATGGCTGCTTCCCAAATTTGGCCTTCCTGTAACTCGCCATCACCGTGTAAAGTGTATACTAATGATTTATCACCATTCAGTTTCTTAGCCAAAGCAGCGCCAATAGCAACAGATAAGCCCTGGCCTAATGAGCCGGATGCAATGCGTATTCCAGGTAAATGCTCATGCGTGGTGGGGTGGCCCTGTAAGCGGGTATTCAGCTTACGGAAAGTTGCCAGTTCTGCTTTATCATAATAGCCTGCGTGCGCCAGGGTGCTGTAAAACACCGGCGAAATATGGCCGTTTGATAAAAAGAAAAGGTCTTCGCCAATACCATCCATGTTGAATTTAGGATCGTGGTTCATCGCCTCGAAATAAAGGGCGGTAAAAAAATCTGTGCAACCTAATGATCCACCTGGGTGGCCCGATTGACAACCATGTACCATACGTACAATGTCGCGCCTGATTTGCGACGCGGTTTTTTCTAAGTCTTGAATTGTTGATTTCATTATTAATTTAGGAAACTGAACGGCTAAAGTAAAAATAATTATTGTTCTTTTAACACTTATTTTACTAAGTCGAGCACTTGTTGTGATGAGTTCTTGGTATCTACCTTGCTGATAACGTGGCTAATAGTGCCGTCGCCGTCAATAATGAAGGTAGTGCGGGCGGTGCCCATATATTGCTTGCCATACATATTCTTCTCTACCCATACGCCGTAGGCCTCTACAATAGATTTTTCTTCATCGGCAATCAGGGTAAATGGAAGGCTATACTTGGTTTCAAATTTTTTATGCGATTTTTCGTCGTCGGTGCTTACGCCAATCACTTCGTAGCCTTTGCTTAGCAACGATTGGTAGTTATCCCTGAAATCGCATGATTCTGCAGTACATCCGGGGGTATCGTCTTTTGGATAGAAATATAGGATTACGTTTTTGCCCTTATAATCAGATAACGATACGGTTTTTCCGTTTTGGTCTTTTGCTGTAAAGTCGGGGGCTTTATCGCCTTCTTTTAATGTTGACATAGTTTTTTGAGGTATTATCTGTAAAACTTTGCAGTAAAATCTGCAAAGTTGTTTTTGTTATCTACCAGAACCAGTTTAAAGGTATGCTTACCCTGTGTAATATCGCCGCCAAAGGTATAACTTAGAATTTTAGTTTTATAATCCAATTCCATTAAAACCCACTTATTATCAATGGTTCCGGTGTAAGTTTTAATGCCCGAAAGGTTATCGCTCATCCTGAAACTGATGGTGCGGGCGGCCTTCATATTGCTGCCATCCTTTATATTTAGCGGGTGAATCACTGGTGGCACGGTATCCAATTTAATAAAATAATCGCCAAAGGTGCTGGTCTGGCTTTTTACCCAGCCATCCTGGTAGTAGCCGCCAACGCAGCCCACGGTGGTGCTTACAATAACGGCCTTATCTGCATACTTGCCCAAATCAACTTCGGGCTTTATCCAAAGTTCGTAATTTTCGTGTATTGGGGTAAGGCGGTTATGGATATGGTGTAACGACGAGTAGGCACCCTGTGGCTTTGGCGAAACGGAATAGATAAAATCAAGATCGTCATACAAATTACCGGGCATCACGGTAATCTTTACCTTATCCATACTAAACTCGCTCTTTTTATCGTAGTGAAATAAAGTGCCGGCTATTTTGTTGGCCGTTGCATTAAACGGGCTTGCCTGCACTTTTAATTTTAAGGTTGATGTATTGCCGGCTACATCTTTAACAACGTACTCAACATCATGCAGTGCATTATCATTAAAGGTGATAATACCCCGGTTAACAGATTGCGGGTACAGCGAGATATGACTGCCCGGCATAATAAAGCATTTTTGCATCCAGCGTCGCTCCAGCGTGTATGATGGATAATCGATATAAGCATTGATGGCATGGGTTTGATCGAATGCGAAACGTTCTACCGCGAAGGTGTACACGGTTTGGCCATCCAGCTTCAACTCCAGCGAGTAGATGCCGTTGTGGTTGGCCGATGTGCTGTTCATATCCGTAGTATTGATGCCAAAGCCTACGTTACCGCTTAAATGCAATACCTGTGGTTTGGTCAAATGATAATTACCCGCTGCCCCGGTAACACCCATAAACTCTCGCGGTGTTTTTTCGCTAAAGGGGTTGCCATTAAGGTGATAGATGCCGATAGAGGTGATAGTAGGGGGCACCTGGTCTGGAATGGTTAACCCGAACAATTGCGGGTTGATGGTTTCCTCAGTTTGTGTATCCCTGATCTCGAAGTGTACATGCGGGCCGGCAGATGCGCCTGCATTTCCGGAGATGGCAACCACATCGTTTTTACAAACGGCAGCCTGAGTTGGGCCTAATTTAAAATCGGCCTCGTAGGTTTGATGCTCATACTGGTAGGCTTTTACCAGCGCCGCCACAGCAGGCGTAAGCGCTTGCAGGTGACCGTAAACCGTAGTATAGCCATTAGGGTGCGTAATATAAATAGCCCTGCCGAAGCCGCCAAACTGAACCCGCACCCTTGATATATAGCCATCATTTACCGCGTAAACCGGGTAGCCGGTACGCTGGTTGGTTTTAAAATCGAGCCCGGAATGGAAGTGCGCCGGCCGTAATTCGCCAAAGGAACCGGCCGTAGTATGCGGTAGTAAATCAAGCGGGTAGCGAAAATAATTTTGCGGGTATGGTCTGCTTTGTATGGTGGCTGTTTGCGCCAGCAGGTGTGTGTAGATGCCTGAAAATACTATGGAGAGGAGGATAATTGTTTTTTTAACCATGCTTGATAGCGGAATAGTTTTAATTCAATAATGTTGTTATTTCCTAACGCAGAGACGCATAATTGCGTTTCCCGCCAGACGGGGCAGATTTCCATGGCAGGCTTGGTTAATTTGCATGTGTGATTTGCGTGCGGAGACGCAATTATGCGTCTCTACACAACAACAGGTGCATTTTCTACTTCACCCAAAAATCCAGCATTTTTTCATCCCCGATATATCCTTCCAGCCTGTCACCAACCTTTACCCGGCCTACGCCTGCAGGTGTGCCGGTAAATATCAGGTCGCCCTTTTTTAGGGTGATATAGCGGGATACAAAGGCGATGATACTCTCGAAGCTGAAAAGCAGCATGTTGGTATTACCCTGCTGCCTGGTTTCGCCATTAATATCCAGCTTGAAATTGATATTATAGATATCAGGAAAAGTAGCCTTGGGCACAAAGTTGCTGATTGGCGCCGAGCCATCAAAAGCCTTGGCCAGTTCCCATGGTAAGCCTTTTTCTTTATGGCGGGCTTGGATATCGCGGGCGGTAAAATCAACTCCCAGGCCTATCTCGTCATAATAACCGGCGGCAAATTTCTCGCCAATGTGCTTGCCTTCTTTACTCACCTTTAACACCAGTTCAATCTCGTGATGGATATCTTCCGAAAAATCGGGATGGTAAAAAGGCTTGTTATCTTTTAAAAGTGCGGTGTCGGGCTTCATGAAAATAACCGGGACAGTTGGCACCGGGTTATTTAACTCTTTGGCATGTTCGGCATAGTTGCGGCCTATGGCAATAATCTTCATATATACGATATGCTTAAATGCCAAAGCTAAAAAAAAAGGTTGAGTTCAGTGCTTCGCGTTATTGGTCATTTCACTTCGCTGTCATTGGTGCCTCTCGGGTTGGTGAAAAAATAGTTTCGATAATCAAAACAATAAAAGCGCCGATGACTCAATGACTAATGACTATAAAACAGAGATCCGTTTGATAACCGATTCGGTACCGGCTACTACGCGTACAAAATAAAAGCCCCGGGTAAGCTTGTTATTAATTTGGTAGTTTATGTTATGGTCGCCGCCTTCAACACGCTGGTTAAATACGGTAGTAATATCGTTGCCCAAAACATCCATTATTTTAACAGTAACATTGGTGTTGCGGCTTATGGTGTATTTAAGGTTGAGCTGATCGGTTACCGGGTTGGGGTATAGCTGCACATCGTTTAACAATTTATCATCAGGCCGTGATACATTTACTTTCGCCGTTGATGTTACCGCAGGTTTTAACGGTGGCAATGCCAGGTGAAGGCCGTTTTTTAAATAAGAAGGTTTACCGCCTTTGGTTTTGGTTACGTGATAAACGGTATCGCTTTTAAATTTGTTGGCATCGGCTTTTTGAGGAGACGCAATCCCTTTGGCAAATGCAAAATTCATAAAAATTGCCATCGCAATTAATACGGACCATGCATATGTGTAAGTAAAAGGGTAAGTAATTTTTCGCCTCATTATTAAGTTTCCGTACAAAAGTATAAATAATGCCCTCACGGCCTAAGAAATTGACGTTTTTGTTAATGTTTTTAACAAAATTTAACAATGAGGACTGTTTTATAGTATAGACTGACTAAACCCTTATACGTTTAATCCTAATTTAAGTTTGAATGAAATAGTGTTTTTTATACATTTATTAAAGGAATTCAAAAAGATAGCTTTTGGCGCTTTTTTTTGTTTGATTTTTTAACATTTATATTAATATACATCATTGGGTTCCAATTACTTCATTATTGTTTATTAAATACCCATAAAATTTACATTATTTATAAAAAACTTCTTAATTCTTCATGAATTCTTGATAATTTGACTTTGAAATGTAAAAAATTAATATTTTTGCCGTCTCAAACTAACACATAGTGTCAAATCATAAAGATCTGCAAAAACTGTCGGCAGCTGGTCTGCTCATCAGTTTAGGAATAATTTACGGTGATATTGGTACCTCGCCATTATACGTATTCAAAGCCATTGTTGGCACCAACCACATTTCAGAAACATTAATATTAGGCGGAGTTTCGCTTATATTTTGGACGTTAACCCTGCAAACTACCCTAAAGTATGTGGTAATAACGCTGCGCGCCGATAACAAGGGCGAAGGTGGCATTTTTTCGCTTTTCTCGTTGGTGCGCCGTAAAGCCAAATGGCTTATAGTACCTGCCGTTGTAGGTGGTTGCGCGTTACTTGCCGATGGTATTATTACGCCGCCCATTACCATATCGTCGGCTATTGAGGGTTTGCAAACCTATTACCCCAATTTACCAACTGTTAAAATAGTGATAGCCATTATTACCGGGCTGTTTATTATACAGCAATTTGGTACATCGCTGGTAGGTAAAGCATTCGGGCCAATTATGTTTATCTGGTTTACGATGATGGGCGTACTCGGTATCTCCTACATCGTACATTCGCCAGGCATCGTCAGGGCGCTTAACCCTTACTATGCTTACGAATTGTTAAGTTCAACAAATAGCCACAACGCGTTTATTATATTGGGTGCTGTGTTTTTGTGTACTACCGGGGCCGAAGCATTATACTCTGACCTGGGGCACTGCGGTAAGCAAAACATCCGCATCAGCTGGATTTATGTTAAAGCGTGTTTAATTTTAAACTACCTTGGCCAGGCGGTTTGGTTGCTGCAAAGTAACGGATCGGTGATGGACCTTAACGTGAACAACCCCTTTTATAAAATAATGCCGGAGTGGTTTTTGATATTTGGTATCGGTATCGCTACCGTAGCTGCTATTATTGCCAGCCAGGCGCTGATATCGGGATCGTTCACGCTGATTGCCGAGGCTGTAAGGCTTAACCTTTGGCCAAAAGTGAAAATTAATTATCCATCTGAGCAAAAAGGGCAATTATATGTGCCAAGTGTTAACTGGCTGCTTTGGGCCGGCTGTTTGGGTGTTGTGCTAATATTTCGCCATTCGGATAAAATGGAGGCGGCTTATGGTTTAAGTATCACCGTAGCCATGTTGATGACCACTATACTGGTATCAAAATTCCTGAAAAGGAAAAAGGTACCAAACTACATCATCAATACATTTTTGGCAATTTACCTGGTTATTGAAGGTACCTTCCTGACAGGTAACCTGGTTAAGTTTTTGCATGGAGGCTGGTTTACACTTTCGATAGGTTTTGTTTTGTTCACGGTGATGTGGACATGGCATACTGCCCGTAAGATCAGGAATCGTTATGTTAAATTTGTTGGAATTGATGATTATTACAACATCATTAACGAGCTGAGCGCCGACGAAAGCGTGCCTAAATATGCATCGCAACTGGTGTACTTAACCAGCGCTAATTTTAACTCGGAAATTGAATCGAAAATTGTTTACTCCATTTTACAGAAGCAACCAAAACGGGCCGATGTATATTGGCTGGTTCACGTTGATGTAGTGGATGAGCCTTACAAACGCGAATACGAGGTTGACTTTTTGATCCCTAATAAACTGATCCGTATCGATTTTAAACTGGGCTTCCGGGTTGAGCAGCAAATTAACCTGTTGTTCCGTAAAGTGGTTGAAGACCTGGTTAAGAAAGGTGAAGTTGATATCACCAGCCATTACAAATCATTAAATAAGCATAAAATTGTTGGTGATTTTAGGTTTGTGGTGATTGAGAAAATTTTCTCCCGCTCGCACAGCTTATCATTTTACGAGCGCTTTATCATGGATTTTTATGTTTACCTGAAGCATTTAAGCCTTTCAGAAGAACGTGGCTTTGGTTTGGATTTAAGCTTTGTTACGGTTGAAAAAGTACCGTTAATGTTATCGATACCTGATGCTATTGAAATTCATAGGGTAAATTAGGGCTCGTCACACCCTTTCCAAAATGGAGGGGCCGATTTGAAGCTGTTTTTGCTGAAGTAGAAAAATTAAATAAAGTCTTCCCTGTTCGGGAGGACTTTTTTGTTTACTACCTTTTTGTGCTGATTTTTCGAAGTATCGTTGTCGCGAGCATAGTTAACGCCTGTTTTTTTGAACTTTCTCCTTTTAGTAGGGTAGGGTAAATAAATTCAGTATTACTACAGATTGTTTTCACATATTTACAAAGCTGAAGTAATATCCTGTGAACAAAAAGATACAATTAACCTTATTAGCCCTGTTTTTTGCAACTGGTTTATTTGCCCAGGGCGCCGATCTCAACCTGCTTAAAGCTATTAACGGGCCGCCAAGTGGTGCCGATAGTAAGTGGAAATTTATAAGCGATAAAGCTGTTATTGTAAACGTAGCCGCCCCTATAAGTTTAATTGTTGCCGGCTATATTAACCACGATGATAACCTTAAAATAAGCGGGTTGCAAACAGCCGCGTCGTTTATTGTTGCAGGTAGCGCAACCTTTGCTGCTAAAAAAATATTTAACCGCGAGCGGCCTTTTGTTACCCACCCGGATGTGATTTATGCCAAAGAATACCCAACAGACCCGTCATTCCCGTCGGGACATACTGCTTTCGCATTTTCGACCGCTACATCCTTAAGTTTGGCTATTCCTAAATGGTACGTGATAGCACCATCGTTTGCATTTGCCAGCGCTGTAGGCTATTCACGAATGTACCTGGGTGTGCACTACCCAAGTGATGTTCTGGGCGGGGCAATAGTTGGCGCTGGCTCAGCATATCTTACCTGGAAGTTACAGAAATGGATTGTGGGGAAGAGGCCTCACCCTGCCCTCTCCAAAGGAGAGGGTTCTTACTAAACGCGTAATATATCTCTAATAGCACTACGTATTTTTCTAAAATTCAAGCTTTTAAACCCAAATCAATACCAAGGAAAAGGTCTGGCTAAATTTTTCTGTTGGGTTGTTTATCTAATATTTCTTTGATATTCAGAAACACATTTTGAGGATATTTTAAAACTTGGTCGTTAGTAAACCGGATAACGTGAAAACCTAATTCATTTAAAACAGAAGTTCTTAAATCATCCTGTTCTTTGGTAAACAGATGATACCCGCTGTCTACCTCAATGACCAATCCTTTTCCCAAACAAACAAAATCAGCAATATAACCATCAATGGCGTGCTGCCTTCTTATTTTATAGCCGGTTTTATTATTCCTTAAAATTTGCCACATCATGTTTTCTGCTTCGGTGGGGTGCCGCCTGTTTGCCTTTGAATTCTCTTTAAGAATCTCCCATAAAATAAGGTCGGCAGTTTCGAATCCTTGCCACTTGCTTTTAATGCCGGTAATATTTACATCATTTTTACTCATGAAACTAATTGAACCGATTATATTTTATATCATAAAATCAGAATCTATTATTTGAACGGGACTGCCAAAACCAGCCTTGCAAATCAAAAGCCCTCTCCTTTGGAGAGGGTTTGGGTGAGGCTTTTTCTCATATACTTTCTCACCTCCTCATTAATATCCTCCTTCAAATACATCCTGAAATAATGATTGTGCTGGTTAGTGCCGGGTACTGTTTTTATTTTGCTGAAGCAGAGGTTATCGGCATATATTTCATTAAACGGAAAAACCACATCAATAAAGTTTTTACCTAATTGGGTAACGTAGGCAAAATTGGTGCGCAGGCCAAATGCTATCATACTTTTAGTAGGATAGACTTTGATGGGCGCCATGGCTAAAAGTTCTTCTACCAGGTAATCAAACAATTCAACCGTATGGGCGGATTTACCCTGCAAAAAATCACCCAGGTTACGTTCGCGACAGGAGTGTACCTGGTTGGTGTTTGCAAATTCGCGGCTGCAAATGGGGCATATCCACATAAAGTTATTGGTTAGGCTGTTTTAACTTCCCTGCCTAATACACTGTTTTTGTAACTGTAGGTAAAGTAAATAACCAAACCTATTACCAGCCATATCAGGAACCGTAGCCAGTTGGTATAGCCAAGTTCGGTCATGAGGTAAAAGCAGCTCATGAGCCCTAAAACGGGTATCAGCGAGAAGTTTTTGAGGAAGCTATACACAGCAATAATAATAATGAGAATAAAGAACAGGTAATTAGGGAAGTTGTACAGGAAGCCATCAAAACCAATATGGTATTTTTTTAGCTCACTGATAGGTGCTGCCCGTAAGGCGCTGTTAAATCTATCTTCTTCCAAATCTTTAAAATACTTTTTTTGCGAGGCGGAGTCAGCCAGGGTAGGGGTGCCGGTATTTAGTTTAACAACAGAGGCGTATACAGCTTTTATTTCACCTGCATTAAGGGCGTCAATAATGGCGGGTTTTTCTCTCAGTTTCTTAAACTGCATCATTTCAACCTGGGGGGCGGGTTTAAAGTAAACTATCGAGCCCAGGATAATGATAGTTATCAATGGCACTATGTATTTGCCATTGGCGTATGGTAAATGAAATTTGCCTTTAACCGCCTCTTCGCGCGGTAGTAATAAAACACCGCCACAAACCAGTACAAAGGCAAATAAAGTGCCTATACTGGTTAAATCGGTAACCTCGGTAAGGTTCATGAATAACGCCGGTATTGCCACCACAAAACCTGTAATTACAGTAGCAAAAGCAGGAGTATGATATTTAGGGTGAATGCGGGAAAACGCTTTTGGTAATAAACCATCGCGGCTCATGCTCATCCAGATACGGGGCTGCCCTAACTGAAATATTAATAGCACGCTTGCCGTTGCAATTACAGCGCTTATGGATATTACGTAACTTACTTTATGCAAGCCAACTTTAGCAAATACAAAAGCCAGCGGATCGCCCACTTGTAAGTCTTTGTAACTTACCATACCGGTAAGTACCAGCGCAATCAGGATATACAAAACGGTACAAATAATAAGGGAATATATCATACCGCGGGGTAGGTCGCGCTGCGGTTTTTCGCATTCTTCGGCCGTGGTCGAAATAGCATCAAAGCCGATGTAAGCAAAAAATACGCCCGAAACGCCTTTCATAACGCCGCCAAAGCCATTAGGCATAAAAGGATGCCAGTTGGCCGGGGTAACGTAAAAAAAGCCCACTACAATAACGGCAATAACAATCAGTATCTTTAAGATAACCATGGCATTGGTTGCCTTTTTTGTTTCGCGGATACCAATATAAACCAGGTACGTAATAATAAAAACAATAGCCAGGGCCGGCAAATTAGCTATCAGCTTAAAATTACCTAAGCCGGGCGCATTATCCCAGGCAATTGCCCCGGCTTTCAGCCTATCGGCAATATCTGCAAGTACCGCCCCCTGTTTGGTTACAGCTTCGTGTCCTCTTAGGGCCGAAACATAATCCATAGTAAGATATTTAGGTAAATGAATATTAAAGCCTTCAAGCAGGTTTACAAAATATTCGCTCCATGATATAGCTACAGCAATGTTGCCAATGGCATATTCCATCAATAAATCCCAGCCAATTATCCAGGCTATCAGTTCGCCAAAAGAAGCATAGGCGTAAGTATAGGCGCTGCCCGCTACCGGTATGCGCGATGCAAATTCGGCATAGCATAAGGCCGAAAATCCGCAGGTAACGGCGGTAACAATAAATAACAGGGAAACAGCCGGCCCTCCGTGAAAAGAGGCTTCGCCGATGGTGCTAAAAATGCCGGCCCCAACTACGGCGGCTATCCCCATCAGGGTTAAATCTTTTACGTTTAATTCTTTTTTTAGCTGGGAGTTTACTGTGCCGGGATGTTCGCTATCGCTGAAACCGCATTCAACATCATGTAATATTTTCGAGACCGATTTTTTACGAAATATGCTTTTCGACATTTAATTTAAATAATAAGTGCAACCTATTCCCAAACATAATCATTTTTTTGCATTAGATAAGTATATGCTTACTTTGCATCATGAAGATAGGGGTACAAGATGTTTTATACAGGATAAGGCCATTTTTTTTACTTTACCTGATTGTTTTGTGCGCCTGTTTGGTTATCAAACTACTATATACCCGCGAACAGATTTTTTTTGCGGTAAACGGGTGGAATAGCCCCTGGGTCGATTACATTGAACCCTACATGACCGACCTTGGCGACGGCCTTACCGCGGTTACACTCTCGTTGTTTTTTTTGTTATTTAGCTATCGTAAATTCCTGCTGCTGGCATCAAGCTATCTTTTAACCGGGTTTGTGGCCCAGGTAATTAAATATTTTGCCGATGCCCCAAGGCCCAGTTTATATTTTAAAGATCAATGGGCGCCTGTACATACAGTTAAAGGAGTAGAGATACTAACGTATAATAGTTTCCCTTCGGGGCACACTACCAGTGCGTTTTCGGCAGCGGTGGTGCTGGCTTACCTGGCAACAAAAAAAGGCTGGGGTATCCCAGCCTTACTCATGGCCATATTAATTGGCTATTCAAGAATGTATCTTACCGAACACTTTTTTGAAGATGTTATAGGTGGTTCGGCTATTGGGGTAATAGTTACTGTTTTGTGGCTTACCTGGCTGGAAAATAAGCAATTTATCCATTCCGAAAAATGGCGTACCGGGTTGATTAAAACAGTTTTTAAATAATTACCCTTCGGCGGCAAGCCTTTTTTTGCGGCGAATGGTTACCAGTATAATAATGATAATGAGCGGCAGCCCGCCATATAGGCCAATTTTAACCGGGGTTGATAAACCCTTTGCGTTGGAAATATACTGATCGTTACGTTTCAAATCGGGCGCAACTTTAATCGAGTTCGAAAATTCTCTCAGCTCGGCTTTGGCAAGCTCGGTTCTGGCTTCGGGGTAATAATATTCAAAAGTATATGTTACATCCTGTGTATATAACAAAATAAACTTTCTTAACTGGGGCGCTTCGCCGGTCGATCCGCTATTGTCAATCCTTAGGGTAAATACCCGTGCTTCAAGGTTGCCAATGGTTGTGTCGCGCGGGTTCATGATACTGCCGTTGCGCGATTGTTTCCTGATGCCATCAGCAAAAGTATTAAATACCTTTTTCAGGTCCCGCTCTTTATTCAGCGGCTTATTGTTGGCAGCGTTTTGAACGCGTATTACGCTTATAAATCCGAGGGCGGCAGTACCCTGGAAAATTTGTTGACCTAATGTATCTTTCTTGGTAAAGTTTGCTGGTAAAGAGACCGTAACCAAACTATCAATCTTTACGGGTTTAAGTATCTGACTAAAACCTAAAGTCGCAAACAGGACGAGGCTTAAACTTAAAATTGTCTTTTTCATAGATTGTTTAACTATAAAAAGAGCAAACAGTTTTAAAAATAATCAGTAATCACGCTTTTTGACGATAATGATGAAATGGTAATTGCTTGTTCTTTAATTGGTTGGCCAATGGTGATTAATGAGTAATTCAAAAGCGAGAAACAATAATTGTTGTTAATGCAATCTGTGCTTAACTCCGTTTAGTTTATGAATTGATTTTTATAATCAGTTGTGTCGATGGTATTATCACTCTATCAAATACCATGTATAGCTTTCGGCATCTATTGTAAAAGTTAAGTTGGCGGTATAATCGCGGTTAAGTTTTACGTTGATTTTCGATTTTCCCTGCTCCAAAAACGTTGCCGATTGCGTAAGCCCCGTGTAATAAAGCGGTATCTTGATGGTCCGCGTTATTTTTTGTTTAAGCGGATTATACAACATAATAAGCCCCTTAACCGGTAGCTGCGGGTTTACATGCATAATGCCATCCCAGTCGCGCCCATCGGCACGCCTTAAATGAATGATATCTGAGTTAAGAATGTCGCGGTACTTTTTATACCAATTAATTACCCCGGTTACGGTTTGCTTTGTTGCGGGGCTATCATACAAACGCGGGCCGCGATAGCAGGCTTGCACCCCGGCGCCATAATATTGCATCATTAAGGCTTTATAATCCTTTAAATGATCTTTTAGTGGTTCAAGCACGGCCTCGGGGCCGCCGCCCTGGTATTTGGTAAGCGGCACAAATCCCCACACCATTGATGGAATTTCGTTCCAAAGGCCATCAAAAATGTTTTGCCTGTTCAGTATCACCTGCTGCTCGCGCGAAAGCGAAAAATTCACTTCGCGGTAGCCAATGGCAATTTTGTTCGTACCATCTAAAAAATACCAGTCAGGGGCATTAATGTAAACACCAAGGTTATTTAGCCAGTGGTACAGTTCTTTTTGAATAGCCATTTGCTGCCATTGGCTGTCTTCTAAACCTTTATGGCCTGGATGAGTGGTGGATGCACAAACATCGCCAGGGTAGGGGCCATCGTTTTCCCAAATATCAAAACCGGTTGCGGCATAAAACTTTTTAATTTTATCGCGATAGCCCAATCCCCATTTACTGCCATAACAAGGCGCGTTACCGAAAAGCGCGCCGCCCGATTTGTTGGTTTTGGGATCGATAACATCATCCGAGTCGCTGATTCGCCGGGAGCTGAACAACGAATAGCCGCCAATTTTAATGTTTTTACTATGCGCGTAATTGGCGAGCGCTTTCCACCGGTTTAAATTTTGCATGGTGGTATCTTCCTGGTTTACCTGGCTGCCAAAGCTCATAATCAGGGCCTCGTAGCCAGTTGCTGCGCATTGATCAATAGCGGCGCGTACCTCATCGTCATTTTTGCTTACCAGGTGCATAAAAATGGGGTTGGCGGTTACCCAGGGTGCAATGGTACGGTACATTTTGCGTATGGCCAGGCCGCGCCGCTCGCGGTCATAGCTATCCATCAGCAATTCATAGGTTTGTATTGATGTAAAATCTTCGCCAGGCTTTAGCTGTACACTAAATACCCTTTCGGGATATACCTCAAGCAGGCAAGGTGTTTGATAATCATAGTTAACCTGCGATGTATAGGCTGGGTCGGCCTTCCAGTGCGTGGTTTGGTCGCTAAGAATATAGCGCATGGCGTTGTTAAACGCGTAATTGCTTTCAAAATAAATACCACGCGGCGGCTGCATTTGGGTTGTACTGCCAACTACGGCGGTTTCTTCTTCTACCATGCCCAGTATTTCGTTAGCCACCTGGCCAACTGTAATACTGCCTGTTGATTGGTTTTGAATGCTAACCCATTTACTGATAAGGGGCAGGCCATCATAAATGCTGTAATGTACGTTTACAACAATGCCTTTTAAATCATGAAATGCCGATTGGTAAACAAAAGTGATTGTTTTGCCGGTAGCCTGTTTTTTATTGGTGGACCACCAGCCATCGCTTTTCCAGTTGATGACAGTTTTGATGGGGCTTACCAGGTAATGGCTGAATTTGAAATCCGCGTCATCAGCTTTAAGCTCGTCCAACTGACCCGGAACCAGGTAGGCATTTTCCTTTTGACCATACAGGCCGCCAACGTTATAGCTTTTGCCATTTACCTGGATGCGTGCTTCGGGTTTTACCGAACGTAATAACTGCTGATGGTTTTGCAGGTTAATAAAATCGTAGCAGGCAACATTGGGCGTAATGCGGAAGCTTCGCTTTAGTAAGCCATTGTATAAAATAATGTTCTTACCGTCGGTACTTTGGTATATGGCAGCTTTTTCAAGTGCAGGTTTAACCAGCCAATCTGCCGGTTCATTTTGCCCTTTGGCGGTATTCCAAACGGGCAACGATTGTGCGTACAGCGGGGAGATATTTTGGCAAGCGCCAATAAACAGGCATATGACCGTTAACCGGCCCCAAATTGATTTAGCTGATTTCAAGTGTTTAGTAATTGATTGGCATAAAAATAAGATATGTTTAACGCATTAAGCAAGCCGCCGGCATATAAACAGTTATTTAGATGCTGTTGCACTTCAGGCGTTGTATGATTTGTATGAAGGAGACGCAATTATGCGATTTCTATCTTGGGGGAGATGAATTTGATAATCAATGTCTTACAATGACGGTACTTTAGGGCATTGATTTAACTATATTTAGTTGCGCGTCATGATATTTTTTTCAGGTTTTGCCTGATGGATACTCAATGACGGTTTTAATAAGAGCTCTTTTACCCAATCTTGTCCATCTCGCCCTTTACAAACTCGGCCAGTTCTTTTACATATTCGGCGCTGAAATCAAACTTAATTCCCGCGGTTTCGTAAATTTCTTTGATGGTTTTGGTATAGCCGAGTTTCAGGGCATCCAGGTATTGCTGTAAGCCTTTTTCGGGGTTTTCTTTATAGTTTTTCCATACCGCGATAGCGCCTAACTGGGCCATGCCATACTCAATATAGTAAAATGGCACTTCAAAAATGTGCAGTTGCTTTTGCCACAGGTTTGCTTCGGCATCCGGGTGGTCGCTCCAGTCAACAAAACCGGCGCCAAATGGTTCGTAAATTTCCATCCAGGCGGCACGTCGATCGGCATCGGTATGGTCGGGGTTGGTATAAATCCAGTGCTGAAACTGATCTACCACGGCCACCCACGGCAGGGTTTTCAATACATCGAACAATTGATCACGTTTGGCGCGTTTCAGGTCTTCTTCGTTATCAAAAAATACGTTCCAGTTATCCATCGAGATCAGCTCCATCGACATAGAAGCCAGTTCGGCAACTTCAGATGGGCAATGTTTAAAATCATTCAGCTCGAGGTCGGCAGTAAGGAAGGTATGTACCGCGTGCCCGCCCTCATGTACCATGGTGGTTAAATCGCGAAAGGTGTTGGCCGAATTCATGAAAATGAAAGGTGCGCCGGTTTCAGATAGCGGGTAGTTGTAGCCGCCTGGCGCTTTGCCTTTGCGGCTTTCCACATCAAACAGGTTGTTATCCTTCATGATCTCTAAACGCTCGCCCAGGTATCGGTTGATGTTACTAAAACATTGGATTGATTTTTCAATGAGGTCATTACCGTTTTGAAACGGTTTCAGTGCCGGCTTACCCGATACATCTACATCCATATCCCATGGTTTTAAAGCAGGTAAATTAAGCGCTTTCTGGCGTTTTTCGGCTTGTTCGCGCAGGATAGGAACAATCTCCTTTTCGATTGCCTCATGGAACGCATAGCAATCCTGCGGCGTGTAGTCAAAACGGCCCAATGCCTGGAACATGTAATCCCTGAAGTTTTCGAAGCCTGCATTCAGCGCCACTTTATGACGAAGTTTACGCAGGTGGTCAAAAAGGGTATCCAGTGTGTCTTTTTCCTGTAAACGGCGACCGGTTATCTTTTCCCAAACTTCCTGGCGCTTAGCCCGATTTGTGCCTTTTAAAAACACCGATGCCTGCTCAAGGGTATATTCCTTATCATCAATATGGACCGACATAGCGCCGGTTATCGACTGGTATTTTTGCTGCTCCACCTGTATCTCGGTTTGTACCGGGATATTCTCTTCGCGGAAAAGTTCTAAGCTTTTTTTGATCGCCCGCAAAAACACAAAATACTTTTCGCCGTCCAACTGGTCGATGTAAGGACTTGCAACCAGTTTTTTATTCAGTCCGTTATCGTAAGGCGCAATTTTGGGCGAAATTTCGGTAGCGAAGTACTGGAAGCTTTGCAACAGCTCTTCGCTGGTGGTATCGCAGGTCATGCGAATATAGCGCCAGGCCGAGTCTTCCTCTAAAGCAGCTTCCAATTCGCTCCTGTCATGCAGCCATTTTTCCAGTTCGTGGGCCGAGTTGATGGAACGGTCTAACAATTCTTTATAAAAAGGTTCAAGCGTTTCCCATTTAATATCAAGTGTAGCCGGGATATATTTTCTTGTTTTTTTGTGGATCATAATTTTTAGATGTGCAAATATGCAGCTATGCAAATATGCAGATTTAGTGGGAAAGTTAGCAAATTCTGTAAGCCGGAAAGATGTCGTTGGCATGTCAATATCCATTTGCCAACTTTTAATTACATTTGGTTAGTTAAAATTGTAAAAACAGTTTTGACGGTGCAAAAAATGAACTACTCTTTTATCACATTTTTGGGTACCGACGGCTTTTTGCCCGGCGTGCTTGCTTTAAACAATTCGATTAAAAAATATAATTACACTTACGGCCTGTTAGTATTGACAACGGACCTGGTCTCGCCCAAATCTTTAGCCGCCCTCGATAGCCGGAATATTAAACACAAATACGTAGAGCGAATAAAAAATCCCAACGAACTGGGAAATGACGAGCGTAATTTTAGGCACATGTATACCAAGCTGCGGATTTTTGAACAGGACGAGTTTGATAAAGTGGTTTATATAGATGCCGATATGCTGGTTTGTTGCAACATAGAGGAACTTTTTGATTGCCAGCATATGTCGGCAGTTGTGGCCGGCGCATTAAACCCCGTGAATAGCCATTGGGACGCGCTAAACGCAGGTTTTTTGGTTGTAGTACCAGATAGAGCACTTGCTGAACAGATGTATGCACTAATTGATACCACCCCATCAGATGATGGGAGCGACCAGGGCTTTTTGCACTCATTTTACAACAACTGGCCCAATGATAAGCACCTGCATCTGCATCATAAATACAACGTGCCTGTTTATGAAATAGAGCTTTATGCCAAATTAGATCATTTTAAATTTAGTTATAACAATAGCCGGCTGGATACGGATATTGCCATTATCCACTATTGGGGATATGATAAGCCCTGGTTTCACGATGGTAAATTGCTTAACATCCGCAGCCCGCGAATTGTAGACCGCGCCTACCTGCTTTGGTGGGATGTTTATAGGCCCGCTGATAGAAAACTTAGGGCGTTTTATTATATCAGGAATGTTATTGCCCGTAAATTACGTTCGTTATTAAAAGTTAAGTAAGTTTGGTCAAGGCAGTTATTGATAACAAGGCCCGAAAGTTATCGCTTTAGCATTTTCGGGCCTTCATTATTTTTTACTGGTTAAGCCTTTGGTTTATACAGTGTTTTCGACAATTCTTTTAGCCCTTCCTCATAGCTTGTAGGTTTAAAATTAAAAGCCTTTTCAAATTTGCTGCTGTCAAAAATATAATCATGATCGTATTGGTAGTACATCTCAACAGTGCCCATAACCACTTTTTGGAACAGGCCTATCAGCCACAGCATGTACCTGCGTAAAATAAAGAATTTAGGTTTTACGCCGTACGCCCGGGCGGCAATAGCCATAAACTCTTTGCCGGTTATAGCAGACGGGGTGGGCAGGTGCCATACCTGGTTATCACTATCGGGGTTTTGGCCAAGCAGAAACATCGCTTTACCGGCATCGGGGATGTAAATAAAGTTGTGTTTTTTGTTTGGATCGCCAATCCACTGGGCGGTTTGCTTAGCGGCGTACTTGGTTATTACCATCATATCCACAAAACTGTTTAATGAATCGGTGCCGTAAAAATCGGGCGCTCGTGCAATGGAAGCACGGATAGTACCGGCCTTAACCTCGTCCATCAGCATATTGGCAATGCCTGCGCGTACCTGTCCTTTTTTGCTACCGGGGTTGTAGGGAGTATCCTCTGTCATGGGCCCATTAACCAGGCCATACATGTATATGTTGTCAAAAAATATTAATCGGGCCCCGGTGGCTTTCGTAACGTTGATGACATTTTGCATAATAACAGGCCATTGCGCCTGCCAGATGGCGGCATCATAAACAATGCCTGCCGCCATGTAAATAACTGCCGATCCCTGGACAGCTGCCAAAACCTCATCATAGTTTAGCAGATCTGCTTTTTGCCAGGTTACATTTGTACCTGTAATGTTTACCGGTTTACGGCTAACCAAACGAACGGTTTGGTTGGCGTTAATCAATTCGCGGCTAAGGGCATTTGCTACTGTGCCGCCGGCTCCTAATATGGTGTGCATCATTTTTTCGTTTTTGTTTATCCAAAGGTAGGTTAGCTTTGAATGTCAAAACGTTAACAAAAGATAAGAAAAACACGATTTAAGGATTATACAGGATTTGATGTGCAGATTTCAGATGTGCAGATGACTTAGACATTTTAGTTGAATTGCGGAGCTTAGCTTTTGGCCTTAAGCCTTCCGCTTTGAGCTCATCAGGCGCTTATCTTCATGATCCTCCGCCTGATCCGCGAAAGCGAAACGGGTGTGATGCCTAAAAAGTTGGCTATGTAATGTTGCGGGATGCGCTGCATTACTTCGCCACCGGTTTCAAGCAGGTTGTTGTAGCGTTCTTCGGGTGTTTGAGTAATGAAGGATGCTACCCTATCTTCATAGCAAATGAGGTAATGCTCGGCTACTAATCTGCCAAAACGCTCCATTTTATAACCAATGAGTTCGTGGGTATAAATTTGCTGCATCGCTTTATAGCTAAGGGCAACTATTTGCGTGTCTTCCAGTGCCTGGATATAGTTTGAAGCCGGGGTACCGGTTAAAAAACTCTTATATGAGCTTAGTAACTCACTCTCGAAGCTAAAGTAACCGGTAATTTCTTCCCCATCTTTTACATGGAAATAGCGAACCGCCCCTTGCACTACCAGCCCAATTTTATCGCAAGTTTTACCTGGCTCCGCAAAATTTTTCTTTTTTTTAAGATTGATTACCTCCAAAAGCGGCGCTAATACAAGCCATTCGGCATCGTTCAGCTTTACATATGTTTCCACATGCTCACGGAATTTGCCGATAGCGGTTAGCGCGTCCATATTCTATCTAACAGGAATAACACCGCAAATACAACACTGGCAATGCCGTTGGTAGTCATAAAGGCAAAGTTTACCCGGCTCAAATCGTTTGGTTTTACCAACAGGTGCTGGTAAATTAACATAGCGCAGAAAAAAGCTATCCCAACATAGTATAAAATACCTACATGAGTAAAAAATACCGGCATCATGATAAATAAAGCCGATAACACATGCAAAAATGTTGATAGCCTTAATGCGTTTACCTTACCCAAATAGGCCGGGATAGAATGCAGGTTTTGGCTGCGGTCGAAATCCTCATCCTGCAACGCATAAATAATATCAAAGCCACTAACCCAGCATAAAACCGATAGTGAGAAGAATATGGGTGTTAACGCAAATTCGCCAGCAACTACTAAGTATGCGCCGATTGGAGCTAAAGACAATCCCAGACCTAAAACCAAGTGGCAAAGTGCCGTAAAGCGTTTAGTTGCGCTATAGCCCATAACTACAACCAAGGCTATCGGCGATAAGTAAAAGCACAGGTGATTCGACGGATCAATAAAAAATGTGGCTGCTATAAACAAGCCGCAATTGATCAATGTAAAGGTTAACGCCGAAGCCGCGCTGATACGGCCCGCCGGGATATCCCGCTGCTTGGTGCGCGGGTTTTGGGCATCAATATCCCTATCCAAATAGCGGTTAAAAGCCATGGCCGAATTACGGGCGAAGATCATGCACAGCACCATAAGCAACAGCTTACGCCAGTCGAATGTGTGCTGCGTAGTGGTTACCGCCAAAAAAAAGCCGATAAAAGCAAACGGCATGGCAAAAATGGTATGGGTAAATGTTACTAATGAAAGGTATTTTTTCATGTTATTTGAGTCCTTCTATTGAGAAGAAATGTTTTAATGTATTGACTTTGAAAGGTGGTGTAATTATTGTTACCATGAGGCAAAAAACACACTTTCTCCTTCTACAAAATTATCTAAAAAATTTTCTTTAAAATCAGATCCCCAAGGACTGTTGGGGTCCAGATAAAAAGAAGCCTTTTCTACTAATCGTTTTTCAAAATAGGGAAGGCAATTATCGAATGCATCGAAAAACTTGGTGACCATACCTTTTCTTTGGTAAGCTTTCTCGTTAAAATACAATACAATTTCGCTTCCAGACAATTCATCTTCGTTTTCTATTGTTTTAAACCAATCCTTATAGCGGGCAACGAATTCATTATTTTCGCTTAGTTCGTCAAGCGAAAAGTAAAGCGAAGTTTCATTTGGTGTTGGCACGACATGCCATAAATCCAAGCCCATGATGGTTTTCTTTAATCCGGTATTTGATAATGTGGCACCACAAAACTCTTATTAATATTATCTATGAACCCCAAAATCTCGTCCCGGCCCAATTGTAATTCGGCCGAGGTGATGAAGTATTGCGGGGCTTCTTCAAAAGTTTCCAGCATGGCTTTTTTAAATTTGGCTATGTTCTGATCGGTTTTAACGCTCGATTGTTTGTCGGCCTTGGTGAAAACCAGCACAAACGACAAGCCTTTTTCGCCCAGCCAGTTACAAAATTCGATATCTATTCTTTGCGGCTCCAGGCGGCTATCTATCAATACCATAACGCATTGCAGGCTTTCGCGCTTATCAAGGTAGTTATGAATAAATTTATTCCAGTTGGCTTTGTTTGTTTTGGATGCGCGGGCGTATCCGTAGCCGGGTAAATCAACAATATACCAGTTGTCGTTAATGAAAAAATGATTTATCAGCTGGGTTTTACCCGGTGTTTGCGATGTTTTGGCTAATCCTTTTTTTTGCGTGAGCATATTGATCAGCGAAGATTTGCCTACGTTTGAGCGCCCTATAAAAGCGTACTCGGCCTTAATGGGTGGCGGTAGCTTCGAAATTTGGGTATTGCTGCAAATAAATTCGGCCGTTTTAACAATCATGCTGCAAAGGTAATTATTTTTAACTGCAAGCATACGCCCGCTAACCCGTACAGGTACATGCTTGCTTTGCTTCGCGTTGTTTTACAATGGGTAAACAAATGTAAGCGCAATAATACTTAAATTTGATGTTTAAACATGTAATATAATGAACGATTATAAAATTCCTGCCCAAACCCGCATTGGTCACGTGCACTTAAAGGTAAGCGATCTGCAAAAATCCCTTGATTTTTATTGCGGTTTGCTGGGCTTTGATAAAATGATGCTGTACGGCGATCAGGCGGCTTTTATATCTGCCGGCGGCTATCATCACCACATCGGTTTAAATACCTGGCATAGTAAAGGTGCTTCACCGGCGCCGGAATATGCACCAGGCTTGTACCACACGGCTATACTTTACCCCGAACGTAAAGATCTTGCTGCAATTTTGCAGCGGCTGATTGATGCCAAATACCCCATCACCGGCGCATCAGACCATGGCGTATCCGAAGCCATCTACCTGAATGATCCCGACCAGAACGGTGTTGAACTTTACTGGGACAGGCCAAAAGAAAACTGGCCACTTGATGAAAATGGCGATCTGACCATGTTTACCAGGAGGCTGGACATAGAGGGATTATTGGCTTTGGCTAAGTAAGCTGAAGAAGAATCTGTAGTTGTGCCGGTAGTTGAGGAAAGCTGGTTGTGGAAGCACAACCGGCAGAAATTAAACTTTTGCGCCTTCTTTGGAACATCACAAACTGCCAAACAGGTTTTTAATGGCGATATCATCGGGAGTTTCGGTTAAAACTATAAAAACGCTGGTGCCAATTTGTACAGGTTTAAATTTGATATAGACCTCTGATAAAGAATAACGCTCGTTTGATTTAAGATATTTAAATACCCTGTTGGCCAGTGCCTTATTTTTATAAATAAATTCGCTTACACCAAGGTGTTGATTTTTGGAGGTGATGGTAAAATTACAGCATCTAAATGCATCATACTTATAAAGTAGTTTACTTTTTAAAGTTTGTTTGAAAAAGCCGACCTCGTAGCTTGTCGAGAAGCTTCCATTTTTGATATCCTTTGGGCTATACGCTAGCCTAACGCTGCAAGTCCCCAGTATCCGGACCATCTGGCTTTTAGAATGGTTGGCTACCCGCACACTGTCTTTTATAACCTGTGCGCGGGCATTACCAAAGCCCAAACTAAGGCAACATATCAAGATCTGTTTCCTCAACATATTAAATTCCAATCAAAAAAAATCCTGTCAATCCTGCAAAATCCCTAAATCGTGTTATAGCTCCTTTATCCTGATGTTCCGGAAGTAGGCTTTATGCCCGTGGTCCTGCAGGGCAATTAAGCCGGTTTTGGCGGTACCGTAGTCGGGATAATCTTTCCATTTACCTTCGGCTTTTTTCTTGTTCCATTCGTCGGTCCAGGCTTCAAAAGCAATTATTTTCGATCCGTTTAGCCAGTGCTCTACATGGCCATTGTTGAACACTATTTTGCTGATGTTCCATTTACCAACCTGCTCCAGTTTTTTAAGGGTGTTGGGCAGATACATGGCATAATCGCAGCCCGTTTTTTGCCATTCTTCCAATTTGTCGGGCCAGCCTTCATCGTCGATGATCTGGTATTCGGGACCGGTGTTATAGGTAGCATGGTATTTCGGGTCTTCAATTACATGGTATAGTACGCCGCTGTTGCTGCCCTTATCAATTTTCCATTCCCACTCCAGCTCAAAGTTGGTATAAGCTTTATTGGTTACAATATCGCCGCCGGTATCGCCTTCGGCCGCGCCAAGGCAAACCAGGGCACCATCAACAATAGTCCAGTTTTTAACTTCACCCTTTTTGTTGAAGCTGTGCCAGCCATTTAAAGTTTTACCATCAAAAAGGTTTACCCATGGGCCTTTTTTAACAGTTGCTTTTTTTACGTGCGTCGGTACTTTTACGCTAACCGCCGATGTTTGCACACAAACCAAAGCCGCGGCAGTCATTACCAAGCCCAGTTTTTTAAAATGTTGTTTCATAAGTTTAATAGATCGGTAAACTACTTATCATGATCCTGAATCCTCAGGGTCCTCTACCGAGAGACCCTTAGGTTACGGGAATTTTTTGTCTTAACTCTTGATTCTTGACTCTTAACTCTTTTTTGCTACCTGCATTTTCTCCGGATCCCAAAACATGGGGCTATTATTGTAATAGCTATCGTTACATAACAGGGCAGGCGCGGCAGCACGATAGCCAAATACAGCATCTTCGGTTACCTTGCCATTATTGCGGATGGCATTGAAAAAATTGTTCATATGATCATATGGGCCACCCATGTAGCCTTTGTCGGCATCGTAGGTAATCTCTTCGGGTGGCAGCATCTTTTTACGTTCGGCATAGCCAACACCGGCTTTTTTTAGCTTATCTAAATAAAAGGGATCGTCGCTGGCAAAAGTTTTGTTGCGTTTAAGGGTTACCTTGTCCCAGGTAATATCCATCGAGCCTTCGCTGCCCACCAGTTTTAAATAGGTGGTGCCGCTGGTGCCATCCACAAAGTTGCAGCGCAGCGAAAGGTTGAAAGCCGGATGTGCCTGGGTTTTACCATAATCAAAAGTGCCCAATAATACGTCGGGTACTTCGCGGCCATCGTTCCAGAAACGCAGCCCGCCCGATGCATAAATTTTATTCGGGCCCATCGAGTCGGTTATAAAGTGCAGGCTCGAAAACAAGTGCACAAATAAATCGCCGGCCATGCCGGTGCCGTAATCGGTATAGTTTCTCCAGCGGAAAAATCTTTTTTCGTCAAAGGGGCGTTTTTTGGTATTGCTGATGTAGGTTTCCCAATCCAACGTTTGGGGCGATGCATCTGCCGGGATGGGGTATTGCCAAACTTCTAACGGTTCGCGGCGGGCCCAAAATCCTTCGGCATAATTCAGCTGGCCAATAGCGCCGCTTTTTAACAGCTCATGCGCTTTCTCGTTACCTAATGATGATACGCCCTGGCTGCCTACCTGGAAAATTTTACCGGTGTCCTGCTGGGCTTTTATTACGGCAGGGCCTTCGGTAATGGCGTGTACCATGGGTTTTTCGCAGTACACATGTTTGCCGGCGTGCATGGCATCAACAGATATTTGCTGGTGCCAATGATCGGGTGTTGCAATAATAACAGCATCAATATCTTTACGGTTTAATATCTCTTTATAAACGCGGGTGGTAAAAATATCGGCACCATACTTGGTTTTGGCATCTTTAAGGCGGCCATCGTACAAATCGCAAACGGCTACCAGTTTTACGCCAGGAATTTTTAGCGCGGTATCGGTATCGCTGTTGCCCATACCACCGGCACCTATCAGGGCGATGTTGATCTGGTCGTTATATTCATAGCCCAATTGCCTTTTTAATATGGCGAAAGGTTTAACGGTACTTTGCGATGCAAACAGGCTATTGCCAACAGCAACGGCGGCAGTGGTTGTGGTTAATTTTTTAATAAAACTTCGGCGCGAGGATTCTTGTTTTTCTTTCATAGATAAGGGACATTCAATTGATGTATAATTTAATTAAAAATGAGCCGGTAAAAATTGTTATCCTATCAATAGGATAGTCTTGCCGCATTTGTTTTGGCGTTAAATTGGTTTTTAAAATTAGTGAATTGACTTAACATTTACACAAGGTTGGCAACTTAATCCAACCAGATAAAATCAATCAACATACAATCGCTATCTTTGCGCACATTATAAAAATGAGCAAAACCATAACTCCGTACAATAATGAGCAGACCACCAAGAAAGAACAGGTGGCCGATATGTTCAATAATATATCAAAAACCTACGATTTTTTGAATCATTTCATGTCCCTGGGCATCGATATCATCTGGCGTAAAAAGGCTATCAACGAATTAAAAAAAGATCAACCCAAACTGATCCTCGATGTGGCTACCGGCACCGGCGATTTTGCCTTTGAGGCCTTAAAGATCCTGAAACCCGAAAGAATTATTGGTGTGGATATCTCGCGCGGAATGCTGGACATTGCCGACCAAAAAATAGCTAAACGCGGGTTGAGCGATAAGTTTTCGGTAAAACTTGGCGATTCGGAGAAACTGCCTTTTGCCGATAACGGGTTTGACGCAGTTACGGTAGCTTACGGCGTACGTAATTTCGAGAACCTGGAAGTTGGCCTGGCCGATATTCAACGGGTTTTAAAACCAGGTGGCAAAGCAGTGGTATTGGAGTTTTCAAAACCAAAGGCATTCCCTGTAAAGCAATTGTACAATTTTTACTTTAATTATATTACGCCGGGTATTGGCAAGTTATTCAGCAAAGATTCCCGCGCTTATAGCTACCTGCCTGAGTCTGTTGCGGCCTTCCCTGATGGCAAAAATTTTGTGGCTTTAATGGATAAAGTTGGCTTTAAAAATACCAAACACAGGCCGTTGGCGTTTGGAATTTGTTCAATATACACAGGCGTTAAATGATCAAAAACCGGTACCTCTTACTTTTATGCCTTTTATTTTGCAGCAAAATTTCGCTGGCACAATACGTACCGGCATGGGGCGGAGGGGCCGATCAGCAAGACCTGAGCTTTGGTTTTAGCTTTAGTTATGTAAGCAGCGACCTGCGGATAGTAAAAAAGCCCGACTGGCGCAAGCCCTTTTTTGATGCCGCTACCAACAAAAACATCACCGACTCGGTAAACAGCATAGGCTCAAAAAGCCAGCCCGGCTTTGCCATTGGTTTTTTAACCCGCTACACCTTAACCGAACATTTTGAAGTACGCGTAACCCCTTCGCTGGTTTTTGCCGACCGGAACCTGAGTTATACTTACGCTAATCCCGACCAAAACCAAGTAAAACAAATTCAGACCACCTCGGTAGAAATCCCCCTTTCTTTCAAGCTAAAATCCGACAGGTTGGGCGATTTTCGCGCTTATATTTTGGGGGGAGTAAAATACACCAAGGCCATCGGCACCAAAAAGGATGAAACCAATCTTGATCCTTTAGATAAGATGGTAAAAAACGCTGGCGGATTTAGCTCCTACGAAGCCGGCCTGGGATGTGACATCTATTTCGAGTTTTTTAAGCTGTCGCCACAAATAAAAGTATCCAATTCCTTTGGCAACATCCTGGTGCCCGAGAATCACCCGTTTTCGGTACCTATCAGTAAGTTGTCGTTGCATACGGTGATGTTTAGTTTGTTTTTTGAGTAGCGGAGCGTTTATTGCATGGCGGCGAAGACTCACCCGGCGAGGCTACGCCCGCCACCCTCTCTCTTCTGCTGCGCAGGAAAGAGGGGTTTGAAGAGTTGACTTTTCAGCTGGGGCATAATAACTATATCGTTTTTTTAAGAAAACACAAGTCGACTTTGCAAATAAAGCTTTGCGGATTTTTGGACTATTTATTACATTTATGCATGCCATCTATCACGGATTTTTGCCGGGAACTGCGACAAAAGGAAACGCCTGCGGAGAAATTCCTTTGGCAACGGCTGAGAAACAGAAGGGTGTTTATCAAGAAAATCCTGAGACAATATCCTATTGCCGTTCAATCTACTACAAAAGGCACAATTTACTACATCGCGGATTTTTATTGCCATGAAGCTAAATTGGTAATAGAAGCCGATGGCCCCATACATTTACTGAAGAAAGATTACGATCAAAATCGCGATGAAGTTTTATCCACATTGGGCCTAACGATTTTGAGGTTTGACAACGATCAGATTTTGAAAAATACTGGGATCGTGTTAAATAAGATTAAAGCACATTTGTAATTTGACAATCGTTGAAACGCCGACTCTACGATTGCGTTTTCTTTAAAACCTAACCTTAAGTAAAAATCAATAAAAAATTTCTATTTGTTTTTTAATAACTCTTCAAGCCCCTCTTTCCTGCGCAGCAGAAGAGAGGGTGGCGGGCGTAGCCTCGCCGGGTGAGTCTTCGCCGATGTTCAACGCGCTCCCAAAACTATCCTTACCCACACACGACAATAATCCAAACTAAAAAACATAATTTCGCAGCCATAGTTATACTTCTATTATGAGTAAAATTGCATTAATCACAGGCGCAACATCGGGCATAGGCGAAGCATGCGCGCACGTATTTGCCCGCGAAGGATATAACCTGGTACTTACCGGCCGCAGGCTGGAAAGGCTGGAGAAGCTGGCCGGCCATCTAAACAAAAAATATGATACGGAGATAGCCATAGCATCATTTGATGTGAGCGACCGTGCCCAGGTGCAGGAAAACCTTGACGGTATACCCGCCCAATGGAAAAATGTTGATGTACTGATTAACAACGCCGGGCTAAGCCAGGGGCTGGACCCGATACAAAACGGCAATATTGATGACTGGGAAACCATGATTGATACCAATGTTAAAGGTTTATTATATGTAAGCCGCATTGTATCAAACTGGATGATTGAAAATGGTAAAGGCCATATCATTAACCTGGGCTCGATAGCAGGCAAAGAGGTTTATTTGAATGGAAACGTGTACTGTGCTACCAAACATGCTGTTGATGCCTTAAATAAAGGTATGCGTATTGATTTACTGCCTCACGGCATCAGGGTTACGGCCGTGCATCCCGGTGCCGTAGAAACCGAGTTTTCGGAAGTGCGCTTTAAAGGCGATAAGGAAAGGGCCAAAAAAGTATATGATGGGTTTGAACCCCTGGTAGCACAGGATATTGCCGAAACCATTTGGTTTGTAGCATCGCGCCCGCCCCACGTAAACATCAACGACCTGGTAATTATGCCAACAGCACAAGCCACGGCCGGGAATATATTTAGGAAGTAGATGTGCAGATATGCAGATTTTAGATGTGCAGATGATTGATTGATTTGAAAATTTGAAGATTTGAAAATGTTCAGTTTACGGTCAGCGACTTAATCATCTCCGCATCTAAGTTTTTAATCTGCACATCTAACCAGGCTGCACATCAAAAATCAATAATTCACTAACTCAATAATTCACTAATTAAACAATGTCACTAATCACACAAATAGACCAGGATATAAAACTGGCCATGCTGGCCAAACAGCCAGATCGTTTAAGAGGGCTTCGGGCTATAAAATCGGCCTTGTTATTAGCCAAAACTGAAAAAGGAGCCGCCGAGGAACTTACCGAAGAGGCTGAAATTAAAGTGCTGCAAAAACTGATTAAACAGCGTAAAGAGTCGGCCGATATTTACCGTACGCAAAACCGCGAAGACTTGTACGAGATTGAGATGGAAGAAATGCGGGTAATTGAGCCTTATTTGCCACAACAAATGACCCGGTTTGAAATTGAAGGCTACTTAGAGGAATTGATAGGCCGTATAGGCGCCACATCAACAAAAGACTTAGGCCGCGTTATGGGCATGGCCAATAAGGAGCTTGCGGGCAAGGCCGATGGTAAAACTATATCAGAAGTTGTACGCCAATTGTTAGGATAGCAATAATTTATCAATATAACGTTAACATCTACATTGATAAATTATTGCTATAATTGTTGCAACTCGTTCGCGGTAAACTAATTTTACAGCGGATTAACACATTTTATATACTAAAACGGGTTTTGGTATAGTTAATTGAAAATTAATACTAATTATTTATATGGATTTCGTGCTTAAAGAGGAACACGGTTTTAGTTACATCGATGAGGGCGAAGGCGAGGTGCTGTTACTACTGCACGGTTTAATGGGTTCATTGAGCAATTGGGATGGCGTGGTTAATCAATTTAAATCAAAATACCGCGTATTAATACCTATATTGCCTATTTATGATATGCCGCTTATTACTACAGGTGTTAAAAGCCTGTCGAAATTTGTGCATAAATTTATCAAGTTTAAAAAACTGAGCAATATTACAGTGCTCGGTAATTCGCTTGGCGGGCATGTGGCTTTAGTATATGTTTTGGCCCATCCAGAAAATATAAAAGCGATGGTACTAACCGGCAGCTCGGGTTTATATGAAAACGCTTTTGGGGGTTCGTTCCCGCGGCGCGAGAGTATTGATTTTGTAAGAGAAAAAGTACAATATACTTTTTATGACCCTGCTGTTGCAACAGATGAACTGGTTAATGACGTATACAAGTTAGTAAACGACAGGCATAGTGTTATAAGGCTGCTGGCCATGGCAAAATCGGCTATCAGGCATAATATGAAAAAAGATCTTCATAAAATGCAGCTTCCGGTTTGTTTAATATGGGRCCGTGATGATAAAATAACCCCGCCCGAGGTAGCAGTGGAGTTTAACGAATTATTACCAAATGCCGAATTGCACTGGCTTGATAAATGTGGCCACGCCCCTATGATGGAGCGGCCCGATGAGTTTAACGTGTTGCTGGGTGCGTTTTTAGAAAAAATAAAAGAATAAACATGGTTGCAATTGAGTTGATAGCTAACGCGATACCACCGGTACACACTTCTGACCCGATACAGAAGGTTTACGACCGTATGGTAGAGTTTCGTGTGCGCCATTTGCCAATTGTAAATGAAGAACAGTTTCTGGGCCTGATAGCCGAGGATGATATGGTTAACGAAAGCGATTTGCAGGTGCCTGTTGGCGCATTGGCATTATCGCTGGTAAACCCTTACGTGTTGGAGGATCAGCATATTTATGATGTTATCCGCCTGTTTTATGAACGCCAGCTTACCATAGTGCCTGTACTTGATGCCAAGCATAATTACCTCGGCATGATATCTATAAACGCCATTACCGAGTACTTTGCCAAAATTACGGCTGTATCTCAGCCAGGTGGTATTATCGTGCTCGAGATCAATAATAAAAATAATTCCCTGGCACACATGTCGCAAATTGTCGAATCGGATAATGCCCAGGTACTAAGTTCATACGTACAAACCTTCCCCGATTCAACCCGGATGGAAGTAACGTTAAAAATAAACAAGCAGGATATATCAACCATTGTAGCCACATTCCTCCGTTATGAGTATGATATTAAAGCAACCTTTAACCATACTGACAACAATGATAACGCCCGCGACCGGTACGATTCGCTCATGAACTATTTGAATTTGTAATTAGAAGTTAGTCCATGGACCATGGACCATAGCCCATCGACTAATAAAAAACATCTATGAAGATCGCAGTTTACGGCAGGCCATTTAATGAACCTTCGGTTATACCTTATATACAGCAGGTATTTGATAACCTGGCCCTGCACAATGTGGATATTTATGTGCACTATCAGCTTCATGAGTACCTGCAGGATAAAATAAACGGGGTAAAATACAATGTGCTGCAAGCTACCGATTCGTTAAAGGGTTTTATCGATATTTTTATAACCCTTGGTGGCGACGGCACCTTGCTGGATATGGTAACCGTTATCCGCGACTCGGGCATCCCCGTTATCGGTATCAATTTTGGCAGGCTGGGCTTTTTGGCCAGCGTAAACAAAAGCGATATCAACGCGGCTATACATGCCGTGGTAAACAGGGAGTTTACGCTGGATTGCCGCGAACTGCTCAGCATCGATTCAAAAACAAACGTATTTGGCAATGATAACTTCGCGCTTAACGATGTAACTATTCACAAGCGCGATGATGCGGCCATGATTATCACCCACGTATTTTTAAACGATGAGTTTTTAAACTCCTACTGGGGCGATGGATTGATTATATCAACATCGACAGGTTCAACCGCTTATTCGTTAAGCTGCGGCGGGCCAATCATATTCCCGCAATCAAACAGTATTGTAGTTACCCCGGTATCGCCGCATAACCTGAATGTACGGCCAATTATATTACCCGATAACAGTAAGCTATGTTTCGAGGTGGAAACCCGCAGTTCCAAATACCTGGTATCATGCGATTCGCGGATGGCTGTTATGGACGAAACCATGAAATTCCTGGTACAAAAAGCAAACTTCCAGCTAAATTTAATCAGGTTAAATAATGAAAGTTACTTAACCACGTTAAGAAACAAACTATTATGGGGATTGGATGCCCGTAATTATTAATTTTGCTTGATGCCCAAATTTGTACTTTTCGCACTCCTCTTCATATTTTCGTATCATGTACAGGCCCAAACCTGGGAGGTAGGCGGCGCTATTGGCGGGGCAGGGTATATTGGCGATTTAAATCCCAATAATCCGGTTAAAATAAGCGGAGCCTCTGCCGGCTTATATATTAAACGCAATTTTGACGGTTACTTTTCGGCAAAGCTAAATTTCAGTTACGCTAAATTTGGCGCGGCCGACAGTACATCCTCCAGCCAGCAATTTCGTGACCGTAACCTGAGCTTTACCGATGGTGTAATGGAGCTTGCCGTTATTGGCGAATTTAATTTCCTGAAATATATACCCGATGCCGGCCCTAATAAATTTACGCCTTTTATATACGCAGGTATAGGTGTTTCTACATATGACCCGCGTACTACTTATAACGGTAGTACAGGATCACTCAGGCAATTGAAAACCGAGGGCCAGAAAACCCAGTACGGCGATAATACCATGGTAATTCCGTATGGGGTAGGTGTAAAGTACAATATCGGCGGCAAGTTTAGCCTGGCGGCAGATATGGGCTACCGATACGCCTTTACCGATTATCTTGATGATGTAAGCGGTACGTATGCCGATAAAAGCAAATTAACCGGTGTTGCCCGCGCATTATCTGATCGGTCGGGCGAAAAAACCGGCATCTACATAGGCTCGGCCGGCACCCAGCGCGGCGACCTTAAGCCACGCGACAGCTATTTTATAGTTGGGCTTACCATCTCCTATACTTTTGTTACCAAGCGCTGTTATTTTCAAAATTAAATTTCAATTTAACAGTATTTAACAAATTAAATTTTGTTTTTTATGCAATAAATGATTTTATAGTTCGTTTTGATATTAAAATCAGTATTTAATACTGGTTTTAAATTTTAACCTTAATCTATAATGTCATGGCCGAATTAACTGCTTCTCCCCAAAAATCTGGTGCAGCCCACGGGCGCAAAAAACAAAATCTCAGGATTGACCTTACCGCAATGGTCGACCTTGCTTTCCTGCTCATTACCTTTTTTATCATGACAACTACACTGGCCAAGCCAAGAGCGATGGATTTAGCCATGCCGGTGGATGTCGATCATACAGATGTGCCCGCCAGTCGCAGCCTTACCATTTGCCTCGGCAAACACAATCAGGTTATGTGGTATCTGGGCGAACTTAAGAATCCTATAATAGCGCCCACGGTGGCAGGCTTTGGACACGATGGCTTGCGAAAAGCGCTTATCGAAACCAATAAAATGATCCATGATAAATATGGTAAAGACATGATTGTTTTAGTTAAACCCAGCAACCATTCTGTTTACAGCAGTTTGGTGAGTACGCTGGACGAACTTACCATCACCAAAACAGACAGATATTCTATTGTTGATATAGCCACACCCGATATAGACGCCTTAAAGCAAAAAGGCATTTATTAAAATGATATTCAAGTAATTCCACCTAACCTTACACATATCCTTTTGACGGGCATCGCAACCATTTTACCGGTTGTTGATGCCCTTTTTTGCGTTTTGTTGATTTATAAATTAAAATAAACAGATGCATAAAGTGCCATTCATGTGTTTTTTATGACATTTATCAGCATTATTTACAATAACATTTTCTTTTATTGCTGCATACTAAAAAAATACAAAGTAAGTTTTACCTTTGTACCCTGAAAAAACCGGCAACGTGGCATTTAACTATGGCTGTTGGCGGCTGATTTATAAAGCGGATTAGTCTAAAAAAACAAATATTTATTAGACATAGCATTGACGACATTTAAAACAAGCATGTCTTTTTTATAGCCATAACACCGGCTTTTGATAATGAGCAATATGGAATATTTGGATCAGATTGATTTGTTGAAACTACCTAAGCACGTAGCTATCATTATGGATGGCAATGGGCGCTGGGCCAAAGAAAAAGGCAAATTACGCGTATTTGGTCATCACAATGGTGTAATATCTGTAAGGGATGTAGTGGAGGGATGCGATAAACTGGGTGTAAAATATATCACACTATATACCTTCTCGTCAGAAAACTGGAACCGCCCTAAGTTTGAGGTAATGGCTATTATGGAGTTAATGGTAAGCACTATCCATAAAGAGATAGCCGGCTTTATGAAAAACAACATTAAGCTTAATGCCATTGGCGACCTGGATTTGCTGCCCGCCAAATGTTTAAAAGAACTTAACAACGCCATGGAAACCACAAAGGATAATACCGGAGTGATTCTTACACTAGCTTTAAGCTACGGCTCGAGGCGCGAAATTTTACACGCTGCAAAAAATATAGCAGCACAGGTAAAAAGCGGCGAGCTGGAGATTGAAGATATTAACGAAGCTGTTTTTGAACGCAACTTATTTACCAACGATATGCCCGACCCCGAACTATTGATACGTACCGGCGGCGAGTATAGAATAAGCAACTATTTATTATGGCAAATAGCCTATGCCGAATTGTATTTTACAACCAAGCTATGGCCCGATTTCAGGAAGGAAGATTTGTACGAAGCTATACTCGATTATCAAAAACGCGAACGCCGTTTTGGTAAGACCAGTGAGCAGGTTAACTAAATTTTTTCTTTTAACAAATTTTAACAACTGTATAAATTAATTTTAGCCCACTAAAATATTCGAATGTATAAATTTCTTTTTGCTATTCTTTTCACTGTTTTTGGTACTGCGGTACTGGCCCAGGTTTCAAATGCGCCAAGGCCACAGCTCACCAAACAGATACCGGCCGATAGTTTAAGTTACCTCAATCCGCGCGATTATATTATTGGTGGTATTAGTGTAAGTGGCGTAAAATATCTTGATAAAGACAACCTGATATTACTATCTAAATTAACCAAAGGCGACCGTATTAACCTGCCAGGCGAGCGCAATGCCGAAGTAATTAAGAAGTTATACGAGCAGGGTTTATTTGACGATGTACAGTTAAATATTACCAAAATTAACATGGATACCGTTTACCTGGAGATTGTTGTTGTAGAGCGCCCACGTTTGTCGCGCCTGCATATTACAGGTATCCGCAAAGGCGAAATAGAAGATATCCAGAAAAAGCTAACCGATAAAACGGGTAAAATAGTAAATGAAAATTTACTGAGCACCACATCGGCCATCATCAAAAAGCATTTTAACGAAAAAGGTTTTTTAAACTGTACCGTTATCATGACCCAGCGTAAAGATCCGGGAGATGCTAACAGCGTGATATTGGATGTTAAAATTGATAAGAAAACAAAAGTTAAGATAAACGACGTTATTTTTGAAGGGAACAAAGCCTTTTCGCAAAGCGATTTGCGCGGTTATTTAAGCAAAACCCGCAGAAAGCACTGGTATAACGTTTTCGGATCAAAGAAATTTAAACAGGATAAGTACGAAGAAGATAAGTTAAACCTTATCGAAAAAATGCAAGCCAAAGGTTATCGCGATGCCGAACTGGTGAGCGATTCTGTTTGGAAACACGACGATCAAACGGTTAATGTAAAAATAAAAGTTTACGAAGGACCTAAATACTACTTTGGTAAAGTAACCTGGAGCGGTAACGCCAAATACTCTGCCGATATATTGGAGCGCATACTGCACGTTAAAAAAGGCGATGTATTTAGCGAAGATGAGTTAAACAAACGCTTAAGCGGCCCAACGCCAAGCAATGATGATGTATCATCGCTGTATTTAAATGACGGTTATTTAACCTTCAACGCCGACCCGGTACAAACAAGGGTTTATAATGATACTGTTGATCTGGATATTCGTATCTACGAAGGCCCGCAGTACACCATTAACCGTGTAAGCCTTAAAGGTAATGATGTAACCAACGATAAGGTTGTGTTGCGCGAAATCCAAACCAAGCCAGGCCAAAAATTCAACAAAGAGTTATTGATCCGTAGTGCGCGTGAAATTGGCCAGCTGGGTAACTTTGACGAGCAGAAGACAGAGCCTAAGCCAACCAACATCAATCCGCAGGATGGTACCGTAGATATTGTTTACAACGTAGTTGAAAAACCTTCAGACCAGATCGAACTTTCGGGCGGTTTTGGCGGCGGGCAGCTGGTGGGTACACTGGGGCTTACATTCAACAACTTCTCGTTACGTAATATTTTCAACCTTAAGGCTTACAAACCACTGCCAAAAGGCGATGGACAAAAACTAAGCTTACGTGGTCAGTCAAGCGGTCGTACTTATCAAAACTTCTCGTTCACATTCAGTGAGCCGTGGTTGGGTGGTAAAAAACCAATTTACTTTGCTTTATCGGCGTATACACAAGGTAGTTCAACCGGGCAGTACTATGCAAAAACAAGCCCTTACTACAATAACCTGCGTATTAACGGTGTTGGTATTACTTTGGGTAAACGCTTAAAATGGCCTGATAACTATTTCCAGCTTAACTACTCATTAAACTTCGACCACTATAACCTGGATAACTATACCGGTTACCTGTTTAGCAACGGTACATCGTTCAACATCAAGTTAACACAGGAGTTAACACGTAACTCTATTGATGCGCCTATATTCCCTACACAGGGTTCAAACATCAAATTTACGGTACAGGCTACGCCTCCGTATTCCATGTTCAACAACGTGAACTATAAAGTAGCTACCCCGCAGGAGCGTTACCACTTTGTAGAGTACTATAAATTCAAATACGACGCACAATGGTTCAACAAAATTGTGGGTAAATTTGTGCTGATGAGCCAGGTAAGGTTTGGCTTCCTGGGTATGTACAACAAAGAAGTAGGCCCATCGCCGTTTGAGCGCTTCAAATTAGGTGGCGATGGTATGCAGAGCTACCAGTTTTTACAGGGTAGCGAGATCATCGGCTTAAGGGGTTACCAAAACTTCTCGATTGTACCAGAAGGTTCAAACGAAAATCAGAACACTAACACTGGTAGCACTATCTATAATAAGTACACTATGGAGCTGCGCCACCCGGTTATCGCCAGCCAGTCGGCAACGATATTTTTGTTAGCATTTGCCGAAGGTGGAAACGTTTGGAATAATTTTAGCCAATTCAATCCGTTTAACGTACGTCGCTCTGTAGGTGTGGGCGCAAGAATATTTTTACCTATATTTGGCTTGCTTGGATTAGATTATGGCTATGGATTTGATAAAATACCGGGCGCGCCTGATGCAAACAGAGGGCAGTTCCATTTTACAATTTCTCAGAGTTTATCCGGCGGATTTAATTAATTTGCACCGCGATATATGAAAAAGATAATTTTAGTAGCCTTTTTAACGTTAACTGCATTTGCCGGGGCTTATGCACAACGTGTTGCATATGTAGATTCGGATTATATATTGAAACATATGCCCGAATACGCGTCGTCGCAAAAACAATTGGCCGCTTTGTCTGATCAATGGCAAAAGGAGGTTGATGGCCGTTTCCAGGAAATTGACCGTTTATATAAAGCCTACCAGGCCGACCAGGTGCTGATGACAGCCGATATGAAAAAACGTCGCGAGGCCGAAATTGTAGATAAGGAAAAAGCAGCCAAAGATTTTCAACGTCAAAAATTTGGACCTGATGGCGAGCTTTCACAAAAAAGTACCTCATTGGTTAAACCAATTCAGGATAGAGTATCTAAAGCTGTACAGGCTGTTGCCGAAAGCAATGATTTAGATATTATTTTTGACAAAAACAGTGAGGTAATTATGCTGTACGCAAACCCAAGGTTTGATAAAAGTGCAGAGGTGATAACCAAATTAGGGCTTAAGCCCGGCGTATTAGCCAAATAAATTTAAAAGTAAAATAAACAGAACAAAACTATTATTAAAACAGGACAAGAAAAAAATGAAAAAACTATTTAAAGTTGCTTTAGTTGCAGTAGGAATGATATTTGCCGGCAACTTTGCCAATGCGCAGACCAAAATTGGCCATATTAATTTTAATGCGGTTATTGATGCTATGCCCGAAACCAAAACCGTTTCGGCCCAGATTCAGGCTTACCAAAAAACCTTTATCGATGTACTTACCAACATGAACAATGAGTACACTACAAAAGGTACCGACTTTCAGAAAACCCAGGCTACTATGACAGATGCCGTACGCAGCCAAAAAGGTGCTGAGTTACAGGATATGCAAAAACGTATGTCTGATTATCAAACAGACGCTCAGCAAAAAGTTGAAGCTAAAAAGAACGAATTAGGCAAACCACTTTTTGATAAAGCTACTGCCGCAGTACAAGCTGTTGCCAAAGAAAAAGGTTACGCTTATGTATTGGATTCATCACAGGTTAGCCTGTTGGTATCGCCAGATGCTGACGATTTGATGGCCGCTGTAAAATTGAAATTAGGTTTAAAATAATATCAACCTTTAGTCATTTATAAAAAAGCGCTCCGTACTACGGGGCGCTTTTTTTATGTTTGTATATGGACAATCAACCTATAGGTATTTTTGATTCGGGCTTTGGAGGCCTTACGGTTTTTAAATCAATCATCGGCCGCCTGCCGGGTTACGATTATCTTTACCTGGGCGATAACGCCCGTGCGCCTTATGGTAACCGCTCATTTAAAACCATTCATGAATATACCTGGGAATGCGTGCAATGGATGTTTGCGCAGGGTTGCCCGCTGGTAGTGCTGGCCTGCAATACCGCATCGGCAAAAGCATTGCGTACCATACAGCAGCAGGATTTAAAAAACGCCGACCCTTCAAAACGCGTATTAGGCGTTATAAGGCCTACTGCCGAAATTGTTGGCAACTACACCAAAAGCAAACAAATTGGAGTGCTGGGCACCAAGGGAACGGTACAGTCGGGCTCATACCTTATCGAGATACAAAATTTTTTCCCGGATGTGAAAGTTTACCAGCAGGCCTGCCCGCTTTGGGTGCCGCTGATAGAGAATGGCGAGTATGACCAGCCCGGCGCCGATTATTTTGTGAAGTTGTACCTTGATGAAGTAATGGCGCAATCGCCGGCTATCGATACTATCTTATTAGCCTGTACCCACTATCCTATTATCCAGGATAAAATTGAAGCGCAGTTGCCCGCCCATGTTAAAGTGATAGGCCAGGGTGATATTGTAGCTAAAAGCCTGGTTGACTACCTGCATCGCCACCCCGAAATGGAGACCAGGCTCAGCAAAAACGGCACCAACCAGTTTTTTACCACCACAGATGATACTGCCGACTTTGATCATCACGCCTCGCTGTTTTTCTCGCAACCGGTGAAATCGACTTTCATTTCGGCTAATGATTTGGTTATATGTAAGTGAGTGGTTGATTTGGTTGATTAATTGAGTGGTCGGTGGGCCGAAATACTAAAAAAGATACATCATTGCGAGGTAAGAAGCAATCCCCAACATGCTAATGGCGACATGCAAAGTTTGGTAATTGTCCTAAAGAAGATTGCTCCGTGCCTCGCAATCACGGTTAAGGGTATAATTAACCACTCACTTAATCAACCCAGCCAACCACTCATCAATTTAATATACTAAACTTGTCGTCTAAAATAACTCAACATTTAGTAAGTTTGCAGCTTCATCAAAAAAGCGCTTGAATTATTATATCACATATTTTATTGTTGCTATAGGGTTGTTCAGTTTTTCGGCCTTTTTTGCGTTGTTTGGTGTTTATGCCGAGCGGAAGATCTCTGCATTTATACAAGACAGGCTTGGGCCTACTGAAACCGGAAAATTCGGCTCGCTGCAAACCCTGGCCGATATTATGAAGATGATCCAAAAAGAGCTCATCATCCCGGCAGCTGCCGATAAATGGCTGTTTATGCTGGCGCCAGCTGTAATATTTATAGCGGTATACATGGGTTTTGCCGCCCTGCCCTGGGGGCCGGGACTTATTCCATCAAAAATAAATTTAGGCATCTACTATATATTCGCCATTATCTCTATCGAAACATTGGGTATCCTGATGGCCGGCTGGGGATCAAATAACAAATATTCAATATTAGGTGCCATGCGCTCGGCCGCGCAAATCATATCTTATGAGATTCCTGCCGGCTTCGCCATTATATCTGTTGTGATGATCGCCCAAACACTGGATCTACAGGTTGTGGCCATGCAGCAAGGTGTGTTATCGCCAGAGAAAATAAAATTTGCCGGCTTTTGGGACGTAACCGCAACAGGTGGCTTGTTAAGCTGGAATATATTCCGCGCCCCCCATCTTATCATTGCGTTTGTAATTTATTTTATAGCCTCACTGGCCGAAAGTAACCGTGCCCCCTTTGATATTCCCGAGGCGGAATCGGAGTTGGTGGCAGGTTTTCATACCGAGTTTACGGGCATCCGTTTTGCGCTGGTTTTTTTGGCCGAGTATTCGATGATGTTTTTGGTGAGCATGATAGGGGTTATTCTGTTTTTGGGCGCATGGAATACACCCTTACCAAATATGGGCCCGGTGCATTTGGCAACATGGACAACCGGTATGTGGTGGGGCATTTTATGGGTAAGCCTAAAAACGTTAGGGCTGGTAGCCATCCAAATGTGGATCAGGTGGACGCTGCCCCGTTTCCGGGTAGATCAACTGATGAATCTTTGCTGGAAAGTACTCACCCCGCTGGCATTTTTATGTGTGCTGATATCGGGCGTTTGGAGAGTGTGGCTGATGTGATTTCGGAATTCGGATGTTAGATTTCGGATTTAAGAAATTGAATTTAGGATTTTAACAATTAGGATTTAGAGTTTAGAATTTAGGGTTTAGAGTTTAGAATTTCAATATTAGGATTTGTTAACTAAGTTAATCAACGGTTTTAAAACGGCATGGAAAGGTTTAAGTCTTACCGTGAAGCATTTGTTTGCCAATAATTCTGCGCGGAAGATTACAACCGTAAGTGATAGTAACTACTTTAAACAGCTGGAAAAAGGCACCAATACCATCCAGTATCCCAAGCAGCAATTGCCGGTTCCCGAAATTGGCCGCTACCAGCTGGATGTGGAGATGGACGATTGTATTGTATGCGATTTATGCGCCAAAGTATGCCCGGTAGATTGTATTGATATTGAAGCAATAAAGGCTACCGAAGCCATAGGCCAAACGTCCGACGGCACCACCAAACGCCTTTACGCGGCTAAGTTTGATATTGACATGGCCAAATGCATGTACTGCGGCCTGTGCACCATTGTATGCCCAACCGAGTGCATAGTGATGACCAATCAGTACGATAAAACCGTTTTTGAACTAAGCGACCTTGTTTATGAGTTCTCGGACATGCCACCCGAAGTTGCTGCGGAAAAGCGTGCTTTGTTTGATAAGCAACAGGCCGAAAAGCAGGCCGCCAAACTGGCTGCCATGCAAAAAAAGGAGGGCGGGGCATGAGTTTAGTCCGTGTGCTGTTTTATTTTATGAGTTTTATCGCAGTGGCTTCGGCATTGTACGCGGCATCAACCACTAATTTGGTACGCAGCATATTTGTATTTTTTGTAACCCTGTTTGCCCTGGCCGGCCTATACGTTTTTGCCCTGGCCGATTTTGTGGCGGTTACACAGGTGGTAATCTATGTAGGCGGAATATTGGTGCTCATCCTGTTTGCTTTTATGTTATCAGGTAAAGAAACGCTGGATGTTTTGCAGCAGCAAAAAGGTAAATTCTTCAGCATCGGCAAATTGCCTGCAATACTACTTGCGGCCTTGTTTTTTATCGTGATGATCAACGTTGTATTAAAGGCCGATGTAAATAACCTAAGCTGGGTAAAAGCTTCTATTGCCAATAATAATACCATTACCCCAAACGCGGTGATGATTGACAATATAGGTGTTAATTTAATGACGCGCTACCTGTTGCCGTTTGAAGCTATATCTGTTTTATTGCTGATGACGTTAGTTGGCGCGGCACACCTGTCACGTAAGGAGGCCGGGGCATGATCACTTTAACCGACTTTTTGATTGTGAGTGTAATGCTGTTTTGTATCGGCCTGTACATGATCGTATCTAAACGCAACGCCATCCAGATATTGATCGGTATCGAATTGATCCTGAACGCGGCCATATTAAACCTGGTAGCATTTGGTAAACACGATGCTGCCAACAACAGCGGGCAAATTTTCGCCTTGTTTGCCATTGTACTGGCCGCGGCTACAACGGCGGTAGCACTGGCTATTATTTTGAACGTGTATAGGAAATATAAAACCATTGATCCTGGTAAGATTAATAATTTGAGGGATTGATGATGAAGAGGCTGGTGATGATAATTTTGCTTTTTTTTCAATTAAGTTTCTTAGCTGGATTAGCGTCTGCCCAGAGCGTGCCTTTTGATTCTACAAAAAATGTCGATAGATTAATCAGTGCAAGCACAGCACGTAATTTTTACAAAACATTGGTAGTATTAAACGACAAACTTTATACTGCGGACATGAAAAACATCGATCCTAAAGATATTGYGTCAATTCAAGTATTTACAGCCACAGCAGCTTTAGCGTTTTATGGCAGCCGGGCAGATAATTGTGTTTTGAATATTTATACTAAACATTATAATCATGGTCTGATCAAAAAGTCAGTTCAGCAGAAATCGCCCGTCAGCGACAGCATTCTGTATGTTCTGGATGGATCGATTTCTGACAAGAACCTAAATGGCGTTCAGGTCGGGGATATACTTAGTCGGGATAGCATTGGTAAAGTTAAAGTCGCTGAAATATTTAACGCAGCACCTAAAAATCGATTAGTTGTGGTTTTAACTAAACGTGCTGCAATTGATAGCTATCAGAAAAAGTTAAGCCAGTTTTCAAAAGAATACGCTGCATTCCTTCAGGTTAATCACTTTGATGATAGCAATGTTGGATATATGAATACAACCAGTGGCGATTTTTATAAGCAATCGACAAATGAAGGTATTAATCTTCTTTATAAATTATCTGCAGATGATATTGTAAAAGTTGACTTCTCTCCGAGAACAGAAAACGCTGCCGGCTGGAAACCAGCGGTATTATTTATAACAACTAAAAAGATTGATTAATCAACTATCCTATACCGACGCCACCCTCATCGCCTGCACCCTCGCAGCTGTAGCATCGCCGCTGCTTGCTGCTTTGGTAAACTTTTGCCTGCCGGTAAAAAGTAAAGTTGCGGGTTGGGTATCTACGGTGGCTATTTTGCTGAGCTGTGTTTTGGCCGCCAAAGTATTTGCCGGGGTGTGGAATAATCCGCAGGTCCACGTAAAGCAGGTCTGGTTTACCATTGGGCATAGTAAAGTTTACGCGGGTATTCTACTTAATAATTTATCGGCTTTGATGCTATTATTGGTGTCAGTTATCGCTTTGCCGGTACACATTTACTCTACCGCTTACATGAAGCATGATGATAGGTACAGCCGTTACTTCACCTACCTCAGCTTCTTCTGTTTCAGCATGTTGGCATTGGTAGTTGTGGATAACCTGGTGCTGTTTTATGCCTTCTGGGAGTTGGTTGGTTTTTCATCCTACTTGTTAATTGGTTTCTGGTTTACAAAAGATAAAGCGGTACAGGCTAATAAAAAAGCTTTTATCATGAATAGGATAGGTGATATTGGTTTGTTAAGTGCTATTATTATCCTGTTCGCCATGTATAGCACTTTTGATATTAATGCATTGTTTGGGCATGAGGGGATGCTCAGTATTTCTGCCATAAGGGACGGGCAATGGGCTGTCCAAGCTGATTTGCTGCCCAGGTCTTACGGATCAATATGGTTCTCCGGAGGGGCTTCTGGCTCACTGCCCGCCATCTGGCAATACATTGCCGTTGCAGGTATCGTTTTAGCAGTCGCTGCTAAATCGGCACAGTTCCCGTTACATGCCTGGCTGCCGGATGCCATGGAAGGGCCGACATCCGTTTCGGCGTTAATACACGCTGCTACCATGGTTGCGGCAGGTGTTTTCCTGTTAGGCAGAGTATATCCAATGTTTACCCAAACAGAGCTTACCGTACTCGCCTGCATCGGCTGTTTTACTGCTTTTATGGCGGCTACCATCGCGCTTACACAAAATGATTTAAAACGGGTGCTGGCATATTCTACCATATCGCAATTAGGTTTTATGGTTTTGGGTATGGGGGTAGGGGCTTACTCATCGTCGCTGTTCCATTTGGCTACCCATGCGTTTTTTAAGTGTTTACTGTTTTTGGTGGCCGGTATCGTGATCCACGAAATGCAGCATGTTAAGGATGATAATAACCTGGACATCGATCCGCAGGATATTTCGATAATGGGAGGCCTGCGTAAAAAATTGCCGCTTACCTTCATCGTTGCGCTTATTGGTGGACTGGCATTAGTCGGCTTGCCGCTTACATCTGGCTACCTGTCAAAAGACGGTATCCTGATCCAGACTTTTGAGTGGATCGATGGTAAAGCTGCGTGGTTCAAGATAATCCCCATCATGGCATTACTGACCAGCTGGCTTACGGCTTTCTATGTAGCGCGACTGATCTTCAAGGTTTTCTTTGGCCAATTCAGGCTTTCCCAAATATATCCCGGTTTAAAAATACACATGGGCGACGGCGGCTGGCAATACAAATTGCCTTTGGTTCTACTGGCCCTTTGCTGCTTCTTCCCGCTGTTTTCATTTAACCCCTTTGGGTACGAGCAGGCCTGGTTATCCAGCGGTTTAAGACTGCACGGCCTGGCTAAGTTCGAAAGTATTTATCACGTTACCATCCCGACGCTGGTAAATATTTTCAGCTTACTGGTCATTTACGCTGCTTATACCATCTATGTAAAACAAAGCAGTTTTGCATTCCCGCAAACCGGGTTCTTTTACCGTTTATCATACAACCAATGGTATTTTGATAAAATTTACAAACGTGTATTTGTAAAACCCGTATTAGGGCTGGGTAAGTTCATGTACTGGTTTGATAAAAATATTATTGATGGATTTATCCATTTACTTGCTGCTGTGAGCAGATATGTTGCCGGTTTTGCCGCCTGGGCTGATAAATATATCGTCGACGGATTTTTGCACCTGGTGGCTGCCATTGTACAAAGTATTGGCAATTTTGCACGTAAATTCCAGGGCGGTAAAGTGCAATATTATTTGTTTAGTATGCTGGCCATTGTGCTGCTGCTGTTTATTTTAAAAATACTGATATAAACCTGATGAATATATTAACCTTACTCATATTTATACCTGTACTGTTTGGCATTATCATTATGCTGCTGCCATCAAGCATGCGCAACAGTTTTAAATATATCACGCTTGGGGCTACCTTGATCCAATTGGGCATCAGCATATGGATGTACCTTAACTTTAAAACAGGCGCCGGCTTTGGCGGCATTAACCACGAAGAGCAGTTTCAGTTTGTACAAAAACTGCCTTGGATAAGCCTTAACCTGGGTAGCCTGGGCAAAATGCAAATTGATTATTTTGTGGGGATAGATGGCATATCGATAACCCTGCTGGTGATGACATCGCTGGTATTGGTGATAGCTACCTTGGCTTGCTGGGAAATCAAGAGTAACCTTAAAGGGTTTTTTCTGTTGTTTTTATTGCTGGATATGGCCGTTATCGGCGTGTTTTGCGCGCTGGATTTCTTCCTGTTTTATATGTTTTATGAGCTCATGCTACTGCCGTTGTATTTCCTGATCGGGATGTGGGGCGGTGCACGGCGCGAGTATGCTTCCATCAAATTCTTTTTGTACACCCTGTTTGGTTCGGTATTTATGTTACTGGTGATAGTAGGTTTATACCTCTCGGTTACCGATCCCGCCACCGGCAATCATACTTTTAATATGGTGCAGATGATGAACCCGGCAAACTTCAATGTCGGTTCGGTATTTTCACTGGCAGGCCACCAAACCATATTGGGCATGCCTGCGCGTACCGTAGGTTTTGTGGTATTGTTTATCGCCTTCGCTATAAAAGTGCCGGTAGTGCCCTTGCACACCTGGCTGCCCGATGCCCACGTAGAGGCACCAACGCCGGTATCTATCATCCTGGCTGGTATCCTGTTAAAAATTGGCGGCTATGGCATTATCCGCATATGTATCGGCATCTTCCCCGAAGTAGCCACAGCGCATGCCTTCTGGCTTGGCCTGTTAGGTGTTATCTCCATTTTATACGGTGCATTCAACGCGCTTGCCCAGCGAGATCTGAAACGGATGATCGCTTATTCATCGGTATCGCACATGGGTTTTGTGTTATTGGGCATCGCGTCGCAAACTGCCGAAGGCGTAAGCGGAGCCGTAATGCAAATGGTGAGCCATGGCTTTTTATCAACCATGCTATTCTTCCTGGTAGGGGTTATCTACAACCGGGTGCATGACAGGGATATTTACCATTTCCGTGGCCTGGCTACCTTGATGCCAAAATATACGGCCTTTGTTATGATCGCGTTTTTCGCTTCGTTGGGCTTGCCGGGCTTTTCGGCATTTGTGGCCGAGGCGTTTACATTAGCCGGTGTATTTAAATCGCATACAGAAAATGGTTTACTGCCTTATTGGATGGCTATTTGCGGCACCCTGGGCATACTGTTTGGCGCGGCCTACTTTTTATGGACACTGCAACGCATGTTCTTCGGTAAAGAATCATTAAAAGGTGGTGCCGTTTGGAAAACAGCGCTTACAGATTTAAACCTGCGTGAGAAACTTACCCTTGCACCACTGGCCATCATCGCCCTGGCATTGGGTATAATGCCATCATTAGTTTTTGATAAGATCAACGATTCGGTATTGGCTTTTATACAATTTTTACACACCAAATAATTGATAGTGTATCAGCATAAATTCTTTTATGGAAAAATGCATACCGCTGCATCTTTAGTTTACCCGGTAGCCTTTGCGGCTAATGGGGGAAAACTAACAGCAAGTATCCATTTAACCGAAGACGTTATGTTCAAAAAAAAACTATCAACCGCTATTTTTTTATTTATAGCTATTGCCGCCAGAGCAGATGAGGGGCAAAAAATCGCCTCGAAAGTTCAAAAAGTTACCGTGTTTTTAAGCGGGGCACAGGTAAGCCGCACCGCGCAGGTAAATATAAGCGCCGGTACATCAACCCTGGTATTCAACAACCTATCGGCAGATATGGACGTGCAGAGTTTGCAGGTAAGCGCAGGTGGTAATTTTACCATTCTTTCGGTTAAGCACGAGCTTGATTTTTTTAACGAAGAGTTGAAGCAAAAGCAAATTATCGATTTGCAGGCTCAGCAAAAACTCATCAGGGACAAAATATCCTTACAAAACGGCTTGCTCCCTATTTACCAGGAAGAGGCCGATATGCTATCAAAAAACCAGGTAGGTAGCGGCGAAAAAAATGGCCTCGATATTGTAAAACTTAAACAGGCACTTGACTTTCAAACGGCCCGCCTAACCGAGATCAAGCAAAAACAGCAAACCGTAGCCGACCAGGTGGCCTTGCTAAACCTCGAACTTCAAAAATACGATAAGCAAATAGCCGATATTGTTAAAGGCCGCCGCAGCACCACCAGTAATGTGCTGGTTACGGTATCGTCTAAAGCCGATCTGCAGTCTACATTTACCATCAACTACGTGGTGCATACCGCCAGCTGGTATCCTGTTTATGATATCAGGGCTAAAAATGTAAACAGCCCCATCAGCATAACTTATAAAGCCAATGTGTCGCAGCAAAGCGGCGAGGAATGGAAAAATATTAAAATCACCCTGTCAACAGGCAACCCAACCGTAAGCGGCAGTAAACCCGAGCTTACCCCGGACTATTTAAATTTCGGGATGTATTATTCAGGCGCTGCCAGCAGCATCACCAAAGTTACGGGCAAGGTTGTTGCTCAGGATGATGGGCAGCCCTTGCCCGGCGTATCCATTAGGATAAAAGGCACATCGATAGGTACGGTAAGCGATAAAGATGGCAATTACAATATCCAGGTACCGGCCGGCAACCCAACACTTACTTATAGTTTTCTTGGTTACGAAACCATGGAGCGGCAGGCCAATGCGGCTGTTATAAGTGTAGCGCTTAAACCATCAAGCCAGGCTTTAAATGAGGTTGTTGTTGTAGGTTATGGCAGTACATCAGAGTCGCTTGAGGGGCGGGTTTCCGGAGTGAGTATTACACCTGGAGCAGTCGATAAAATAAAGATCAGAGGGATATCCAGCCTGGGCTATTCAACTACCCCAATCGAAGTAAAGCAAATTGAAAACCAAACCAACGTAGAGTTTGCCATTGCCAATCCTTACACGGTACCAACAGATGGTAAGCAATATATGGTAGAGATTGGGCAGTTTGATTTAGAAGCCAGCTATCAGTATTACGTTGCCCCCAAAATAAGCACCGATGTGTTTTTAACCGCCCAGCTTACCAACTGGAACAAATACAATTTCCTATCCGGCGAAGCCAGTTTGTTTTTTGAAGGAACTTTTATCGGTAAATCATTAATTAACACCCAGGCCACTACAGATACGCTTAACCTTTCGTTAGGCAACGATAAAAATATTGTAGTTACCCGCACCCTGCAAAAGGAACTGGCCGAGCGGCAGATCTTCGGCTCCAACAAAAAGGAAACCCGCAACTGGCTTGTTGAAGCTAAAAACCGCAAAAGCCAGCCGGTTAACTTATTGGTAGAAGACCAGGTGCCCGTTTCGCAAAATTCCGACATACAGGTAGATGTGCAGGAAACATCGGGTGCAAAATTGGATGCGCATACGGGCAAACTTTCATGGAATTTCGTGTTAAATTCGCAGGATGATAAAAAGGTGCAGTTAAAGTACCAGGTTAAGTACCCCAAAAATCAATCAGTAATAGTTCAATAATATAAATGCACCAACTGCTCACCAACATATCCGAACAGCTAACCCAGGTAATTGCCAGCCTGCACTATTTTTTGCCCGAAGCATACCTGGGTTTACTGTTTGTGTTTGTGATGATAACCGACCTGCTTTTTGGTAAAACATCTGCTGGTTACTGCCGCATGGTAGCCATTACAGGCATGTTATTGGTAGCCTTTACCGATTTAAATCAATTTGGGCTGATATTGGATGGCCCGCACCTGCTATTTAGCCAAATGCTGCTCCTGAGCCGCAGCGGCTTGTGGTTTAAATTAACCATTGATGTGCTGGCTTTTATCCTCCTGTTATATTTTAGCTGGGACGCGAAGCTGAAAAGCCATCAGAAAGGCTTATCTGATCTATATACCATTACCATAGCCTCTATATTCGGGCTGCATTTAATGGTGATGGCTATAAACCTGTTATCTATTTACCTGGCTATCGAGATGGTTTCCATCGCATCGTACCTAATGGTAGCTTACCGCAGCGAGAACGCTTTCAGTACCGAGGCGGGCTTAAAATATGTATTGTTTGGCGCGGCATCGTCTGCAATTATGCTTTATGGTATTTCGTTGATATATGCATTCAGCGGTTCGCTGGATATTTTGCAGCACAATACCGTTATGGAACTTTTAAAGGTCAATCAGCTTAGCTCGGCTTTTGCTATAGTGCTGGTGTTGGTGGGCATAGGGTTTAAGCTGTCATTTGTCCCCGTTCATTTCTGGGTGCCCGATGTGTACCAGGGAGCGCCAACGCCGGTTACTGCATACCTGTCTACCTTACCTAAAATTGCGGCCTTTGCTTTATTGGTTAACTTTTTACCGCCTTTTATACTGCTTGGCGCCAATACCGGGTTCAATTTGGTTATTGTGCTATCAGTAGCGGGTATTATCAGCATGATAGCGGGAAACTTTGCCGCAGTATTGCAAAGTAATGTTAAACGGATGCTGGCTTACTCCAGCATTGGCCATACCGGCTTCGCGCTTATGGCCGTGGTAGTACTTAACCAGCAAGGCATATCGTCTTTAACTTATTACCTGTTAGTTTATGCGGTGGCCAATATTGGCGCATTGGTGCTGGCAACTTATTTTACAAATGTAGCGGATGCTCAGGACCTTGACGCTTATAAAGGCCTTGGTTTAAAATACCCGGTTGCCGGGGTGTGTTTTACCATCATCCTGATATCGCTGACAGGCTTGCCGGTGAGTGCCGGCTTTACGGGTAAGGTGTTTGTGTTTTCGGCGGTATATGGGCTTTATCAGCAAAATCATAGTATCTGGCTGTTGCTTATGATGGCTACAGGGGCTTTAACAACGGTAGTAAGTTTATTTTACTATATAAAAATTCCACTTAATTTATTCCTGAAAAGATCAGAAAATCAGGATATTGAATATAAAAAATCGTACAATTCGCTCATTTTGGTTGTAATTATAAGTTTTGTGCTGATTTTGTTGGGTGTTTTTCCGGATTTCGTTTTTAAATACCTGTAAACGTAATTTTTTATTACCTATTTAATATAAAATTAACACAATCTTCTTTTTATCGACAGAAAAGTATTAATTTAGGCTGTTTTTTAACAAGTCTAAAAATTAAATGAAGCGGTATATTCCTTTTCTAATTATACTTATAATTCTTACGCTTACTTTTTTGTTTCCATCTGTCGAGTTCAAAAACTCCGGCAATCCTCATTTTAATACCGGTGATATAGCCTGGATGCTGATGTCGACAGCGCTTGTTTTGATTATGACGCCGGGTCTTGCCTTCTTTTACGGCGGTATGGTAAACAAAAAAAACGTGATATCTACCATGCTGCAAAGCATAGTGTGTATGGTTATCATCACGGTACTTTGGGGTATATTTGGTTTTAGCCTGGCCTTTGGCGAAAGTTTTCATGGCGTTATTGGCAACCCCGCCACCTTTTTTATGATGAAAGGAATGCTGGGTAATGCTACCTGGAAAGCCGCGCCAACCATCCCGTTGTTGTTGTTTGCCATGTACCAGTTAAAATTCGCCATAATTACCCCGGCACTGATTACCGGTGCTTTTGCCGAGCGGATTCGTTTTAACTCCTACATTATTTTTTTGGTACTGTTCTCCATCTTCATATTCTCGCCACTGGCGCATTGCACCTGGCACCCGGATGGCATACTGGCCAAACTGGGTGTGCTTGACTTTGCCGGCGGTACGGTGGTACACATGTCGGCCGGATGGGCGGCGCTGGCTTCTGCATTATATTTAAAACGCCGTAACGAGGCTAATCATTCGCCTGCCCGTATTACTTATGTAATGATAGGCACCGGGCTTTTATGGTTTGGCTGGTTTGGCTTTAATGCAGGTTCGGCTTTTGGCGCAAATGCTTTGGCGGTAACCGCTTTGGCCACCAGTACAACAGCATCAGCTGCAGGTGGTATTACCTGGATATTTTTTGATATGCTGCGTGGCCGCAAACCATCGGCTATGGGTACCTGTATAGGCGCGGTAGTAGGACTTGTGGCCATTACGCCGGCTGCAGGTTATGTAACTGTTCCGCATTCGCTGGCTATCGGTATTATATCGGCCGTAATCAGTAACCTGGTTGTGGAGTGGCGTACGCGCACTACCATTGATGATACACTTGATGTATTCCCTTGCCATGGGGTAGGTGGTATGGTGGGTATGCTGCTAACCGGTGTTTTTGCCAATCAGCACGTAAATGCTGCAAACACTACTGGTAACGGCCTTTTCTTTGGCGAAACACACCTGTTTTTGGTACAGTTATTAGCACTGGTAGGAGTATCGGTGTTCGCGTTTTTCGGGTCGTTGTTATTGCTTAAAATAACAGACATGATCTCTCCTCTCCGGGTATCTGCCGAGGATGAAGTTGTGGGGTTGGACATTAGCCAGCACGGCGAAAAACTTTAATCTTGAATTTCAAACCAAATCAATAAACCTGAAAGTCCGGCTGAGAAGCCGGATTTTTTATTTGGTGGCGGCGAGGGAGTCAAGACACGGGTGCGATGACTGCCGCGTAGTCATAAAAATATTATATTATTAAACGTATTGACAATACACTTGTCTATAAGGTGTTGTCAATACGTGTTTTTGTCTTAACTCTTGATTCTTAGCTCTTGACTCTATTTTTAAAATATGTTTTCAGATAATCAATTAGGGATGTTTACAACTGCTCATCAAAATATATTACCATTTGATGGGGAGGTTTACCTGTACCCTAATTTTTTTGAAGAGGAGGGCACGCTAGGTATTTTTGAACAGTTAAAGCATTCCATCCTTTGGAAACAGGATAAAATGAAAATCTATGGTAAAATGGTCAACTTTCCACGGCTTACTTCCTGGTACGCCGATAGCGACCAGGAATACACCTACTCGGGCGTAGTAAATACACCTATCCCTTTTACGCCATTGTTAAGACAGATAAAAGAAGCGGCCGAACAGCAATGCGGCAAACAATTTAATTCGGCCCTACTTAATTACTACCGTCATGGCGACGACAGCATGGGCTGGCACAGCGATGATGAAAAGGAACTGGCCGGCAACCCTGTTATAGCCTCGGCGTCGTTTGGTGCAACCCGCACTTTTCAATTTAAACACAAGCAACAAAAGAGCGCTAAAGTTTCTATCGCCTTGAATAATGGCAGCCTGCTTATTATGCAGGGTGCAACACAACATAATTGGCTGCACCAGGTACCCAAAACGGCAAAACAGCCTGGACCTCGGATCAACATAACTTTCCGGGATATTAAGTATGTCTGAATCAAAATTTTTCACGCTTAATTTATTTTTAACGGTTTTCAAGAAGGCTACGCCGTTTACAGAATTATTAAATTAAGAGAATGCCGCGTTATTTTGAAAATTCTAAAATTCTGTAAATTTTGATTCAGACAAAAAAATCTGCACATCTGAAATATTGCAACACCCGTGATTAAATGATAACTTAGTTTATCTGAATCTACCTGCATATGAAAAAAATTAATGTGTTTGCCCCGCTTTTAGCGCTGGCTTTTAATGTGAAAGCCCAAACCGATTTGCCCGATAGCGGCACCTTCTTTCTATACAAATTCGCGCAGCATATTGGTAAGGAAACTTACCGGGTTGCTAAGTATAAAGATGCTATTGAGTACACCGTTGATTTTAAGTTTGTCGACCGTGGTTCACCGGTGCCTTTAAAGGCCAAACTAAAATTAAATCCGGTGGGCAATCCGCTTGAACTCGTTGTCAAGGGCAGTACATCCAGGTTTTCTATAATTAACGATTCTGTGGTTATTTCCGGCGACAAGGTAATTGCTAAAGTTGATGATAAAACTACTAATTACAACTTAAGCGGTCAAATCAGCTTCCCTGTAGCCGGTTACTCGCCAACATTGGTACAACAGGCAATGCTTCAGTATTGGAAAAAGAATAAGCAGCCGGTAACTATGAAAACCCTGCCTTTTGGCTCGGTACAAATAAAAAAAGACGGTACAGATCAACTAACGTTTAACGGCAAGCCATTACTGCTTGACAGGTATACCGTAAGCGGCCTTGTATGGGGCAATGAGCTGATATGGACGGATGCCGGTGGTAAGCTCATTTGCCTCATCACCAATGATGCTGAAGGCGATAAGTTGGAATCCATGCGCGAAGAATATGAAAGCCTGTTGACCGAATTAATCAGCAAAGCGGCGGTTTATGGTATGGAGGTTTTCGCTAAGGCTGCAGCGCCCACAGGTGCAGTTAGTAAGGTGATAGCCATTACAGGCGGTAACCTGGTTGATGTAGACACCGGCACAAGCATGTCCAATGCTGTAGTATTGATAGAAGATGGCCTTATTAAAGTGATAGGTAAGGTGGGCAATGTTAAAATACCTGCCGGCGCCAAAGTAATCAATGCAAATGGTAAAACTATTTTACCCGGCTTGTGGGATATGCACGCGCATTTTGAACAGGCAGAATGGGGACCTGCCTACCTGGCAGCCGGCGTAACAACGGTTAGGGATTGTGGCAACGAATTTGAATATATTAACGCTATAAAAAGCGCCATAGATGGTGGCAGGGGCGTTGGCCCAAATATCCTGAAAGCGGGTATTATTGATGGTAAAGGGCCGATGGCGCTTGGTGTTATACAGGCAGATACCAAAGAAGAAGCCGTAAAAGCGGTTGATCGTTATAAAGAAAATGGATTTGCGCAGATAAAAATTTACAGCTCGGTAAAACCAGCTACAGTAAAAGCTATTTGCGACGAAGCCCATAAATTAGGCTTAACGGTAACCGGCCACATCCCCAACGGGATGACCCTGCAACAGGGCGTAGACTCGGGCATGAACATGGTAAACCACGAGCAATATGTTTACGCCATTTTGAAAAGAAATAAAGACAGGTCTGTCGATTTTAGTGATTCGGTAAGCGTGGCGGCCATAAAATTCATTAAAGACCATCATGTGGTGATAGACCCAACTTTGGGTGTTTTTGAACTTGCCTTTCGAAATGTAAAAGATAGTATCACGAACCTGGAGCCGGCATACAATACGTTGCCACCCCCATTGCAAACGCTATTTAAAAACATGGGGATGGAACCGGCCAATGCCATGAAATTTAAGCCCCTGATGCAAAGCATGACAACTTCTGTAAAAAAGCTATATGATGCAGGCGTTATTATTGTGGCCGGTACCGATATGGGATTCCCTGGTTTTAGCCTGGATAGGGAGCTGGAACTATACGTATCGGCGGGTTTAACACCGGCCCAGGCCATCAAAACGGCAACTATTACGCCAGCCCAGGCCATGGGTATTGATAAACAAACAGGCTCCGTTGAAGCAGGTAAACAAGCAGATATTATACTGGTAGATGGAGATCCGTTAAAAAACATCAGCGATATCCGTAAAGTATCTACCGTAATTAAAGCAGGCAGGGTTTATGATCCTGTCGCTTTGCATCGGATGGCTGGTTTTTCGAGGTAGGGAGTGCAGATTATAAATTTCAGATGTGCAGATGTTGTCTGAACCGGAATTTGTGGAATTTAAGAATAGCTCGAATTTAGGCACATTCTGTTAATCCTTTAATTCGATGAATTCCGGTTCGGAAAGATTCAGACAAATTCTCTAAATTCACATCGTGCAACAAGAAGAACTTACAACTTTATGGCGGCCGGTTGGGCCGAAGGAATTAAAGCTGATAGAAGAGTCGGGTTTTAAACGGTTCCCTAAACGATTGGCGCAACAACCGATCTTTTACCCGGTAATGAATGAAGCTTACGCCATACAAATAGCAAGGGATTGGAATGTGCCTGCATCAGGTTCGGGCTTTGTAACTAAGTTTAGTTTGCCTGCCGCGTTCCTAGTAAAATATAATGTTGAAAACGTTGGCGGCCCTATTCATAACGAATTATGGGTGCCGGCCGAAGAGCTGGAAGAATTTAACGATCACATTGTAGGGTTGATTGAGGTTACGCAATCATTTTACCCTGCTGAAAAAGAGTGATTCGGACAAATGATCAGACAAAAACATCTGCACATCTGTAATCTAAAATCTGCACATTAAAAAGGATGTTTAAACTACTATTTAATGACAAATGATTTTATAAAGAGTCCATTATAAATGATACCTTTGCAGCCTCATTCCGAATCATGAGCGATCAGATTAAACATGAATGCGGTGTGGCATTTATCCGCTTATTAAAGCCACTATCTTTTTATCAGAAAAAGTACGGAACTGCGCTGTACGGCCTGAACAAGCTTTACCTTTTAATGGAGAAACAACATAACCGCGGCCAGGATGGCGCAGGTGTTGCTACCATTAAATTAGATATTGCTCCGGGCAAGCGGTACATCAGTCGTCACCGGTCAATGGCCTCAAATGCCGTTGCTGATATTTTTGAATACATCCAGAAGAAATTCGCGGAGATTCAGAAAGAAACCCCCGAAAAAATGTTGGATGCCGAGTGGCTCAAAGAACATGTAAGCTTTACCGGCGAGGTTTTATTAGGGCACCTACGTTATGGTACCCATGGTAAAAACTCGATAGAAAGCTGCCATCCGTTCCTGCGCCAAAACAACTGGCAAACCAGGAACCTGGTTATTGCAGGTAACTTTAACATGACCAATGTTGATGAGCTTTTGCAGCAACTTTACGACCTGGGCCAGCATCCAAAGGAACAAGCCGATACCATTACAGTGCTCGAGAAAATGGGCCACTTTATTGATACCGAAAACCAAGGCTTGTTTGACCAGTACAAACGCGAAGGATTAGACGATAACGTGGAGATTAGCAAGCTGATAGCCAACGATATGGATGTTGCCAAAATTTTAACAAAATCGGCCAAAAACTGGGATGGTGGTTATACCATTGCCGGCATACTTGGCCATGGCGACGCCTTTGTAATGCGCGACCCGGTTGGCATACGCCCGGCGTTTTATTACTATAACGACGAGATTGTTGTAGCTGCATCAGAACGCCCTGCTATCCAAACAGCATTTAACGTGCCTATGGAAGAGATCAGGGAAATTATGCCCGGTCATGCCCTTATCGTTAAAAAGAATGGTAAAATAAGCGAGACCATGTTTAGCGAGCCCAAGGAGAAGAAAGCCTGCTCTTTCGAGCGGATCTACTTTTCACGCGGCAGCGATGCATCTATCTACCGTGAGCGTAAACAATTAGGCCGGTTATTATGCCCGCAAATATTGGATGCCGTTAACCATGATATTAAAAATACCGTATTCTCATACATCCCTAACACTGCCGAGGTTGCTTTTTATGGCATGGTAGAGGGCGTACACAAATACGTAAAAAAATACCAGCGCGACAGGTTGCTGAACCGTGAGGATAAAGTGAGCGACGAAGAGCTTACCGAATTACTTGCACTGGCACCACGCGTTGAAAAAATAGCTATTAAGGATGTTAAACTGCGAACCTTCATCACCCAGGATGCTGACCGTAGCGAAATGGTTGCCCACGTTTACGATACCACCTACGGTTTAATAAAACGTGATACCGATACCCTGGTAGTATTAGACGATTCGATCGTTCGTGGTACCACGCTTAAACAAAGTATCCTGAAGATACTGGACAGGCTTGGCCCTACCAAGGTTGTAGTTGTATCATCGGCGCCGCAAATCCGTTACCCTGACTGCTATGGTATAGATATGTCGCGTATGGGTGAGTTTGTTGCTTTTGAGGCTGCCATTAGCCTGTTAAAGGAAATGGACAGGGAAGATGTGATTTTAGATGTTTACCAGAAATGTAAAGACAGCATTAAGCTGCCTAAAGAGAAGGTACAAAACCATGTAAAAGCCATATACGAGTTATTTACCGATCAGCAGGTATCTGACCGTATAGCGCAGATCATCACACCTAAAGAAATAAAATGCGAAGTACAGGTAATTTATCAAACCTTAGATAACCTGCACTTAGCCTGCCCAGACCATACCGGCGACTGGTACTTCAGCGGCGATTACCCAACCCCAGGTGGTAACAAAGTTGTTAACCGCGCCTTTGTTAACTGGATGGAAGGTAAAAACCAAAGGGCTTATATGTAAGTGAGGCCCCCCGGCCCCCTGAAGGGGGAGTGAAATTATATGGAGGCGATGAGTTTATACTTGTCGCCTTTTTTGTGCTTTTTTGGGTGTTTTCATCAAAATTAAAACGAGATTATTCTGAATTGTCGGATTTCGGGATGAATTCTGAAGGAGGAGTGATAAAATTAAGCTATGTCATTGCGAGTAAACATCAGGCTAACCTGAAAAAACAGTAATGACATGATTGTAAATTGGGTTTAATGTAGAGAAGCAATATTTTGCGTCTCCGCCAGGCAAGCAGATTTGCAAGGTTTGATTTGCATGCGGGAGACGCAAAATATTACGTCTCTACGTAAAAAAATCAACGTTGATAGTCAACGCATTACAATCATGTCATTATAAGGCACTAAGCAATTGCGAGGACGCTTAACCAATAAAAAAGCTCCCCCTTCAGGGGGCTGGGGGGCCTCATGACCCTGCCGGTGCCGCGAAGATGAAGTGCGTAACCAGTTTGTCGATCAGTACCAATGAGGCGATTATTAACGCTATACCGGCCACTTCGTTAAGGCGGTGAATGAGTTTAACCGAAATTTTGTCGCGCAGCTTATCGGCATAAAAAGCTTTAATGGTATCCATACCAAACTGTACAACAAGGATAGTTAAAAACATAACAGCTATATGGAATGACCGATGGGGCGTGCCCACCAGGAAAGTGGTACTCGCCGCGCCGATAACAACCGTCCAGTGGAATAACAGCGTGGGGTTGAAGATGCACATCAGAAAGCCTTTGAAAAAGTAGCCTGCCTTGTTGATATTTGTTGCCTTGTTATCGTAGTTTACCTCGGCTTTTTTGAACATATAGTACAGCCCAAGGGTAAACAATATTACAGCGCCAACAACGCCTGCAATCAGTTTAGCATGATCAGATACATCTATATATTGCGAACCGAAGAGTAGCGCACCAACAAATACTACATCGCTGGTTACAACACCGAGGGCAAGGGCTACACCTGCATGGAAACCTTTTTCGATGCTGGTTTTAATGAGCGCAAAAAAGACCGGGCCAGTAATAACAGTCAACACTAATCCAAACCCAATTCCCGAAATAATGGCTTTTATCATTAAGTTAGGCTTTGTTCATTTTTGAACAATGCGAATATGCAATTTTATCTCATAAACAACGAAACTTAAAATTGTGATTTATTTTAATTTAAAATAGTATGACCAGTTTTACAAAAAATCAATTATGTTTAACGATTCAAAATCTATTCTGTATAACCTAATTTTAAAATGGAACAAAACAATGCTAAAAGTTACAGTTCGGCACTTTACACGCTAATAACTGTATTTTTCTTTTGGGGCTTTTTAGCCGCCTCCAACGGTGTATTCATACCTTTTTGTAAAGAACACTTTCATCTAACCCAGTTTGAATCACAGTTGATTGATTTTACCTTTTATGGCGGTTATTTTATAGGTTCATTAATACTTTATTTTGCTTCATCTATCAGCAAGGTTGATATTATGAATAAAATGGGTTATAAAAATGGTATTATTTTAGGATTGATTGTATCGGCGGTCGGCGCTTTGGGAATGGTCCCTGCAATAGCATCAGGTTCATTCGGTTTAATATTAGCAGTGTTCTTTATTATAGCTGTTGGCTTTTCATTACAACAAACTGCTGCAAACCCTTTCGTTGTTGCCCTTGGGCCACCGGAAACTGGCTCAAACCGATTAAATTTTGCGGGCAGTATTAATAATATTGGTGGTTTATTAGGCCCCGTAGTTGTAGGTATAATTTTGTTTGGGTCGGCTGCGGCTAAAATTGATGCAAAAGATGTTCAAATCTCCTCCGTAAATAACCTTTACTACATGCTTGCCGGTTTATTTATTGCCGTAGCTATCTTCTTTTGGTTTTCGAATTTACCAAAGGTTACCAGCGATGAAAAAATTGAACCAAGCCCTAAGGCCAATACTCCGCTTTTAATTATGTTTTTGGCGTTCTGTTTAATATTGGCAGCCGATCCGTTGAGCGCCTATCTTAATAAGTTGCTGTCTTCAGATCACATAAAAAGCCAGTATTTTGTATACGCATCATTAGCTATTATTGTATTAACGCTGGTGGGAACTATTTTTGCCGCTAAAAAAAGCAAAGAAGGTTGGGGCGCGATGCAGTACCCGCAACTAATTCTGGGTATGCTGGCTATATTTACTTATGTAGGTACCGAGGTTACTATTCAAAGCAATATGGGATCGTTATTAAAAACGCCTGAGTTCGGTTCGTTCAAAGAATCGGATATAGCGCCTTATATTTCATTGTATTGGGGTAGTTTGATGATCGGTCGTTTTGCCGGTGCTATAGGCGCGTTTAACTTATCCAAAACGGTTAAATATGTGTTAACCATTCTGATACCTTTTATAGCGTTTGGTATAGTATTATTAGTTAACGCTGCCACCGGCGTAAACGTAAGTAACCTTTATGGTTATGCAGCATGTGTAGCAATTCTTATTGTTGCGTTCTTTATTGGTCAACAAAAACCTACACGTACACTATCTGTATTGGGCTTATTAGGCGTAGCATTTATGTTGGTTGGGTTATTTACCACAGGTAAAGTTGCAACGTTTTCTTTCATTAGTGGTGGACTGTGCTGCTCCATTATGTGGCCTTCCATATTCTCTTTGGCTATTACGGGTTTGGGAAAATACACAAGCCAGGGCTCCGCGTTCCTGATCATGATGATTTTGGGGGGCTCTATCATCCCTCCGCTCCAGGGCAAAGTTGCTGATGGTGCAGGTAACGTTATACCAGGTATGAGCGGTATACACTTTTCATATATTGTGCCTGTAATAGGCTTCGCGTACCTTGCGTATTTCGCCTGGAAAGTAAGCCGCGAATTGCGTAGCCAGGGTATCGACCTTGACCATGTTGAAGTTGCTGCAGGCCACTAATTTTTAATGCCGTTATAAGCCATTGGGTCATTAAGTCATTTTCACTGATTTAATGACCCAATGGCATTAATGACCCAATGATTTAATTTATGAAACCAAGTTTTGATTCGATATTCATGAACCTGGCAACCGACCTCGCTAAACGCTCGCACTGCGTTAAAGCCCACGTAGGTGCTGTTTTAACCCGGGACACGCGTATTATATCCATCGGCTACAACGGCCCGCCTGCGGGTACGCATAACTGCGACGAGGAGTGGCCGGGCCAGGGCTGCGCACGCGATTCAAAAGGAAGCTGCTCATTAGCGTTGCATGCCGAAGAAAACGCGATTTTATACGCCGTAAAAAGCGGCGCAAAGCTGGAGGGAGCAACCTTATATACCACGCTTTCGCCTTGTATTGCCTGTGCGCGTCTTATCTATTCGGCCGGCATTACCAAAGTTTATTTTGATAAATCATACGCCGAATACAAAGGCATCGGCAGCGACGAAGGCGTTGATTTTTTGAATCGTTTTGGTGTACCAACCGTACGATTTATAGAAGATTAGATTGCCCGGCCACTTTTTTAGGCCGGGGTTAATGACAATATTTGCGATAAATAGTAACCTGGCTTTAATCGGCCAGGAAAGGTTCAATATGGCTAAGCGCGAATAGCAGTTGTTCGTCTGGGCTCAGGTCGGTATTATCCAAAATAATAGCGTCTTCAGCACGCGTCAACGGGCTTTCCTTGCGGGTGGTATCCTGGTAATCGCGGTGGGCCAGGTTATCAAAAATTTCTTCTAAAGTTATTTCGGGGTTTGTAGGCAACAGCTCTTTATACCGGCGCTCGGCACGGATTTTTGGGTCGGCAGTCATAAACAGCTTTACCTGCGCATTCGGGAATACAACGGTGCCAATATCGCGGCCATCCATAATAATGTTTTTTGATTTGCCCATGCGCTGCTGCTGTTTTACCATGGCAACGCGCACTGCATGTATTGCTGCAATGGTACTTACCTTTTCGGCCACATGCATCTGGCGTATCTCGTCAGATACTTCTTCATCATTCAGGGTAATGTGTGTTTGGTAATCCCTGGAGTGAAAGTTAAGATGGATGTTGTTCAGCGCATCGGCAATCTGTTCCTGGTTGGCCAAATCGATGTTATTACGCAGAAAGTACAACGCCACGGCCCGGTACATTGCGCCGCTATCCACATAAATAAAATGAAGTTTTTTTGCTAAAGCCTTTGCTAAAGTACTTTTACCACATGATGAATAACCATCAATTGCTACTACGATATTGTTGTTCATAAGAGCTGCTAAAATAATGATTTTTGTTGATTGTTGTGTAGTTGGGTGCCGTGATTTAGTTATAGAAGGCTTTAATTTAACCAGTCGCCCGCTTAAAAATCCTCAAAAACCGGTAAGACAGATGGAATCCAGTTTCAAACAATTACATTGGGTTATAGGAGCATGTAGCCCTTACAGAGGTAGCACCAGGAAAAGAAAACAATAACGATGTTTTTTTCCTTCGCATTATAAGCATAGATGGATGCCATGGTTTCGAAGTTTTTTCTTCGAAAGTACTTTTTACGCAGAAAATACCATTCTGTAACCCCAAACCCCTTGTTAAGCCAGTGTTAATTCTGACATTGAAAAAGCAATTCAAAAGCTATTTTACAGTAGTCTGACTATTGTACCTTATTGGTCAAAAAATAAATTATTGTCAATCAAACGGTTAAATACACATGACTTTGGGATGAAAAATGATATGTGTTCTGGTGCTTTAATTTGCCTTGTGTTTAAAACAAAACAAAATCAAAACACAACAATTGTTATGAAAAATTCATTCAAAATTTCAGCTTTAATTTTAGCTTTTGCCGGTTTAGGTCTTGGCGCATCAGCTCAAACAACAACTACTACCACAACAACTTCTACTACAACAACCACCCCGGGTGGCATTCGTTACAGCATTGGCGTTGATGCGGGTATTCCTGTAGGCAACTTTAAAGATAATTACAAATGGAACTTAGGCGGATCGTTACAGGCAGATATCCCGGTTTACAAACAACAGTTATTTGTAACTATTAACGCAGGATACAACAATGTTTTTGGCAAAAAGAATATTGGTGGTGTTGCCAATGCCGATGTTACCGATTTTAAATTATTGCCAGTTAAGGCCGGTTTAAAATTCTTTCCTATCGAAAACTTTTATGTACAGGGCGAAGCAGGTGCCGCATTTTTGTTAAACAAATCTGATTTGGGTGCCAACAAATCAACCGCGTTTGTTTACGCTCCGCAAATTGGTGTTCAGTTCCCGGTAAGCAAAAGCAGCTTTATTGATGCCGGTGTACGTTACGAAGCAACTACCAAATTTGCGACCGGTGTTGATGCAAGCAAAGTAAATTTTATAGGTGTACGTGTAGCCTACGGTTTTTAATATCGATCCTACTTTTACCTGAAAAAACGAAAGAGGCGGCCAGTTATGGTTGCCTCTTTTTGCTTTTTGTGGATATTTTTTTAACCAATGAGACAACTATAATTCAATAAAATCGTACAAATAGCTACATTGTTTGTAATTTAACGCCTTTAATACATTTTACCACTGTAGTAACCGATATGAAAAAAATCCTCATCATTGATGATGAAGTTAATGTAGCCTTACTGCTATCTAAATTTTTAATTCGCAACGGCTTTGATGTAAGCACCGCATCAAGCGGTACCGGCGGGATGGAAGCACTTAAAGTTGGCGATTATAACCTGGTACTGTGCGATTTCAGGCTGGAGGATACCGATGGCCGCGAAATGCTTCGGAATATTAAGACGCAGTATCCAAAAACCGGGGTAATTATTATAACCGGCTACTCGGATATAAAAATGGCTGTTGAACTTATTAAAATGGGCGCTTATGATTACATCACCAAGCCATTATATCCCGACGAAATTTTAAATACGATCAATAAAGCTTTTGAAACCCACTACGCATTAGTTGAAGAGTCGGAAAGTGCCGCAACGGTAGTTGCCGATAAGTCGAAAAGCAAAGAAGCTAAAAAGCAAGTATTTGCCGGTGAATTTGTGGCTGGCACCAGCAAGGCCTCTAAAGAATTACTGAGGCAGATTGAGCTGGTAGCCCCAACAAACTATAGCGTAATTATTTTAGGCGAGAGCGGTACAGGTAAAGAATCGGTTGCTAAAAGCATCCATCTGAACAGTCCGCGCCATAACCAGCCTTTTATTGCCATGGATTGCGGTTCGTTAACAAAAGAACTGGCCGCCAGTGAGTTTTTTGGACACGAGAAAGGTTCTTTTACAGGTGCTTTATACACCAAGATAGGCCACTTTGAAATGGCCAACGGCGGTACTTTGTTTTTGGATGAGGTTGGTAACCTATCATACGAAATACAGGCCGCCCTGCTGCGCACCGTTCAGGAGCGCAAGGTTAAAAGGATTGGCAGTACCAAAGAAATTGACCTTGATGTACGTATTATTATAGCCACCAACGAGAGCCTGCAGGAGGGTATTAGCAAAGGCAAATTCAGGGAAGACCTGTACCACCGCTTTAATGAGTTTACCATTTATATGCCGCCACTGCGCGAGCGGGGCGGTGATATTATGTTGCTGGCCGAACATTTTTTAAGAATAGCCAACAACGAACTGGGCCGTAATGTAGATGCGTTTGCGCCCGAGGTTATTGATTGTTTTATGAATTACCGCTGGCCGGGTAATATCCGAGAGCTTAAAAACGTAATCAGGCGGGCGGCATTGCTGGCCGAAGATAACGAGATTACCATGAAAGCCCTGCCGCTGGAGATATCGAACTTCAAAACCCCATCCTTTGACCAATCTGCTTATGCGCCGTTGTCATCGTTTGAGCTGCCCGATGTTAAAGAAAACCGGCACGATTTAAAAAATGCCGCACTTGAAGCTGAGTATGAAACAATTATTCGCGTTTTAAGGGAAGTGAATTTTAACAAAACCAGGGCAGCCGAGATTTTGAAGATTGACAGGAAAACCTTGTATAATAAAATGAAAGCCATCAACCTGAAGTAATACGATGGATTTGCAGGAACAGGAAAAGGACGGCGAAGATGACCAACTGCGCAAATTGAAGCATGATATAAGAAACCAGCTTTCAAACGTGCACCTGGCATTAGAACAATTAAAGTACGAATTGCCGGATATAAACGACGAGGGCTTATTTTTTATAGAAATGATTGACACAAGCGCCAAAAAAATAAACGAGCTGTTAAACGATGCAGAATAAGGAAATTGTGGCCAAAATACTTTTTAAAAACGCTGAAACTTTTTAGCGTTTTTTTTGTCTCAATTTTAAGGATAGGATCAAGAACCATGAGTCAGGAATCAAGGCAACAGTTTACGATTTTCTTTCTTGATTTTTGGATCTGATATCTTGATTCTTATCACCCATGTCAATTTTTAACTACAAACAACGCAATAACATTATCCTGGCCAGTATTATAGTGCTGGGGTGTTTCTTGCTTTACGCGCTCAGCGGCTTATTCAGCAGTATACTTGGCGCTATTGTATTGTATGTTATTTTCAGGCCGTTGTATGTTAACTTGGCCGAGAAGCGCGAATGGCCAAAGTCGCTGGTGGCACTTATCATTATTTTTACATCGCTAATTATCATTGTTATACCTTTCCTCATCCTGAGTATTATGGTGGTGGGGAAAATATCGAGCATTAACATTAAAGACCTGCCCATTGATCAGTGGACTACAAAAATTGATGCTTTTGCTGCTGCTAACCTTAATCAGCCCCATTTTGCCGAAGATACGCTCCAAAAATTAGGCTCATTTGGCACCAGCCTATTCCCATCTATATTAAGCAGTGCGGCAAGCATTATTCTTACCTTGCTGGTTTTGTATTTTATTTTGTATTTTATGCTTACGCAAATGCGCGAGTTTGAAGCGGGTTTGTTAAAATACGCACCGTTCAGAGAGCAACATGCATTAAAATTTGCAGCTGCCCTACGCGATTCTACCTATTCTAACGTTTTAGGACAAGGAATCATAGCTGTTACCCAGGGTGCCTTGCTGGCCAACGGATTTTTAATATTCGGCATTCCCGATCCGGTTTTTTGGGGGGTTATAGCCATATTTATTTCGTTTTTGCCGGTAGTAGGGGCGCCTACATTGTGCATACCTGCAAGTATTTTGTTGTTTGCGCAGGGGCATAACTGGCAAGGTGTTGCATTACTGGCGTATGGCTTGTTATTTATAGGCAATGTTGACAATTTTTTAAGGATGATTATCAATAAGCGGGTGGCCAATACGCACCCAATTATATCCATCATCGGCGTGTTTATTGGGCTGCCTCTTTTTGGGATTTTGGGCCTGGTTTTTGGTCCGGTTTTGCTATCTTACTTTTTGTTACTGTTGGAAATATATGAAACCAACCGCATGGCTGCCGACAGGCTCGAGCGGATTAACACAGCAACAGAAAACTGACAGGCATTGAACAGTTTTGTAAACACATAACCAAAAAATAACTGACAAAAAAACTATTTACACACAATTAGCATACAAATAATACAATTGATGATATTTGGCAAGGTATTAGTATTAATCAATCAAATGTTCAACTTTAAATTTATATTACAATGAATGATAACACAAAAGTAGTTGTTGCATTGCTTGCGGGCTTGGCAGCAGGGGCGGCTTTAGGCATTTTATTTGCACCCGATAAAGGTGGGGAAACTCGCGACAAGCTTACTGAATCATTAAAAAATCTTGGCGACTCCATTAAGGAAACTGCCGCTGCTGAGATTGATAACCTGGTTGGCTTAAAAGACAAAGTGGTTGAGAATATTAAATCAAAAATTCGTGGTGCTGAAGAAGAGTACCAGGACGATTTGGAACACGCATAATTTTATTTAAACAACCCGGATAATTCATCGTATTGAATTATCCGGATTATAAAATTATTAAACCAAACACCTATGGAAGCCGAAAAAGAAACTCCACCACCACTACCACCAATTATTGATCAGTTAAGGGAATACGCCGAAACACGGTTTAAGCTTTTAAAATATGAGGCTATTGAAAATGGCACCTCCATTTTAGCAAGCGTTATTACCGATGTTGTTGTGGTAATAGGGATGGTGCTCTTCTTTATATTTGCCAGCCTAACCTTGGCGTTTTACCTGGCCGATGTACTGCATTCCAACTGGATGGGCTTTGGATGCGTTGCCCTTATTTATTTAATTATCGCTATCATTATTAAGTTGAATAAAAGCCGCATAGAAAAACCATTGGCCAATATTTTTATTCAAAAAATATTTAAAAGGTAAACATCATGAGCTATCAGATAAGAAGTATAAACGATTTACAGGATGAAATATTCAGGCTTAAAACGCTCGAGAGCCAGCAAAGCACCGCTTTACGGGCAAGGGTAAGCAGCCCTTCTGCCATATTTTCATCTGTTATGTCGTTGTTTCCGCGTTCAGTTGATAGCGATGGTGTCCGCAACCCAGGCCTTTTTCATCCGGATATTATAAACCTTATATCCAGATTTGTGATTCCGCTTACCTTAAATAAAACGCTGTTTAAAAATTCCAATTTTTTGGTTAAAACTTTGGTAGGGTTGGTATCGCAAAAGGCATCCAACTATGTTAATGAAGACTCTGTTTCGGGCGTTTGGGGTACAGTAAAAGGCCTTTTTGAAAAATTCACCAAAAAGAAAAGCAAGGACGAATACAAGCCCGAGCCCTATAAAAAGCCAATTGCCGGCCCGGTAGTTTAAAGGTATTTTAAACGCCACCCCGCTCAATTAGCAGAAAAAGTTATTTTTGCACTTTATTTTATAAAGTGGGAAAAGATAAGTTAAAGCGATTTGCAGAGATTGATACCTTTATCAATGTATTACAACTGGATGCAGGCAAACCTTTTAAAGGGGAGTGGAGCAAAGGTTTTTTTAATAATGACAACCCGGTAGTTTTAGAGTTGGCCTGCGGCAAAGGTGAATACACAGTAAACCTGGCCCAGCTTTTTCCTGATAAAAATTTTATTGGTATTGATTATAAAGGCAACCGCATTTGGCGTGGCGCAAAAACTGCTATTGAAGATGGCGTACCCAATGTTGCTTTCTTACGCATTCAGATCGAAAACCTGCTGGATTATTTTGCCGATGGCGAAGTAGACGAAATCTGGATTACCTTTCCCGACCCGCAGCCGCAACTAAGCCGCGAAAAAAAACGCTTAACCTCTCCACGCTTTTTAGATAAATATATCAGGATACTAAAACCATGGGGCTGCGTTAACCTTAAAACCGATAACGATGGCCTGCATGCCTACACAGCCGAAAAGATTGAAGAGCTGAAATTAAAACTACACATCCGTACTGAGGATCTTTATCATTCGCCATATGCCGATGATGTTTTATCGATAAAAACCTATTACGAGAAAAAATATTTGAAGGATAACAAGAACATTAATTATCTTAAGTTTTCGTTTGAATAACACAGAAGCTTAAAGCCGAAGGCCTAAAGCTTTGAAATTCAAAATGTGGCAGTAATAACACCAGGCGACTTAAAGCTTTTAGCCTTAAGTATTCGGTTTTAAGCTTTTAAAATGGACGATATTAATTTTTTTGATAAAGTATACCAGGTGGCCCGGCTGATACCCAGGGGAAGGGTAACGTCATACGGTGCTATAGCATCTTATTTGGGTACCAAGGGATCATCGCGCATGGTTGGGTATGCTATGCAGGCGGCAGGCAGGGCCAATCCGCCCGTACCGGCGCACCGGGTTGTAAACAGGCAGGGATTGCTTACCGCCAAGTTTCATTTCGGGGGTAATACCATGCAGGAGATGCTGGAAAGCGAAGGCGTAAAAGTAACTGACGACCAGGTGCAGGATTTTAAAACGGTGTATTGGGACCCCAATATTGAACTGGCATTATAATTTTATTTGAATATTGAAGTTATATACATTGTTGTCAATATTTAAAATCCGGCCTTATGAACAAACTCCTTATCGCATTTGCAATAACACAGTTATTCTTTAAAACTTCAGTTGCCCAAAATGCGGTTTTGCATATCGCAGTTGCTAATTCCACCAGCCATAGTTGTTATATCGCAAACCACAACGGCTTTACTTTTGATTACCTGAAAAAAGGGGGCGATGAGGTCACTTTAAGTAAAGAATACACCGCGACTTATACCTTCGATTTGTCTGAACCACAGTTCATTACACTTTATTGCAACAAGGATACCGTTAGCCGTAACTTTTTGAAGTTTACTTTTTTCGTATCGCCAGGTGATGACATTTTGTTTAAAGCCGATTTTGCCAAAAAAGGAAACGAATTTGTAGTAACAGGTAAGGGAGCAAATAATAATCAGCCGTTGTTAGGTGGTATGTTAAGCACAGATATGCAAAGCTTTTATGGCGATACAATCCCAAACCGAATTATAGCCGTTATCAAACAACAGGAAAAAAATTATCAAACTGCCGTTGCAGCATATTATGAAAAGTATAAGCCTACCGCCACCTTTATAAAAGCCACAAACTCTAACCTGGCATATTACGCCATAAGTGCATATTACGAGTTTAAAGAGGAAAATAAATTTAGGATTCGTGAGGCTTATGATCGTAATTTTTCAAAATGGAAAGTGATAACTGATAGCTTGTTTAAGCAGGTTAAGTTAAACAATAGTGATGCTATAAATTCCAAAACCTATTCTTATTTGATCAGGACATTTTTAACGCGTGAAAAAGAGAGGCTTTGGAACGAAAGCAATAAAAATCCGATGACGTTTTATAAGGAGTGGTATAATACAGATACTACATCGGGAAAGAAGTTGTTTAACGAGGATCAGCAAAACCTGCTAAAAGAAAAAATAATTAATAAGCAGTTCAGCGGCAAAGCAGCCGAATACTTATATGGAGTGCTGTTTGATGAAGCAATGAATGAAAGCGATCCTAAAAATGTGGCTGCTATTTTTAACCGCTTTAAACAGCAATATCCCGATAGTAGGTACATAGAATGGTTTGGCCCTTCGGTTGATGCAATGGTAAAAAGGCTGCAACAAGGTTTAACAGCCGAAATGATTTTTGTTACGGATAACGGAACTAAGCTGAATACATTTGATGAAGTACTGGCACTTAATAAAGGCAAAACCATATTGTTGGATATGTGGGGAACATGGTGCGGCCCCTGCAGGAAAGAGATTGGCAAAAACAGTGCTGCCATTAAAGAACATTTTAAAGATAGGGGCCTAAGCTATGTGTATATAGCAAATTCTGATACAAAGCATGAAAAGGAATGGAAAAGCCTTATTGCATACTTTGATTTGAAAGGAACACACATTTTGGCTAACAGTTCCCTCTCGCAGGATATTATGACTAAGGTAGGAGGTAGGGCATATCCAACTTATGTAGTCATCAAAAAAGATGGTACGTATGAGCAATCAAAAGCCGGCTATCCAATGAAACGTGATGTTTTAATTAAGCAACTGGAAGATGCGCTGGCGCAGTAATATGTTACTGCAACATTTCCAATAACTCTATCCTGTTACCAAAAGGGTCGATAAATGAAAAACGTTCCCGGCCCGGAATCACCGGTTCTTCCATAAACTCCACCCCATGGTTTTGCAAATGCCGGCGTGCCGCGACAATGTCACTTATTTCAAACGCGTTATGCCTCGATGTGCGGGGCATGGCTTCCTCTGTACTTAAATGCAGCTGAATATTGGCGATGTTAAACCAATAACCTTTCGATCGGAACTTAGGCCGTTCAATTGGCTCAAGACCTATTACATCGTTATAAAAAATCCTTGCCTCTTCCAGGCGTTCGGGTGGTACAACAATCTGGAAATGGTCGGCACGTTTAAAGTTGATCATCGGATATTTAGAAAACAAGATATTTATTCAACATAGCGCGACAATTTTAATAACAATCAAAAGTCGGCTAAAAATTGTAAACAGCAAATTGCGCGTCAAAAATTGGCCTTTATTTTGCTTTGGTTAAAATATCTATCTAAACGTAAATATTATGGCAAAGTATTCAGAAAAAGCAGGTGAAAAAGTTGAGAAAACCATGCATGAAATGAAAGAGGGGAAACTTAAAAGCGGCAGCGGTAAAAAAGTGACCAGCAAGAAACAGGCTGTAGCTATTGGTTTATCAGAAGCCCGTAAAGAAGGTGCAAAGGTGCCTGAAAAGAAAAGCTGATGTCTAAAAACAACAAAGCCATCAACTGTAAAAAGCGATGGCTTTCTTGTTATAATTGTTTTAAATGGTAATGATGCCAAAAATAGTTGGTGGAATTAGTTAAAAAAAGCAGTATATAGCAAATGCAGATATAAGAGTACCCAGGCTCTGCAGAGGTGCAACCTGCCAGCAATAATATTTGCGAACGATACCATGGCCGGACGAAAGTCCGGCTTTTTTTATTCATGGTAGAGTTCAAATATGGCTAAGAAAACCTATTGCCATTTTGTTTATTCTTGAGGAACAAGTACCATAGAATAAACTCTTTTCTAT